>JAGVPA010000067.1 GCA_020052445.1 bacterium
AAGCAGATTTTGTTCTTTTTGTTTTGGTTTCATATTGACCAAGGTTAATATTTACCTCGTAATTTTAGACCTTTTTGAAAGAATAGGCCAGCCGTGGGGCAATGCCCTGTCTCTACGATTGATCATCAACATTCGTATATTCGTAAATTCGTAACAAAATTCGTTATTCGCACCCCCCTATCTAAAACTTCGATTCCCCAACCTGACCCAAATCTGCGGCTGGAGCGTTTGGCGCACCCAGGTTGGCTCGTTCCATAATTTCCGCTTCGACCAAAACTTTGTCACGACCGTATTTTAAACGCGAAAGTTCGTAGATGGCTTTGCGTAATTCCGGATTGCCTTTTGGTGGCATAACTGTCTTCATAGTAAAGGGCCTGACCGCGGTGTTATCGACAATCATTTTTGTATACCAAGTATACATTTCTGAGTTAATCAAATCGTAACCGGAAAAATTTGGTGTATAAAGTTTTTCCAAAATTTCAGTGTCTTCAGGTCCAACGCGAGCCACAAAGGTTGTACCAACGTTACCGAGCACAGCATCGCGAACCTCTGACTTACCGCCATTATCCACCAACTGATTTAAATATTGGTGAGCCATAACTAAACATAATCGATATTTACGAGCTTCGGACAAAATGGTGGCGATGGAGTTGGTAACGAAGTTTTGAAATTCGTCGATATACAGATAAAAATCTTTACGCAAATGTTCCTCCATGTTAGCTCGGCCCAGCGCGGCCATCTGCAACTTTGAAACAATAATCAAACCAAGTAAGTTGGCGTTGATTTCACCAACCAAACCCTTAGACAAGTTAACCAAGAGAATTTTTTGGCTATCCATAACTTCGCGCAAATCAAAACTACTGTGCGATTGGCCGATGATATTTCTAATCATGCCGTTTTCTACAAAGCGACCAACTTTAGAAATAAGATAACCAAGCATTTCTGATTTGTGAAAGTCAGAGGTCTTAGCCATTTCTTTTTCCCAAAAATTTCTGACCATGGGATCTTTTAACTTGGCGATCCATTCATCAGCATATTCCTGATCAGTAAACATACGAGGAATTTCTGCCAAAGTACCCGGATTTTCTTCATCGGCCATAAGCGTTAACATAACGTTACGCATTTGGTGCTCAAACATTGGACCGATCATGGAAGGGTCGGTCACTAATTTGTAAAAAATCGAAACCATTTCCTGACAAACGAAATCTTTTTGATCTTCAGTCTTGGCTTCCAACATGTTTAAACCGATTGGACGATCGACATCTGATGGACTAAAAACAATCACGTCATCAACGCGCTCCTTAGGAATATTGCCGGCCACTTGATCGATAAGATCGCCGTGCGGGTCGATAACACAAACGCCGTAGCCCTTTTTAATATCCTGAATAATCATGTTGGCCAAAAACTGAGATTTACCGGTACCGGATTTACCGATCACATACATGTGACGCTGACGATCGGGTTTTTTAATGTAAACCGGAGTTTTTTTGCCACGATAAAAATTGTTGCCAATAAAAAGATTGTCTGGACCGTCACCTGGAACTTCCGATGGCGCGGCCCCACGACGTGCGGACATCCAATGAATATTTGGCGTTTCAGTGGTCGGCAAAGGTAAGTGCCACAAACTAGCCATTTCTTCGGTGTTCAAAATAATTTTATACCTTTCTTCAAAAGTCCGATAAATAAAACGACGAACCAAACGATTTTTGGAATTTGGAATTGTTCTACCAAAAGCATTGCCAAATTGGTAAATACTGAATTGCGAAAAAGCCGTAAAAAGTTCAGCCAGTGTAGCCTCGGCTCGTTCCGGCGATTGGGTAGAAACAATCAGACGAATATTGGCTTCCATACCACCCTTACTGGCTTTTTGTTCGATACCTTTAACCGCATCCTCCTCCATTGGCGACAAACGATAAGTTTCCGGCTGTTGCGGCTTGGTAGTTTCACTCTTTAAAAAATCAAAAAAACCTTCTTTCTTTTTACCAAAAGCTCGACCAGCCACCGCGTCGTCAAGTGGCGTACCTTGTTGCATGCGTTTGGCAATACTCAAACCTTTTTTCCGCCAACTACTGCGGGCCGAACGCACCACGTATTGCACAACCACACCTTCGTTGTCTTGAATTTTAGAAAGGGCGTTAGTAATGGCATTCAAAGGATCACTTTCCAATTTTTGATAAGTCTTAATCGGAAAACCGGAATCGCGTTTAAAAGTTAAGTACATACCAACCACGGTTCCGGTTGGCGTGAAAATATTATAGTCTTCCTGTTGTTCGATATGCGCATCAGGATAAACGGAGGAAATTTGTTGTTCGATTTGCGTTTGTAATTTTTTTGGCACGGCCACGTAAAAATAAATCATTTTATTTTTAGCGACAATTTCAAAAGCCATTTCGTCATCCCGGCCAAAAAGCCAGTGTTTAAATTTTTTCTGAGCTTTCATTCCGCCGATCGCCGAAAAAAGCGATTCAGCTACGGCAATTGACTGACGAATTTGTTCGAGCGAAGTTTCTTTAGTCGCCTCCTCGGCCCGACGGAATTTAGGAATGGCAATTTGCAAAACAATTAATTCCAAACCGCCGTTTCGACCATGCACTTGACGCAACAAAAAGAAACGGGCGATTAGCAACCCGACATAAACCAAACCGCCTATAACTAAGCCGATTAAAATTAAGGTGGGAAGAAACAAATCCGGAGTAACTGTCATGTCCGGAAGTCCAATTAATGGTTGCTCCTCAGCCACAAAAGCTTCGAAAAAAGTTAGAAACATGGCTTATAATTTTCCTTCTTTTTTTAGGTCTTCACTATTAAGAAGGATTTTATCGGTTTTTATTTTTGCCTCCTGTTCCAAGAAAAAAAGATTGATACCGGGCACCATTTTTAACCATTCACCAATCAAGACTAGAATTTTTTTAACATTAACCTTGGTCGCACTCAAAAGAACTCGGATCTTGGAAGCCGTTTCTTCGCCCTTAACTCGAAATTCTTCTTGTTGTGCCGGATTCATTTTTAAAAAGACGTCAGTCAAATCTTCGGACAAAATATTTTCAATTTCTTTGGTAAATTCATCTTTAATTACTGGCTGAACAACTGGTACGGCGACGGTTGGTGGTGGAATAACCGCCTCACTGATTACTTCACCGATTTGTTCGGTCGCTTGGGTTGATTCGGTAGTCTCGGATAAAACAACTGGCTGTTCGATTTTTTTTTCTAAGTTTTCTGAAACCGGCGACACACCAAAATCAGGCAACTTTTCCGATTGCTTGCTAACTTGAGGAATTTCTTGTCCGGTCTTTTTAACTTCTTTTTTCCACGGCAATGCCATAATGCATTTATACTAACACATTTTTAATTTTTTGTCCTTGTGGAGTATCTTCAACAATAAATCCGAGTTTAGCAATTTCATCGCGCAGCCGATCTGACTCTGACCAGTTCTTATTTACCCGAGCTGCTTCGCGAGCTTTGACCAAAATCATTACCTCGTCAGGAACCTCAGTTTTTTTACCAATGAACTCGTCGAGTTTGAGACCGAGGACTTTGTCGAATTCCAAAAGTGTCGCCGCTTTTTCCGAACTCGGACAGGTAGCATCGCCAATCATTTCCCACATAACTGCAAGTGCTTGAGGTGTATTCAAATCATCCTCGATGGCTGAGAAAAAACGTTTTTTGTATTCCTCGGATATTTTTTCGCCAGAAACTTCCCAATCACGAACGGTTTCGCGGAGTTTATCAAAAGCGCTTTTCGCACCCTGAAGCGCCTCAAGCGTAAAATTTTGTTTGGAACGATAATGAGCACCGAGTAAAAAATAACGATAAACCAAAGGTTCGAAACCTTGCTCCTTTAAACTATCAACAGAATAAACATTACCAAGCGACTTGGACATTTTTCCGCCATCAACCATTAAATGTTCATTATGCAACCAAAGATGAACGAATTTTTCGCCACTAAATGCCTCGATCTGAGCAATCTCGTTCGTATGATGAACCGGGATATGTTCGACACCGCCCATGTGGATGTCAATCGTCGGCCCAAAAATTGCGTAATTCATGGCTGAACATTCCAAATGCCAACCGGGAAAACCCTCACCCTCAATAATTTTACCATCGGAAAAAATAAATTTATGTGACCAGGTTTGCAAAGCATTTTTATGAGCTCCAGCCTTAAAAAACCAAACCGAAAAATCGGCTGAATTTCTTTTACCTGGATCACTCGCGTCGCCCTTACCAGCCTCAGAAATATTTTTTTCCAAATCCTGACCGGAAAGACGGGTGTAATCTTTGGCTTTAGAGATATCGAAATAAACCGCCAAATCAGTGGCGTAACAAAAACCTTTATCAATAAGCGCCTGAACCATTTCCTGCATCTGTTTTACATATTCCGTGGCCCGAGGTTTAACGTCCGGTTCCAAACAATTCAAAGCCGCCACATCGTTTTCAAAAACCTCAATGTAGTGTTCGGCAATTTCGAGCGGCGATTTCCCTTCCCGCTTGGCAGCTTTTTCCATTTTGTCTTCGCCTGAATCTTCGTCAGAAGTAAGGTGTCCAACGTCGGTATAATTCCGAGCAAACTTAACTTTAAAACCCGAATACCTCAAGGAACGAACTAAAAAATCTGCCAAAACCATGGCCCGCATGTTTCCAATATGCTGAGTCCAATAAACCGTCGGACCACACTGATAAAAAGAAACGGCTGGCGGATTAGCTGGCTTAAATTCCTCCTTATGGCGAGTAAGTGTGTTGTAAAATTGAAACATAGTTAAACTTGACGTTTTCTTTTATTTAAGGTATTATAACGACATCACCAATGGAAAGATAGCCCTACAAGGTTCCGTCCTTGTGGGGCTCTTTCTTTTTATAATCAAGGCGAGATTCTTTATTCTCTCGATAAACTTTTTGAAGATAAATGGGAATAAACGGCAAATATTTTTTATAAATTTTTTTGGGCAAGAATTGGATGGAGTTAATTATTTTTCGACAATTTTTCTCACCACAATTACATTTTTCGTGCCAACTTGGACCAGCTTCGGTGACTGAATCATCGATGCTAATCTCTTGATTAGCTTTTATTGTTTTCATGGCCACGACAGTATTCTGTTTATCAAATCCGACGTTTGGTTGACAAGAGTGTCTGATGGATAACCAAGGACTATCATCGACCGGAATAATCCACGATCTTTTTCCTACCATTAACCAGTTCGGACCAATTCGATAATCCGGTGAAAAAGGATAATTTATCACTGGACCACCAACGACAAAAATTTTTTCTCCACGTTTGATAGTACGTTTAGCAAACAAACCTTTTGTTTTATCTTTTTTATAGGTCTTTTCAGACAAAAAACAATCACGTAAAAATTTCGGGATATACTTTTTTTGTTGATCAAAAATAGTTTGAGGTAAATGTTGGATTGAAGAAATAACTCCTCGACATTTTTTTAATCCGCAACGACATTTCAATTTCCATTTCTTAGCCACGCCTTCAGTTATAGAATAATCAACAAATATTTCTTCGTCTTTTTTAATATTCCTCATGGCCACGATCTCATTTTTTTTTCTAAAACCAACATTAGATTGGCACGAATGATTTATGAAACGCCAAGGGTTAGTTTCAAGCGGCATACCCCAAATCTTATCGCCAAAATTCAACCAGTGTGGTCCTTTAAAATCATTTGGATAAAAAGGGTATTTAATAATCGGGCCTTGGAAATTAAAAACCAACTCATCTTTTTTAATATCACGTTTAGCAAAAATTCCTCGACCGGCGATCGACGATTTCTTCAAATAAACATTTTCCCATTCGAGCATATTTTTTGGAAGTAAAAAAACAAAGTTAAAAATCCTCAATTATACATTTTTTTGTACTACCAAATCTTGTTTGGTAGTAATCCTTTTTAATTCCTTCTTTAATTCATTTTTACTCGGCAGATAAAGCTGATATTTTTTGGCAAAAATCTTTTTATTATCTTCTGGTAAAGTAAAGTCGACCACAAAATCATCCTTTTCCTTGCAAAGAATAATACCAATGGTTGTATTTTCATTTTCTTCTTTTATTTTTCGATCGTAATAAATGATTCTCTACCGGCAGAGCCGGTAGTTTCGTGAAAGCCCCTATAAGGGGCTATTTTAGTTTGTTAATTACCAATGGAATTCTAATTACTCGTCG
>JAGVPA010000095.1 GCA_020052445.1 bacterium
AAAACCATTGAAACCAAACAACCGTATGATCACGCAAAGTTTAGTTTTGGAACTCAAGTTTAGAGATATCCACTTGACGACGTCCTTTAACGGGTATCCCGAGCCGAGAGGGATCTCGCCTCGTGACTTTAACCCAAAATTCGTTGTCAATTCGTTGTATTCGCGATTTCGACAAAATTCGTTGATTCGTAACATCCCGCAGCCATCTTAAACAAAAAATCCTCCCCTCATGGGTCGGATTTTTCATCTTGTGTTTGCGCGCAAGCAAAGTTGCCGGGAAGTTGTTGCGCCCGGCGCGCTCTAGCTAACTAGCGGTCAAATGGCATGAGCCGGTTGAACACCGTTGCTATTTTTCCGTACAAGCCGTTTTCTCCTTGTGGAAGAAGCGGCCAGGTTGTGCTTTTGCCAATTAGGCTAAGCAGGCAGATCAGGACATAAGCAACGTTGCTTATCCAACGATGCCACTGATTGCGGTCGGTGAGCGACGATCCTATGACACAGAAATCGAGGTCGTAGAATCGACGATAGTCGGACGTGATCGCTTTTACCGTTTCGTTTTGTGTCTTCCAGCCCTCGTTGCCTGGTACGGCAGATTTGGCTAGATACGGTCGGACAATCACGTTGTACTTCAGTACGGCCGTCAAACTTAACCACACCGTTTTCCAGATCGTTCTGAAGGTGTCTTCTGGAAACCCAAATACCATAAGTATCTCGACGGTTAGACCGATTTGCTTTCCCAAATCTAGACATTTGGTCAGGACCGACAAGGAATTCTGTTTTTTGTTCTGAGCTTGCCAGACGGCCTTATCCGAGCCGTCAACACCCAGAGCGACACACCAGAGCCCGGCTTGTGAAAGCAGTGAGCCGAAGTTCGGGATAGTTCTGCTGGCCTGGAGAAAGCTAGTCATTGAAGACAGACACCGTGTTCGAACGGCAACACCATTTTCTGTTTGCACCAAAGCCAGAATTTCCAAATATCGACGAACCGTTGTCGGATTTTGGAAAAAATCTAGGCTCGAAGCGTAGAACCTTAGCTCTTTCAAGCCGTGTCGTTTTGCGACCTCTATCAGATAGCGCAGGTCGGCTTCGAATTCGACGAGGTTTCGAAAGTATTCTGGTCGATTTTTGGAGGCAGCACAAAAACCGCAGTTATAGCGGCAACCATCAGAGACAACAAGTGTTCCTTCGTGTTCGAGGTACGGCACCAGTTTACCTTCACCCATTCTTTTCCAAACTGGGATAAAGGAGACGGTTTCCGCTTTTGGAATTTCGTTTGCGGTGCAGCCAATAGCCTCGGCCAAGCCATTTTGGTTTCCTTGAATGGTTGTCTGTCCAAAAATGTGGCCAAACTGTTCGGTTGTGAGTCGTTCCGCCGTTTGGCCGCCAACAATGACTTTGGCCAGCGGGTTCATTTGTTGCAGCCGAGCGATTAGTTCAACTGTACCCGGAATGTAGGCTGCACCAAAGATGGAAACTCCGATCATTTCGGCCGCTTTCACAGCTTGTTCGTCGAGCTCATCGATGTTGAGATCGAGAAGATCAACAGCATGACCAAGATGAGTCAATTGAGCTGCGACGGCCACGATCGACATGTTGAGCCAAATTTGGTTTCCGCCGAATGGATACCTGGGGTTTATAAGAAGAACGTACATTGTTTTTCTCCGTCGATAGGTTGTCCAACCTCGTCCCACAAACACCGTGCTTGTGATCCGAGGAAGGCGGAGAAACCGAGCGGTGGTTTCTCCTATGTGTCGCATGTTCAACGGACAAAGGTGAAGGTGGCAACGGAACCGATGTACTTGTCGTGGTTGTCTGGAATTTCGTGACTACTCACGAATTTCCAGCCGGCTTTCGCGTAGTGTGCGATTACCGCGGCTTGAGTGATGACTTTGGCCGTGAGGGCGTTGAAATCGTCCATGGACCATCCGAGTTCCACCCTCATTGCTTCGGGGGAGATATCGGCCGAGATCACGAGAAGGTTGTTAGTTTCGAGTTCGACGACAGAGATGTCGCAGTTGAAGTCTTTTTCACCGTCGTTCATTTTAACGGTCAAAAATTTTCCATCAGAAGGGATACCAAGGTTGATTGTCAGAGAGCTGTGCATTTTGTTGCCTTTTTGTTGGGGTTGTTTTGTTGCTTTCGAAGCTCTCAGCTTCTTAACAACACACCAGCTTACCATGATTTTTCGCTTTTGTCAAGAATCTGTCAACCCTCTTCGTCATCTTAATGCTTATATTTTAGCTAATTTAAGTCTAAAAAATGAATATAAAAAAAATTGTGGAAAATTATTGACACAATTTTTGGTTTGTGGTATGATAGAAATGATCCAAACACCCCGTCATTGCGAGGAGCTCCTAGTCCGTAAGGCGACGCGGCAATCTGTTGACGTCGGCGTCCTAGATTGCTTCGTCGTTCAGCGGCTTCACTTCTCGCAATGACGGTCGGGGTGGATTGGGTAAGCTATTCTTCTATGTCATATTGCGTTTATATAATGACAAATTATCAAAATACCGTTTTGTATACAGGAGTCACTAATAATTTGATAAGACGAGCCTTGGAACATAAAAATAAAAAGAACGAAGGTTTTACTAGTAAGTATAATTGTAACAAGTTGGTTTATTTTGAATGTGGTGAAAGTATTCTTGGAGCAATTGCTATGGAAAAACAGATCAAGGCTGGCTCTCGAGCAAAGAAGATTAAGCTTATAGAAGAACACAATCCAAAATGGAAAGATTTGTTTGATGAATTAATCGGTTAAGAGAAAATCACCAACCCACCCCGTCATTGCGCCGCGCCCGCCTTTGGAGGGAGGAGCCCGTTGGTTCGTGAGGCGACGCGGCAATCTACTGACGTCGGCGTCCGAGATTGCTTCGTCGTTCAGAGGCTTCTCTTCTCGCAATGACGGCTGGGGGTTAGTTTGAGCAAAGGTTCCACTCGTTTGTAATAAATATTGTTAATCACTCCGTCATTGCGAGGAGCTCCTAGATCGTAAGGCGACGCGGCAATCTAATGATGTCGGCGTTCTGGATTGCCACGCGTGGCGCTCGCAATGACGGTTGGCTGAGGATCCGTGATTTAAACAAATATGGAAAACACAAATTTACCTCTTAAAAACTTCCTCCTCTCATTAGGATTGTCAGAAAAAGAGGCCAGTGTTTATTTGGCGCTTTTAAATCTTGGTAAGGGGACAGTTTCGGAAATTGCTCGGCAGGCGGAAATGAATCGGACGACGGGGTATGATATTTTGAGTCGGTTGGTTAATTACGGTTTGGTTAGTGTTTCTGGCAAAGAACCAAAACAAGAATTTGTGGCCGAGTCGCCGGATAAGGTGGTGAATTTTTTGGAAAGTAAAAAACGGGAAACTGAAAAACAAATTCTTGAAGCCAAAACTTTTTTACCGCAATTAAAATCCATTCACAATGTCGGCAGTCGACCCAAGATTCGATTTTACGAAGGTAAAGAAGGTTTGAAACAAGTTTATGAAGATACCCTGACCTCGCACGAAGCAATTCGGGCTTATGCCACCGTCGACGACATGCACGCCGGCCTGCCGGATTATTTTCCAAAATATTATCAACGTCGCGCCAAGAAGGGTATTCATATTCGGGCAATTATTCCAAAAACCCCAACCGGTATTGATCGATCCAAACAAGATCGGGCCGAAGCTCGCGAGACAGCTTTGATTCCACCAGACAAATATTATTTTTCTCCGGAAATAAATATTTACGATAATAAAATCATGATTGCTTCTTGGCGAGAAAAACTCGGAATTATTATTGAGAGTTCAGAAATCGCTGACGCCATGAAAAAGATTTACGAACTTGCTTGGGCTGAAGCGAAGAGGTTGGATTTGGTGGGTAAGAAAAGCAAGAAAAAATAAAAACCACCCACCCCGTCATTGCGAGGAGCTCCAAGATCGTGAGGTGACGCGGCAATTTAAGGATGTTGGCATCCTAGATTGCTTCGTCGTTCATCGGCCTCACTCCTCGCAATGACGGAATAAAAAAAATCGACCTTGGCCAGGTCGAACGAGAGGACGTAGTGAAGTGCGTCTAGCGACGATCTTCCTGTGGCGCAGATAGAAGTCGCCGTGCGATGACGACGGCGATCGGAAGAGTGATCCAGACCATCTCGTATCGCCAGGCGAAGAGGGAATAGAACAAGTAGTTCTTTCCGATCAAGTCGACGAAGAGTTCTGAAGTCAGTTTGGCGACAGTTGGCGTGAATGGCCAAATCAACCAAACGGCGTACAGGATTATTAACCTGTTCTCGCCACCGGCTATTTTCCAAGCCAGCTTTACGAGGATGATGACTTGAAGCGGAGCTACGACCGCCAGAAGGATGGTCGTTATCTCCGAAAGTCGATCTGTTGGCCAGCCGGCCAGGGAGACCTGGATTGCCATGAGTCCGAAACCGACAGTCAGCCAGCCGGTTATGGACAAAAGGATGATTGAAAGAAAGAGCGAGAGGATAAGGGTTATTATAGTCGGAACTATAATGAGCCCAAGTGGCCAGTCGCGAAGCCAGAGTTTGAGAGTTGACATTGCTTTCCTCAGAGTGAGTTGTGGTGTTAAGGTTTTATCTTAAAATTCTTAAAAAAACAAGTGTAAACAAAAAACCACCATCGAAACGATGTTGGTTTTTTGTGGCCTGCCATGAGCGGTTGGCTACTACGAATTGAGCCCCTCGACTCGGCTCGGGACATTCGACTGCAGCAGTAACAGTACAGCTGTAGTCGAATGGTGCGCCCAGAGGGAATCGAACCCCCATACCCAGTTCCGAAGACTGGTGCTTTATCCGTTAAGCCATGGGCGCATTATTGGAATGTCTAATTTCTAATGTCTAATGACAAATGATGGAGTTTATTATTCTAAGGAATCAGGCTTCCATACTTAGACATTGGAAATTAGACATTGGACATTCAATAAACTACACTGTTTCTTGACGTTCGTCAAAAGTCGTGGCATAATTTTGACGCTAAATAAGGGAATAAAAAGTAAGCGCGCATAGCTCAGTCTGGTAGAGCAGGTGACTCTTAATCACTTGGTCGAGGGTTCAAATCCCCCTGCGCGCACCACGAAGAACATCTGTAAAAACAGGTGTTTTTTGTTTGACACAAATGAAAAAATCAGCCATTATTTAGAGGTTATGAAATACTCAAAACTTTTTAGTAAGACCAATAAAACCGCGCCGGCTGATGCGGATTGTATTAACGCCAAGTATTTGGTACAGGGTGGTTTTGTGGATCAGGAAATGGCCGGGGTTTACACCTGGCTGCCGTTCGGTTTGCGGGTTTTGCACAAGGTCGAAAATATTGTGCGCGAAGAAATGAATGTTTTGGACGCTCAGGAAATTTTTATGCCTTGTCTGCAGCCCCGAGAATATTGGGAGACCACTAAACGTTGGGACAGTGTGGATATTCTTTTTAAAATAAAATCGCAGACCGAAAAAGATTACGCGCTTGGCGCAACTCATGAAGAAGTTGTCACGCCGCTGGCTCAAAAATTCATCCAATCTTACAAAGACTTACCGTTTGCCACTTATCAAATCAATACCAAATTTCGTGACGAGCTTCGAGCTAAATCAGGTGTGCTGCGCGGTCGTGAGTTTCGCATGAAAGACATGTATAGTTTTCATACAAATCTTGAAGACTTAAATGAATTTTATGCCCGAGCTCTTCAGTCTTATTTGAAAGTTTTTTCTCGTTGCGGTTTGCAAGTTAAAGCGGTTGAAGCGAGCGGTGGAATTTTTACTCAAAATCAATCACATGAGTTTCAAGCTTTAACTTCGGCTGGCGAGGATTTGATTATTGCTTGTGAGAAATGTGAGTTTGGTCAGAATAGCGAGGTAGCGACTTTGAATGAAGGTGATAAATGTCCGAAATGTGGCGGTGTTTTGAATAAAGTTAAGGGAATTGAAGTGGGAAATATTTTTAATCTCGGCACAAAATATACCGATGCTTTTGATGTAAATTTTACTGACGAAAACGGCGAGCAGAAAAAAGTTCTCATGGGTTGTTATGGTATTGGGACTTCTCGTTTGGTTGGGGCGATTGTTGAAACCTTCAGTGATGATAAAGGAATTATTTGGCCAAAATCGGTGGCGCCATTTCAAATTCATTTGGTTTCACTTGGTTCAAAAGACGCGACGGTTGTCGAACAAGTTAACAGTACCGCCTCGTCACTCCACGACGAACTCGAATCGGCTGGTATCGAAGTCCTTTGGGACGACCGTTCAGATATTTCGGCCGGTGCCAAATTTGCCGATGTCGACTTGATCGGAATTCCTTTGCGTCTCGTTGTCTCGGAAAAAACTTTGCGAGAAAATTCGGTGGAGTGGAAGGAACGAAATTCGGCCGAGGCGAAGTTGATTTTGTCGGTTGACGTGATTGAATCGATAAAATCGTTTTTGCGATCATAAAAAATTTTTAAGGCGGGCGAATGGCCATTCGCCCCTACGATAATTATTCCAAAAAAACTATGAAAAAAATTTTTCAAATTTTACCACTCCTCCTTATTGCTCTAACCCTCACAGCTTTTGGTTGCCAAAAATTTGGTGGTGGGGCACCTAAAATTCCTACGCCTAGCGGTTGGTCGCTTTTTTCAGCCACAGATTATAAATTTTCTTTTGCCTATCCGGAAAATATGGAAGTTAACGATCGGCCAGACACTCAGCAGGATTCTTCTTATGCCGGTTTGCAAGGTAAGTTTTTTGCCTCGCTGCGTGACACAAAACGCGACGCTCAACCAACTTCCATTGCACTCTTCTATGCTTTTGCCAATTCTGATTTTGATAAGTTTACAACATCCCTGGTAGCTTCAGATCAAGGCAATATCAATATAAAAGAAACCATCGACGTTACTCAGGGCGGAATTGCTATGAAAAAAGTTGTCAGCACCACAGCTTCCGGTATGGACAAAACTCATTATTTATTTATGAGTGGAAATAATTTGGTTGTTGTCAGTGTGGTTTTGGGCGAAGAAGAAGCTTTTGCTCCAGAATTTGCAACTTTGCAGCTGGTTGAATAAATAAAATGTGATGAAAGTCCAAAAACTTACGACTTTATAGATAGAGGCTGTAAAAGCCTGAATATGAATAATCGCTGGCACAATCCAATGTTCGCTAAACTCGTTACCTCTTATGGTATCGAAGACGTTTTGCGTTTCTCGGGTTGTCCGCCATTGATTTTCTAACTTTTAGTTAAATTTAATCAATTTCCAAACAACCCGGGAAACCGGGTTGTTTTGTATCTGCAATTCCGCGGGTACTTATAAGAGGAGAAAGCTATGCAACCGAAAACGATGTATTACGTTCTTTCCGCATTGGTGGCCGCCGGTATGGGCACCATTTGCGTGGCCTACGGGCCGTTCCTTAAGTCGCTCGGCTTGTCGTATGCCGAGTTTGGTCTGATTAACTGCGTCTTTTGGGGCATTGTCATCGGTACTGAATTGCCGACCGGTGCTTTGGCTGACGGTCGTAGTCGTTCGTGGTCAGTGGCCATGTCCGGGTTCTTTTACCTGGTTAGTGCACTGGTTTACTTCTTTGCTCAGGGTTTTTGGAGTGCACTTTCGGCTGAAATTCTGGCTGGGGTGGCCTCGGCCTTTATGTCTGGAGCCAAACAAGCTTGGCTGGTCGATTCGTTGAAACGTTCCGGACTGGTTGGTGACGAATTGAAAAAAGTCACCAAAAAGACTTTTGCCATGGATAAAATCATTGCCGGATCGATCATGTTGGTCTTTGGTGTGTTTGGTAGCTGGCTGTCGCAATTCGGCGATCGGTTGATTTGGTTGCCTTTGATTTTCAGCGGACTCGGCGCTTGGTGTTTGGCTTCGTTTTTCATGAACGGTCATGGTGAACCAGAAGAAAAGCTTTCCGAAATCGAAGCCTTGAAACGCAGTTTTGCTTTGCTTCGTCAAAGCCGAGATCTGGTTTGGGTCGCTTTTGTACTGATTGTCTTCGGTCTGGTGGTTTCCTTCAATCAGTACTGGTCGGTTTACTTCAACCAGCTCTTCGGAGATTCAGGCAGTGCCTATGTTTGGTTGGCCATGTATCCGGCCTTACTGCTGGCTGGTTTCATAATTCGTAGCCGACATTTTCTGAGCGGTCGAGAGGAGACAGGAATTCTTGTCGCCTTACTGTTTACTGGTTTGGGTTTGGTCCTGGCGACGGTTTTCAAAAGCTGGGCTTTTGTCTTGCCGGCGGTTGTGCTTCACGAACTTGGTCGCGGTATGCTGGAACCCCTGACTGATGCCTTCATTCATGGTCGGGTGGAAAGTTCGTTCCGAGCCACCTTTGGTTCACTTCAGTCGCTCATCGGGCGAATCGGCTTTGCTTTGACTCTGCTTGTCGTCTGGCTCAGCCTGCGAAACGCTCCAAATACCAACACCACGATCACCACCGTCTGGGTTGTCTGCGGCGGTCTCATTCTTCTCGGCACAATCGTTCTTTTTGTCCTGCGACCAAAAGAAAAATAATCTTGCGCCACTGTCCCTCGCCTTTTTAGACGAGGGATTTTTGTGTTATAGTTTTTTTATATGAATCAACCTCTTGGCACGGCTTCGGTGTGGCCAATTTTAATAACTTTTGGTTTAGTTTTTTTATTTTTTGTTGCTTTGATTGTCTTGGTCAGTGTTTGGTATTTTAGACATTTTCGAAAAAATAAAATTGCCAAAATTATTGGAATAATAATTTTATCAACGCCGTTTGTTTTAATCGGCGCCAGATTTTTATTGGCTTCCTTTCGTTTCGAGAAAAAAGTTGAAGTGCTTAGCGCCCAATGCGATTCAAATCCAATAATTTTACCAATGCCAATTTTCCCCGGTACCGTGACCGTAAAAAATTTGTCGAACAATAAAGAAGAAAAATTACTTTTGCCAATGACCGGGTATGAAGATTCCAAAATGTTGGTAAAAGATTCGATCGGTCAATCATCTGAAACCTGGCTCGGCTCATATTTTTGTGCCGGCGGCGAGGTTTGGGAGAAGGAGATTAAAAATCAACCGCTGGTTGTGGTGATTAATGGTTATGGAAGGATTTTGGAGTGGCGAGAGGCGGAAAAATAAGAAACAAAAAAAGAAGGCCTAACAACCTTCTTTTTTAAAATCAATTTTTAGACAGCTGGAGCAACCGGAGTCGAAGTACCGGTCTTAGCTTTCAAAGCATCTTTCAATGATTTACCGGCTTTAAATTTAGGTACCCGAACCGGTGGAATTTGGATTTTTTCTGACGGGTTTTGTGGATTGACTCCAGCTCGACCGGCACGGACGCGGGCGGAGAAGGTGCCAAAACCGGCAATGGTTACTTCACCATCTTGAGTTAGGGTTTTAGTAACCAGTTCCTCGAAAGCCTCGATAAATTCCTCGGCTAACTTTTTTGGGGTATTCAACTTTTCGGAAAGGCGAAGAGCGAGCTCTGCTTTGTTCATAAAAGTTTTAAGATTAATTTCTATCGTCAGTATAGCGGAAATCGGGGTGAGTTGTCAATGGCGGTGGTTGAGTTTTTGGGCGTTAAGGCGTTGAAGGGCTTTAAAGGGCCTTAGGGGTTTTAGATCGATTGATATTTTTTTAAAAGACGCAATTGAAAAATAAGAAAATAAAATTCCTTGCCCCTAACGCCCTTTAATGCCCCACAATGCCCAAAAAAATCACCCCCCTACCCAACCAAAACCCGCCTCACCCGTTCAATCCCAACCGCTCGTCCTGTCCCCTCATCAATTTCGATAACCACTGCGTTACTTTCAACCGGACCTGATTCTGGAATTTCGAATTTTCCCATCTCGTTATTTTTCATACCCTCGAGGATTTTTGCCCAGCCACCGCCAATCGCTTGGTTGTGAGCGCCGGTCATGCCAATGTCGGAAATGAAAGCTGTACCTTTGGAAAGAATTCTTTCGTCAGCGGTTGGCACATGAGTATGAGTTCCGACAAAGGCCGAAACTTTTCCATTGAGATAAAGTCCAAGCACGGCTTTTTCCGAGGTGGCTTCGGCGTGGAAATCAATGATGGAAATTTTGGCGCCGGCTTTTTGGGCTTGCTCTAAAAGTTCGTCGGCTGCCGTGATAAAATTTGTGGCGTTATTTTTTTCCATGAAAACGATACCCGACAAACTGGCGATGAAAAATTTAACGCCATTTTTTTCCATGGTGGTAAAACCGATGCCCTCAGTTGCTTGATCGTTGTACGGGCGCAGAACAATATTTTTTAAAGCCGGATCAGAAAAAACTTCGGAATATTTTTCATTGCTCCAAACATGATTACCAGAAGTAAAAACGTCAACGCCGGCGTCCTGCATTTCCAAAATAGTTTTTGCCGTAATCCCAAAACCATGCGCCAAATTTTCGGCGTTCATGATAATGAGATCGGGTCGATACTCGGCCTTGAGATCAGGCAGAATTTTTTTGACGGTTTCCCGACCGATTTTACCGATAGTGTCGCCGAAGATGAGGATTTTTTTTGTTGGCATAAGAGGCGGAAGGGGTTTAAGGGGTTGAAGGGAATTTTTTGTAACTAATTCTCCCTTTCTCACCGCCACGGTGGGGGAGGGTAAGGGGTGGGGGATTCACGCCGAGTATACCTAACAAAACAAAATAAAAAAAGACCGGTGACGGATTCGATATAAAACCAAAAAGACGGACTAACTGATCCGTCTTTTTTAAAAATAAATGATTCCCCCTCCTTCGTATGCCTCATATGGGGGAGGGTTGGGGTGGGGGACTAGCGTGCGTACTCAATCACCCTCGTCTCTCGAATAACTGTCACCTTAATTTCACCAGGATACTGCAACTCACCTTCAATTTTCAAAGCAATGTCCTTCGCTAACTTGTAAGCCGAGAGATCGTCAACTTTTTCTGGTTGAATGAAGACTCGAACTTCGCGACCGGCTTGGATGGCGTAAACTTTTTCTACACCTTCGAAAGCGGAAGCGGTTTTTTCCAATTCTTCCATGCGCTGAACAAATTGTTCGAGTGATTGTTTGCGAGCACCAGGACGAGCCCCGCTAATAGCATCGGCGGCTTTGATAAGCGCGGCTTCGATGGTTCTTGGGCGATCTTCGTGGTGGGCGACGGACTGATAACAGATTTCTTCTGGTAGCCCAAATTTTTTCATGATGTTGTAGCCAATCTCCGGGTGAGCGCCTTGCATGTCGTGATCAACAGCTTTACCAATGTCGTGAAAGAGGCCGCCTTTTTTACAAATGGCCACGTCGGCGCCGAGTTCCTCAGCCATCATGGCCGAGAGTTGGGCGACTTCGATGGAGTGTTGCAAAACATTTTGACCATAACTGGTTCGGTATTTTAGACGACCAAGAATGGAAACTAATTTTGGATCAATGGAGGAAACTGGAATGCCAAGCGAGTAGAGAGCTTCTTCACCAGCTTTTTTGATTTCTTGTGAAAGTTGTTTTTTAGCTTCGGCAATGGCTTCCTCGATTCTGGTTGGTTGAATGCGGCCGTCTTTGATTAACATGTCGAGGGCCATTTTGGCGACCTGGCGGCGAATTGGGGAGAAACCGCTGACGGTAATCATTTCCGGAGTTTCGTCGACAATAATTTCGGTGCCAGTCAAAAGCTCGATAGCTTTAATATTGCGACCTTCTTTACCAATAATGCGACCTTTCATTTCATCCGAAGGCAGAGTGACGGCCGTGGTTGTCGTTTCAACCGCCTGAGCCGCGGCAAAACGCGTAATGGCCAAAGAAATAAGTTTGCGGGATTCGCGTTCCAATTCATCCTCGGTAATTTGTTCCAGTTTGCGCAAACGATTCATAAGCGCGTCGTGACTGGATTCATCGAGGGTTTTGAAAAGTCTTTCCTGGGCTTGTTCTTTGGTAAGTTCGGCGACTTCCTGGAGTTTTAAAACCGCCTGTTCGCGTAGTTCCAAAACTTTCTTTTTGGTTTCTTCGATTTGTTTTACTTTTTCCTCGAGTTGAGTTTTTTTGTCCTCAAGATCGAGGATTTTTTGATCAAAAGTAATCTCGCGTTTTTCGAGACGTTTTTGGGTTTCTTGAATTTCGTTGCGACGAATGGATTCCTCGCGTTTGGCATCCTCGATGATTTTTAAGGATTTTTCCTTGGCTTCAAGGAGCATTTCTTGTTGTTTGGTTTTGGCTTCGCTAAGGAGTTTTTCGGCTTTGGTTTCGGCGTTCAACGTCGTTTTATGAGACAAAAAGCGACGTAAAAAGTAGCCGGCCAAAGCTCCAATACCTATGCCAATCACGGCGGCGATGGTTATGAAGATATCATTAGTTAACATAAAAACCTCTTGGTATCCAAGAAGTTTCCTAAAATTTACCCTTATTTTGCTTTGACTTTACTTAGAAAAAAAAATCGATGTCACGCTGTGTGAAGAAAAAACCGCTAATTTTAGCGCTCGAAACATCATAATTTATTTGATATCTAAAGGTTGGCAAGCGAAATAAATGGAAACTGGAAACTTTGCGGAGGATACTGAATATTATTTTGACGTTCCTATTATGTCAGAAAACCCCGCCTTTGACAAGGCAGGGTTTTGCTCAGGGAATTGGGGAGTTTTTATACGCGAGTAATGGTAACTTCCTCAAGTTTCCTTGGTTTGTCGGCTTTTAGGTTTCTAATTTCATTTCTAAGATTGGCAACAAATGTGAAAATAGCTAGGTGATCAAGATCGCCGCTTATGAAGGCTTCGTTCGGCCTAATTAATTTTTTTAAAGCTTCTTGAAAAAATATTCTGCTTTTTCTTTTTTCTGTATAGATTCTTGGCAGTTCTTCTCCAAGCAAACCAATTTCTTCAAAGTATCCTTTTAAAACTTCCAACCCGGCCACGAGTTGTTTTTGTTCTTTTGGATTTAGAGAGGGAACCACTTCACTTTGAAAAGTTTTTCTTTGTCTCTCTTCTTTTAAAAGTATTTCAAAAATTTGCTCGAGAGTTTGTGGACTTCTAATTTCTGTTTCCGTGTCTAGATCGATTTCATGTATAAGTATTTCAGTATCTTTGTGGTTTTTTGTTGGTTTTTTGGTTTCTTGTAGGGGGGGTGTTGCACCTTCTTGGTATGGCATATTTTGAAAATTAAAGGTTAATAAATCTTGATAAATAAATTAGACCTGTTGCCATATACCCTATTTTGATATAATTGTGGGGTATGAACATTCAAAAACTTTCCAAAGATCCGCGAGCCATGAAAGCTTTAACCGGA
>JAGVPA010000076.1 GCA_020052445.1 bacterium
CCCCCACCCCAGCCCTCCCCCACCGTGGCGGTGAAGGAGGGAGATTAATTTTTTTATTTTAAACAACCGACTCAAAATAATTCTCCCTCCTTCGCATGCCACATGCAGGGGAGGGCTGGGGTGGGGGAAGTAACGCGGCCACCCTTCGCTCCTGGCGAGCTACGGAGTGGCAAGCGAGATCCCTCTCTGGCTCGGGATACCCGTTAAAAGAAGACCGAGGTGAGGGGACTTACTCAAACCCACCCTCAGCCACATGCTCGGCTGGCGCATCGTTATCATCTCTGGCCTCGCGAGTAATGACTACTCGATCATAAGAAATTATATCTTTGTGTTCGCCGGCCCATTCTAAAACAAATTCGCCGGCGGAATTGGTGACCATTTCTCCGGTGGAGAAAAAATCATATGGGGTTTGACGAACCAACCAGCCTTCGTAAAATTCTGTCTCGCGATTTATTTCTGGCAGGCTGACGGTCACAGTGTGATACAGAACACCCTTTTCAAAACTGCGAACCGCCGAACCGATTTCCAAACCACTGGCCAAACTTTTAATCACCGCTTCTTGTGACGAAAGATTTTCGGTTGAAACACTACTGGAAGAATTTGTTGCGACTTGATTACCAGAAACCACCTCGGCTGTCTCTTCCCCACCGACTTTTTTTTCCTCACCGCGCAAATGACGAAAACCTAAAATAAAAATAACCAAGGTTATAAAACCAAGTCCAACAATTTGTAAAAGCGAATTGAAACTTTTTGATTTTGATTTTTGATGATGGTACATATTTTTTTAGGGTTACGAATCGCCCCCCCACCCCAGCCCTCCCCCACCGTGGCGGTGAAGGAGGGAGATTAATTTGATTTGGGAAAAAACCCAATTATTCTCCCTCCTTCGTATGCCGCATACGGGGGAGGGTTGGGGTGGGGGAAGTAACGCGGCGAGATCCCTCTCTGGCTCGGGATGACGGGTGGTTGGAATGTCTAATTTCTAATGACTAATGTCAAATGAGGGAGGTTATTATTCTAAGAAATTAAGCTTCCAAAATTCCACCGCCGACGGAGGCCTTTGACGGGGTCCCGCCAAAATCCTATGACGGCGGGAAATAATTCGATAATAAAATAATTCAATAATTTCAAAGCTCATCGATATCGCGAAGGAACCCGAATTTTTTTTTGACTGGTGCTGACGGAATTTTTTCGCCCATTTTGTTTAGAACGATTACCGGTTCGTCTTCATCCCAATTTTCGATTTTTTCGTTTCGTTGTTTTAAGCCAAAACCGTGGCGTTCTTCGGCCATGATTTTTTTTGGTAACTCGGACAAAAACATTGATGGTTCGCTGATGGAATAATCACCGCTGCGACCGTCGGTTAATGGATAGGTTAAATACAAGCGATCGCGGGCTCTGGTCGCGGCCACGTAAAAAAGGCGGCGTTCTTCTTCGATTGCCCCTTCGATTAAAGCTCGTGGGTTTGGAAAAGCACCGTCGCGTAAGCCAATGACAAAAACCGCATCCCATTCCAAACCTTTGGCTTGATGGATGGTCGACAAAACAATTTTTTCTGAATGATCGTTTTTATTGCCACTGTAATTTTCGGCCAGGGTGACGTTGTCGAGAAAGGTGTGCAGGTTCGGCACGGTCTCGGCAAAAACCGCGAACTGTTCCAAGTCGTCCAAACGATCGCGAAAATCCGGCTGTTCGGCCTCCAGGTAATCTTTGTAACCCTGAGACACCACGGCTCGAATCATGTCCGAGGGTTGTGGCGAGGCTAACATGTGTTTCAAAATACCCCGACAAATTTCCCAGCCACTCGCCCCACGACCGGCGGTAATATTTTCCGAAGCCACGGCCTCGGCCAAAGTTTCAAATTGTCGAAGCTGTTCCAAAATCTTGCCAGCTGTCATGGAACCAATGCCTTGATAAAGTCCAAGGACTCTAAGCCAAGCCGCTTCATCTTTTATGTTGGCCAAAACTCGCAAGTGTGAAGAAACATCTTTAATGTGCGCGCGCTCAAAAAATCTCATACCACCACGAAATTCATAAGGCACATTGCGTTTCATGAGTTCGTATTCTAAAGGTTGAGCATGAAAAGCGGCCCGAAAAAGAACAGCGATTTCTTTAGTTGGTACACCAGCAACTTTAAGATGAGTAATTTCATCGACAATCCGCCGAGCTTCCTCGAGGGTTGAAGCCGAAGAAATAATCTTTGGCAAAGAACCGGATTTTTTTATGGCCTGCAAAGATTTATCAAACTGACCTTGATTGTTTTTAATAATGTGATTGGCCAACGAAAGAATTTCTGGTGAAGAACGGTAGTTGGCCGTTAACCGAAAAACCTTGGCGTCAGAATAAGTTTTTGGAAAATCCAAAATATTTTTAATCTCGGCCGCCCGAAAAGAATAAATGCTTTGAGCATCATCACCAACCACCAAAAGGTTATGATGGACCGAAGATAATAAATGAACGATCTTGGCTTGAATTAAATTAGTATCCTGAAATTCATCAACCAAAACATATTTGAAACGCGTGGCTAAATTATTTCTGACCACCTCGTGCTTTTGCAAAAGTTCCAAAAACATTAAAAGCAAATCATCAAAATCAACGGCGTTAGCGTCACGTTTGCGCGTCTCGTACAATTCCGCCACTCGCTCCAAAATCTGCGACATCATAACCAAAGCCGGACTGCGCCGTTCCAGCACCTCGCGCAAACCGGTGGTGGCGTTTCGCGAATAGCTGTAAGTATTCTGAAATGATGAAGGCGAAGGAAAACGTTTGTCACGCGAACTGTCGGCCCCGGCGTCCTTTAAACAAAGTTTGATGAGTGACTTGGAATCATCCTCATCAAGAATCGTAAAACTGTTGGTTCGTCCAACGAGCGAGGCATAAGAACGCAAAACTCGACTGGCGACTGAGTGAAAAGTGCCACCGATGACATCGGTCCTCACCCCTGGCACCCCTCTCCTGGCAGGAGAGGGGTCGGGGTTGGAGTTTGAGTTGGGGTGGTTGGTTAGATCTTTGACTCGAGTTAACATTTCCTTAGCGGCCTTGTTGGTAAAAGTCAGCAAAAGAATTTCCTCGGGTTTAATTCCCTGTTCCAAAAGATAAGCCACTCGATAAGTAACCGTGCGAGTTTTGCCAGAACCAGCACCGGCCAAAACCAAACACGGCCCGTCGCCATGTAGCACCACGTCGAGTTGCTCGGGGTTAAGTTCTTTTTGGTAATCAATCTTATTCACAGTGGCAGTATTTTAACACACCGAAATGAATGCTCAAAATAAAAAAACGACGCCTGCAAGCAGACGTCACGGTATCCGAGAGGAAGGTGTGATTGGAAAGATCAACGACAGCAGTCCTCGGCTCGATGTCGAGCCAGGTAATAGACGCCGGCTGTCCAACCGACTACATCGGCGATCGGCCAAGCTGGTTTCACGAAAGCAAGGAGAAACATTCTGACCTCCAGCCGCTGGGAAGAAAGCGGTGCCGACACGGTAACAAAAAGACTTTAAAAAAGCAAAAAAATACCGTGCAGGAGAAGCCCACACGGATGGGTCGCGAATCGCGACGAAGGTCAGAAGATGATGATGCCACCGGGAAGTGGGAGGCCGTCCGCTCCAACATAGAGATTCGGGGTGGTACCGTCGTACCATCGGATGCTTACGACCGCAGGGTGAACACTGTCATCACCGACAGCGCTTGCACCGGTCGTGTCGAGATGGATATGGTATTCCGTCAACGTCAACGTCAACGTCAACGCCCCCGCCAGCACCGTGTCACTCAGGTCGGTGACAGTGGCGAAGCCCACCACTTGATCGGCGCCCGCCGTGGCGCAGTCAATCGCATCCACCGAAAAGAATGTCCAGGTGCCGCCCAAGGAGTACCCCTGTGCATCGACGATGTCCCACTTGGACGAATCGCCGAGCTGACCGCAGGTGTTCCAACCTGAGATCGCGTTGTCGGTGGTGGTCAGCGTCGTAGAGATACCTTCGAGTCCGATATCACCACCCACATCGGCAGAAATACCAAACCCTTGGATCTCTCGGAAGCCTCTGATACCCGCTCCATCCGGGCTTGCGGCCAGTGGGGAGACGGTCGGCTGGCTGTCGTGCCAGATCTTCCGAGGGCCCAGTACGAGGTTCGTGATAGACTGGGGCCCGAAGACCCGGTATGGTACACAGAGTCCTGTGGCCGAAGCACCTGTGTCGACCCAGTTGACCCGGACGAGATCGCCAGGAACAGCCAGACTTGAAGTCGCGTCGACCCAGACGCTCATGGTTTCGAGCGGCTGCCCTATGTGACGAACCGTAACCCGCCCTTGGAAGCAGGCGAGCCTGTTGACAGGAACGGTCGAGACCGTAACCTGGCTCGCCAGACTATAGTTGTAGTAGCCCACTGTAACCAAGCCGTCGACTCCGATGACCTCGAGACAGAAGGAGTTGAGTTCCATCGGCACACCGGTCGATCCGAACTCAAACTCGGACATCAGAACGGCGGTGTCGCCGCTGAGGATGATGTCCCCATCAGGCGGCATCGTCTCCGCCGCGGAGACGACCAGCCGGGCTGGTGCCGGTGCGGGGGCCGCGTTGACTGGACCAGCAAGCACGAGCGTGCTGGCAAGGATAGTAATGAAGGAAAGGATCTGAAGCATCTGTGGTCTCTCACCTCGATTCATTGTTCATTGTTCTCACAAACCCCAGAGGTATCCGGGGCCGGACACCGTAATTGAAAAACCAAAAAAAGTCAAGGCTCCATATACAAAATCGTCGGCCTCACAGCCGACGATTTTAAATTTCTTTTTACCAACTTCCGCCACCTCCACCGCCTCCGCCACCACCTGACGAACCACCACCAGAAGAAGATGGGGTGGTTAAAGAAGTTGATGATTGGACAAAAGAGTTCAGGCTGCTGTTAAAACTCGTAAAACTAAATGAAGTCGAGGTGCCGACATACCAAGTTGGTGACTCTTGCATCAGACCGGCAAAAGTTTTGATCCACTTATCGGCCACGCCAAAAACAATGGCGTAAGGCAAAAGTTTTTCGAAAATTCCTTCTTTCTCTTGCCACTGAATTCGATATTTTTCAGCGGTCGTCAAAAATAATTTGAAACCTTTTATTTTGTCATTGGTGTCGGTGCCTTTTTGGGTACGCCTGATCATGATCGCGCCAAAGACAAATAATTCAACTGCAATCAAACCAAAACCAACGGCCACAAAATAGCGTTCAAAAATTCCAATAAAAGCCGTGCCGAGCATTATGGCTAAAACCATAGCCAACCCGCCAAAACCAAGATACCAAGAACGAACTTTTTCTGGATCACTTGGCACATAACCTTTTTCTATCAAAGATTCCCAGATCAACTTATCCATACTTAATCTAGCTTTAACAAATTCCGTCCGACATTCGGCTAAAATTACTTCTGGTTTTTCGGCGAAAACTTTTTTCAAAAGATCTTTTTCAAAATCTCGTAATTTACTGTCGACCTCTTTCAATTTGATCAATTTATATTTAAGACTTTTGTACCAACGAACTTCTCCAGACAATTCTTCAATCTTCAAATAACCGCGAACTGCCAAATCAATCATTGTCGCCGTCACTGCACTGTCCTTCAAGCCAGAATAATAAAGCGACGAAATTTCGAAAGGCGACAAATTATCCGGCGGTTCGTATTCGGCAATAATTGTGCCACGACCTTTTGGGTCACGCCCATTTTTTGACCAAATTCCGTAAAGGATAAAAAAAGCCAGGAGGGGCAACAAAAGAAAAAACCAATCCCAATTATCTTTTAAAAAAGTTACGATGATTTCTTTCTGCGTTGGAAAGTAAAAAGAAACGGCTGGTTGGAAATTAACCAGCATGGTCATGTTGTAAACTGTAGATGAAGTGAGTGAATTTTTGTCTGCAGAAATTTCGCAAGTTTCGCCGGTCTCTGAATACCAACCGCCCCAGCAGGTCGCAGCATTTTGACTTGAACCGTCTGGCAAAACCACTTCTGAGGTTACTGACATAATTGGAGCATCCCACTTGTCCTCGGCCACATTCCAATACCAAGTGACCGTGCCGTCTTTTTCGTAAATCATGGCGTTACTGACTTTGTATTTAATGGCGTAAACAAAATGACCAGAAAAAGTTTTTTCCGGGTCGCCAATTTTAACTGTCAGATAAGCACCATTACTAATATTTTCGTACGGTTCCGGAACACCATTTTTGGTCACTGATAAAACCTCGATCGGCATGACTTTGTGAATGATTTTGTAAGTGTTGTAGTATCTCGGAATATCGCGATACAAACCATGTCGCTCACCCAAAAAATCTCCGGTGATGGTTTCGCTGACGACAAAAGTTGAGTCATTATTTATGACCGTTTTAACGTCGATACTATCCAAAGTGTAACCACCAAGACTTTCTTCGGCCTTGACTGGAGAGACTAAGATGGCAACCGAAAAAATCAGAGCGCAGAAGGTTGATAGGAGAAATTTTTTCATAGACTTGACCCCAACCCTCTCCCGCCGGAGAGGGAGAGTTAGAGTAAGGATTTTATTTCAAATACAAAACTTTATTTTCATTTTGTTCATCGTTCGTTCTGGCATAATGAACGTTTCCCTCTGCGTCAGTTAAAAAATACCAGGCGTCGTTGGCTTCAGGATAAATTACTGCTTTGATAGCTGAAAGACTAGGATTGCAAATTGGACCTGGTGGCAGATCTGGATATTTGTAGGTGTTGTAAAGCGAGTCGACCGAACGATCGAAATCGGAAGTGTAAACGTTTTTGTCATCATTGCCGACGATATAATGGACTGTCGAATCGGCTTGAAGCGCCATACCAACATCGAGACGACGCCAGAATAAATCAGCGACTTTGGCCCGATCGGCATCGGTCGTCACTTCTTTCTCGACAATCGAGGCAAGCGTCAGAACCTCGTGAATGGTTTTTCCTTGATTGGTAATTTCAACTCGCAATTCCGGTGATAATTTTTCGCCAAAATTTGTTAAAAGCTTGTAAGTTAAATCATCTGGAAAACCACTACGAGAAACTCGATAAGTATCTGGAAACAAATAACCTTCCAAAGGAAAACCCATAAAATCTGTAAATATAAAAGAAAAAGTTTCCTCCCATTTTGTATCATCTAAACCCTCAAGCCAAACTTGGCCTTGCCCATCACCAAAAGCCATATCAATCCGTTCGGTCATTTGTTCAATATTTAAACCTTCGGGAAAAGTTATAGTGACTTCGTCAGAAGCCACCGAGGTCATTAACGAAACAATCGAAGCGTAGTTTGAGCCTTCTTTTATAGTGAATTCACCGGGTTGAAAATCTTTGGTGGCTTTTATAAGACGAACGTAAAGTTTAAAACCAAAACGACTGGGAATAAGCTCGAGTTTTTTGAGGTTGACACTAATATTATCCGTGGCCGAACCAGGTTCGACCGTGACGACCACTGATTCGGCATCACGACTTGGTGTTCGTAAAAAAGCATCCCAAATAAAAGAAGCGCCTAAAATTGTACCCACCAAAAAAAGTACACCACAAGTAATCACTAAAAATCTAGCCAAGGTTTTCATAACACATCGTGAAAATTATTTTCTTTGAGCTGAGAAATAATTTCTTTAACTCGCTGAGCTTCACTCTTCGGACAAACCAAAAGTGCGTCGCCGGTATCAACCACCACGATATCTTTCATACCGAGTACGGCCACCGTCTTCCCTTCCGGCGCATAAATCAAAGAATTTTCCGTATCGATTAAAATACTTCGCCCCTTGGTCACATTATTATTTTCCTCGGTCGACAAACGATCGTGAAGCGTATCCCAAGCCCCGATGTCACTCCAACCAAAATCACCTTTAATAATGAGAACGTCGGTCGGAGCCATTTTTTCAGTTACGGCGTAGTCAAAGGAAATTTTTGGTAAACGAGAATAAAGGACGTCGAATCGTTGGGGCGCGCCATGGTGCGCCCCAACGGCGACGGCCTGTATTCCCCGAAAAATTTCCGCCATTTCCGGCGCGTAATTTTCGAAGGCTTCCATGAATTTCCTTGGCGTCCACATGTAATAACTGGCGTGCCAAAGATACGAACCTTCCTCTAAATACTGTTTGGCGATTTCGTAAGGCGGCTTTTCGGTATGACCGGCAAAATTAAAAATCTCCACGCCATCTCGAACTTCGAGCAACTCGCCGATTTTTGTGTAACCAAGAACCGTGCTCGGGAAAGTTGGTACGACACCGATGTCGAGCATCTTTCCGGTCTCGCGAATCAGTTGATCGCCAACCGATAAACACCGCAAAAACTTTTCTTCGTCGCCAATAAAATGATCCGAAGGAATAAAAATTATCGGTTCATCCGGATCATCGAGTTCCAAAATGGCGGCCACAAAACCCATGGCCGGACCAGTGTCCCGTTTTTCCGGTTCGATGATCATCCGCTCAACCGGCCAATCCGGAAAATGAGCGCCAAGCATTTCAGCCAAAGGCGCCGAAACCGAAAAATAAATTTTTTCTTTCGGGAAAAATTTAAGCAAGCGACGATAAGTCTCAAGAATGAGCGGTTCATCGCTAACGAGCTCAAAAAATTGTTTAGGTTTAGACTCACGGCTCATTGGCCAGAGTCTGGTGCCGGTCCCGCCGGCCATGATGATGGCTTTCATAATTGTCTGAACTGGGATTTATGGGATTAAAGGATTTCTAGGATTTTGAATTGGATTTTCAATACGGTGGAGATTTTATTTTCCAACCATCTATTTTAAAACCGCCCATTTTTTTCAAAACGTAATCAGTCAACTGTTCTATTTTATCCAGAGAAGCTTTTTCCAAACATTTTTTGAACAAAGAAACAAATTTTTGATCGGGAATATTTTTAATTCCGTATTTCTTTCTGAATTTTTCGTTAGTTAGCATTTTGTGCACCTTGGACAAACCGCAAATTTCCGTACCGATAAATTCCGTGTAAATTTCTAAAATTTTGGTCAGATCGTTAAAATAGACAAAAGAAAAACTGGGTGAATTTTGTCTGTTCAAATCTTTCAAATTATCCAACTGATCCCAAAGAGAATATTTTTTAATTTCCGTCTGAAGAGCTGTGAGTTTTTTAATTTTTTTTTGTTTCAATTGTTTTTCAAACCGTCGTTTGGTTCTTTTTAAAACTCCGGTTTTATCAAACAAAATTTTTCCAATCGCAAACATTCTGACATCTGAAGCGATTCTATTTTTTCCATCCTCGCTCTTACTGTTTTTAACAATCTGACAAATTGGATTGGCAAAATACTCGATCAAAAAACCATCAACGATTTTATTGCCCCGTTCTCGCCACCTGATATCATCTGACAAAATTATATGAACATCAATATCAGAAAATTCCGTGGCTAAACCGGTAACATAACTACCGGTAACCAAAGCACCAATCACTTCCTTTCGATTTTTCCAATCTGTCAAAAACTTATCAAGAGCTTTTTCCCAAAATTGCATATTTTTTATTTATTTAACTTCTCTCGAACCTTCTTTTTGAACTATCCGGAAATTCCGGACAACTCAATTTTTTCCTTCTTAAGTATACTGGAATTCCTAATATACTGAATTTTCATTGAATTTCACGTTGTGGATATCTTGACAGCAACTCTAAAATTATGTAACATTTAAATATAAGTTGCGAAGCAATTCGCAGGCTTACCGGATTTTGATCGAAATTCGCCCGCAAGGGTGAATTTTTGATTATCTTCGAATAAATCTTTCCATATTCAATCTGTACTCAAAATCATCAGCAAACAAAATTTCCGATATTATTCCAACTTTTTGTGCATCAATTACCTCACGACCGATGTGACCGCGAGCACTCATGACAATACTTTTTTTACCATATTCTTTACTCAAATATTCCAAAGCCCTTACCAGATCGCCATCACCGGAAAAAAGAATAATCGTATCATAATTATCTCTCTCTTGAATTAGATCAACCGCCATCTCCACATCAAGATCGCATTTTTTTTCAAAACCAAAAACACTGTCTTTTGAACAAATATATTTAACTCGTTTGGCCACCACTTCAAAACCGTTTATCTTTGCTCGATTTAAAATTTTATCTGACCATTGTGTCATAATCTGACACGCTTCGTGTTTTCCAAAATCCGCGCCATAATAAAAACGCCGAAGAAAAACTTTTCCGGTTGAAAAATTTTTTACCAACCTGGCAAGTTCCGGCACACCAACTTTCCAATTTAAACCATTCTTCCACTTTTCAACATTACCAAAATCAACAACCACAATAGTCCGCTGACGAAATTGATCGTAATCTTTTAAAAAATTTGCTATCTCGCCCTGGGTCATAATTTTAAACAATCTCTTTTTCGATCTTTTAATCCTTCTTTTTGAACTACCGAGGATTCCTCGGTAATTGAATCTTTCAAACCAAAATCATCTTAATCATTCAATCAGTTTAATCATGGTTCAAGACAACCAACCAAATCACGTGGCCACCCTACGCTCGCGCCGAGCTACGGAGTGGTAAACGAGATCCTTCTTTGGCTCAGGATGACAAAGAAAAGAACCAACAATCTTGCCAATCCTCAAAATCCCATCCCACTTCGCTCAAGGCGAGCTTCGGCGGGACAAGATAATCCTAGTTCAGACAATCAATCTCGCCACCACCGTCGCCACCCCAATTCCCAAAACTGCCCCGCCGATAATATCACTAAAATAATGAACGCCGACAGCAATCCGACTCAAGGCAATCAAAGCGGCCAAGACGAAAAATATCGAACCCCAAACTGGGTCCTGGGCAAAAACTCCGGCCGCCAGGGCGCAAGATATGGTGGTGTGGCCGGAAGGAAATGACGGCGTGCGCCACATGAGTTCCAGCAAAGGTTTTTCGTGGTTTTGTTGGAATGGTCGGTGTCGATTTAATAAATAAGCGATGGCCAGTTGTAAAATCCAAGCTATAGAAACGCCAATTATCAAAGCTAGCGCCGAATGCTTTTCCAAATGTTTAACCAGAATTTCCCAAAGTAAAACCGAAGCTGCCAATAGCCAAACAAATTTCGTGGCGCCAAAAATCGCCAGTTTGGATAAACCGGTAGATTGTTTGGTTAAAGAAAATATTTTCTCGGCGAATTTTTTATCAAGTTGCACAAAATTTAAATTAAAACCGTACCGGTCATTTCGTCCGGTTTATCAACTTTTAATATCGATAAAACCGTTGGCGCCACGTCGGCCAACATACCGATAGTCGACACGAGCGACAAATCACCTTCAGGTACCTCGCCACTTGGCGCAGTGACGTTTTCAAATTGTTTACCGATAATCAAAAACGGCACCGGATTAGTCGAATGTTCTTTATCCATTTCGTCAGTCCGTAAATTTTTCACTTCTTCAACATTACCGTGATCGGCGGTCACCAGCAAAACTCCGCCTTTCCCCAAAATTACCTCAGCTAATTTTCCCATACATTCATCGGCCACTTCATCAGCCTTAATCGAAGCTTCGAGACTGCCGGTGTGAGCCACCATGTCCGGATTGGCAAAATTCGCCACAATAAAATCATATTTCTCGGCCGAAATTTCTTTAACAATTCGATCGGTAATTTCGCAAGCACTCATGGCTGGCGCTTGATCGTACGAAGAAACCTGCGGTGATGGAATAATAACTCGATCTTCGCCCGGAAACGATTCCTCTTTTGTACCATTCAAAAAGAAAGTCACGTGGGCATATTTTTCAGTTTCCGCGATATGGAGTTGGGTCAGACCAGCATTTGAGATGGCTTCGGCCAAAGTATTTTTGATGATATTTGGCGGCACGGCCACCTCAATCGGCAAACCTTTTTCAAATTCGGTCATGCTGACCAAAAAAACATTGTTCAAACGTTCGCGAGCGAATTTATCAAAATCCGGTAAAGCAAAAGCTTTGGTGATTTGTCGCATGCGATCGGGACGAAAATTGAAAAAAATCACCGCGTCGTTATTTTGAATTTTGGCCACCGGTAAACCATCTTCTAGAATAACCGTCGGTACAAATTGCTCATCAAAAATTTCCTTGGCATACGAAGCTTTAATTGCCTCCAAAGAATCAGTCGCCGTCTCACCCTGTCCCAAAACCATGGCGTTGTAAGCTTTCTCGGTCCGGTCCCAACGATTGTCACGATCCATGGCGTAAAAACGTCCGGACACGGAAGCGATTTTTCCTACTCCATATTCCTGAATTTTTTTCTGAAGGGTTTGAATGAAATCCGAAGCGACGTTGTAGACCGTGTCGCGACCGTCAAGAATGGCGTGAACAAAAACTTTGTCGAACTTTTGTTTTTTAGCCAGTTCCAAAAGTGCATAACAATGTTCGTCCATGGAGTGAACGCGGCCGGAAGAGACCAAACCAACTAAATGAACGGCGCTTTTATTTGTTTTGGCAAAATCAAAAGCTTTGATGAAAGCCTGGTTCTCAAAAAAAGCCCCGGTGGCAATATCACGATTGATGCGCGGCAAAGTCTGATAATAAACTCGCCCGGCTCCAATCGCCAAGTGGCCAACTTCGGAATTTCCCATCTCACCCCAAGACAAACCAACTTCCTCACCACTGGCCCGAATGGACATGGCTGGATAATTTCGCACAAACTTGGCAAAATTCGGCATCTTGGCCCTGGTCACCGCATTACCATCGCCAGCCGGCGCAATACCAAAACCATCGATAATCAAAAGAACTACCGGTTTCGGCCGTTGAATTTCAATAGGTGTTTCCGCCATAAAAAAGCTTAAGTTTATGTGGAGATATTTTAACGTTTTTTGAGAATTAACGGAAGGGGCGATTAAAAAAATCGCTCAGACTTTAACCAAGCGATTTTTTTTAATTTTTCAAAATCAATTATTCAGCTTTAGGTGACAATAATTCAGCGAGAATAGCTAAATTTTCCTGAGCTTGTTTGAATTCTTTCAAAATTTCATCAATTCTTCTAGAAACAATTTCTACCCCAATGTCGTAATTGTATTCAACCGGAATCTTTTTTTCAGTTACTCTCACTTCATCTGTGCCTCTTTCCATTCCTCTCTGCTTTTTTATTTTTTCAATTTTTTTCTTTGCTTCAGCCTCAGCTTCTATCTGCTGATCATAGCCTGTTGAAAACCATGTATCAAACCAACCTGTTGTTCCGAGAATTTCATAAATCAAAGATTTTAATAACCTTTTCTCTTCTTCTGGCGCCATGACATCCATAACTGGTACTCTAACTTTTTCAGTTATTCTTAATGTTATTGTGTCCTTAGAGCCGGACAGAACCTTTTCTTGAAATTCTTGAGCGTCAGAAGGCAAAGCCTCATCTTCTCCTTGCAGTTCCATCAATTTACCTTTAACAAAATCTTGAAAAACACCTCTTGTTCCCTCGGCCAAATTATCATATTCAACATGCAAATCGGCCAGAAGTTGCGAAACACTTGCTTTTTTTAGCTCAACGGAAAAAGCTTCCGTTCTTTTTACCAATACTAATTCATACCGCTGTCTTAACCTTTGAGCTTCGCGTCTAACAAATCCCGGATTTTTGTCCTTATTTTCTTGAAGAAAAGAAACCGCTGCCGCCATTCCCTTCTCCCTCAAAATTTTATTAAAAGGCTTCTGTAAATCTCGTCCTGCTTCTGTCTCAGGACGAACAGTGACTTCTCCTCTAATTTCTCTTGACATAAAAAACATGGGTTAATTTTAATACTTAAATTACATCATTTTTTCACTTCTTCGTCAATCTCCATCAACCGATTATATTTCTCCACCCGTTCCGAACGAGACAGTGAACCGGTTTTTATAAAGTCTGCATTCACCGCCACCGCCAAATCGGCAATCGTCGTATCGGCCGTCTCGCCGGAACGATGAGAGACTGAAACTTTGTAGCCAGCTTGTTTGGCCAGCATGATGGCATCGATGGTTTCGATTAGTGTGCCAATCTGATTTAATTTTATCAAAATCGCATTTCCGGCTTTCTGTTCGATGCCTTTTCTTAATCTCTCGACATTTGTCACAAACAAATCGTCACCAACTAAAGAAATTTTTGAGCCGAGTTCTTTGGTAAGTTTTTGCCAACCTACCCAGTCGTCTTCAGCCAAACCATCTTCGAGCGAGATGATTGGATACTTGCTCACCCATTTTTTCCACATAGCAATCATTTCGTTCGAGGTTTTTGCACCACCATCTTTTTTCAATTGATAAACTTTTTTCTTGGCATCATAAAGTTCTGACGAAGCTGGATCGAGAGCGAATTTTACATCGGTGCCAATTTTGTAACCAGCCGACTTCACAGCTTTCACGAGCCATTGCAAAGCCTCTTCATTTTTTTTGAACGAAACAGCGAAACCACCTTCATCACCAACTCCGGTTGAAAGTCCGGCTTTTTTCAAAAGAGCTCCGAGGGCGTGAAAAACTTCGGCCCCGCAACGAACTCGTTCGCGAAGTTTTTTCTGCTGCGGCACAATCATGAACTCCTGAAAATCCAAACACCAACCGGCGTGAGCGCCGCCGTTCAAAACATTCATGGTTGGGTATGGCATTTTGTAAGTTTTTTCTGGCAAGTCAAAAGTCCAACGCAAATGTTCGTAAAGAGGCACCCGACGGTGGCGAGCGGCCGCTTGAGCGCAGGCGAGTGAAACACCAAGAATGGCGTTGGCTCCGAGCTTGGATTTATTGGCCGTGCCATCTAAAAAAACCAACTCCTTATCAATCTCACGTTGTCGCAAAACATCTTTTCCAACCAAGGCCTTACAAATTTTTGTGTTAACGTTTTTGACCGCTATCAAAACACCTTTGCCACCGTAACGTTTCGGATCACCGTCACGAAGCTCGAGCGCCTCGTGACTACCAGTTGAAGCACCACTCGGAACAGAAGCCGAGCCGACGGTTCCATCGGTGAGCAAAACGGAAACTTTAAGAGTTGGGTTGCCACGAGAATCCAAGATTTCGTGGGCGTGAATGGTTTCTATCTTTGGCATAATATTTGACGCCCCTCACCCCAACCCTCTCCCGATTCGTCCTCGGATATGAGGAGAGGGAGATAATTATTTTGGAGTAATGAAGGCTAAAATGAAAATAATATTATTAATTTGCTAAATTCAAAAACTTCCAAACTTTCAAGTCATTTGGATTATACTCGTATTTCAACTCATCATTATAACGCCAACTATTCTTTTCTTTCAAAACAATTCCACCATACAATCTTTTACCTTTCTTATTTTGCTCAACAATATATTTTGCTAATCCTTCGGCGCGTGATTTTGCGGTTTCAGCAGTAAGCCCGCCTTTTGTATCAAACAAACCAATGCGACCTTTCTGCATCACTATAAAATCAACATAAAACGGCTTTTCAATTCCATGCTCAATATGGGGTACAGCAAAATACGACCCATCTTTTGTTCCATTTTTAAACCACCATTCGACTGTTTTTGTTTTTTCTAAATACTCAATAAAATCAACTTCAAGATCACTATCTTCTTCAGACAAATTTACTGTACCTATTCCTGATTTTTTAGTGTAGTACGGTTGTATTACCGACTTTTTATAATCTTTCTTTGCGAAAGAGAGAGTGTAATTTATTACTTTTGGTACATTCCAAGGCTCTTCATTTTTTACTATCTCGTTTTTACCTTTTCCAACTTCTTCTTGATACAGCTCTTTTGCAAGATTAATAGTATCAATCATAATTTGATGATTTTCTTCTGCAAGAACAGCGGCTTGAATTTTTGGCCACTCATCCTCATCTCGTGATGCTTCAAAAAATGAATAAATTGAGCTTTTTATACGACTAATTGAGCGTTGTTCGGGCTCAAACGGTGCAAGATTATTCCTGGCAAACATATCAAATGCATTTTGTAATTCAACTTCGTTTTTAGGAATATCGAGCGTTCCTTTTCTCTCTATACTTTTTGCTTCTTTGTCAGCATCAACAATACGACCACTAGCAATCAAACTCGTTTTTAAAATACTGTGTTTAAATGAAAATTTTTCTTTAAGTTTTAATTTCTTTCCCGCTTCAATAAAAAGAGGCGTAAAGTCAGAAGAAAGACGTGTTTCCTCACGGAAACGTTTTGAATGATAAGAGAGTAAGTCAATATTTTTGTAATTCTTAATTCTAAATCCAGTGAAAGTTGTAATGTAATCGCGAGACAAATCCTCGGCAACGTTAATGTCTTGCAAGCTTGTAAAAACATAACCAACATTCAAATCTTGATCCGTATAATGTTTCTGCTCCGGCATACGCATAATGCGTCCGAGTGTTTGAATAGAAAAAGTGATATTTTCCTCGTGCCATTGTCTAAACAAAACCAAAATCGTCGCACGTGGGCAATCCCAGCCCAATGAAATTGCTTGCTTAAATATCATTATCTCAACCTCATTCTCATTTTTTTCTATATTCGCCAAATTTATTTTATTATCTTTGTCAGAAAGATATATCGCAAGTCGTCCATTTTCCGTGGTGTAGCCAAATTTTTTGAGTAAAGCAATAATCTCGTCTTTTTTATCTGATACGCCCTGCATAGCGTCTGGCAATTGAATAAGCAAAAGCGGATTAACGCCCGAGTCTTCGGCTTCAAGCTTTTTCCGTAATTCAATTCGCTTTTTTAGTGCACTTTCCAGCACGAGTTCGTCAGCAGATTTATCGCTTTTCTTTTTATCAATAATGTAATGTTCAAAACCTGGATTGATTACGATTTCTTTCTTGATCATTTCCTCGTCTTTCACATCCTTGAGTTCTACTTCAACAATTCTGTTTACATTATTTAGCTGTGGAGTAGCCGAAACTTCAATCGTTATTTTTGGTCCAATGTCTTGAATCAACTCCCTTGATTTCTCGCTGTTCGCCGTGTGGTGACTTTCGTCAATGACAAGAAAGATCATTCTGCCCTCGTCTTTTGTTCGAGCAATAATACTTGTCAGATTGTTATCTCGTTCGTTTGCACGAACATACAAATTATCTTTTTTGTTGATGCTTGCCCAGTTCAAAAACAAAATCTCGTTTTCGCTAATTCTGCGGTCATCCAAATCTTCAAAATAAGAGCATTTTATTCCTACACCGTTTTGGTCATAGTATTTTCTCAAATTATTTCTGCTCTGGTCATGCAGTTTATTGACAGCAATCCAAACGAACGAAAACTTTTTTCCATCTATACGCGAATCAATCAAGCGTTTCAAAAACTCCGCCATCATCAGCGTTTTTCCCGAGCCAGTCGGTGCTTTAAAAATACAAACCTTATTTCCGTCTGCATCCAAAAGTTCATCGATTTCTCTTTTCAGCTTTACGATTGAATTTTCTTGATAATTTTTAAATTCAAATATCATATTATTTGTAATTTTTTATAATAAAAGAAAAATCCGATATTAATAGTACTAAATCAGCTGGAGTCAGAAATTCATTAAATACTATTTTTTGAAGATGGAATGATTCTTCGATGGTTTTACCTCTCCAGCCAACCGGTAAATCAAGTTTATTCTTTTCATCAAAAAAGAATTTATTATTATGAGCCGCCCCATTTCTTATATGCTTGGTAAATTTAAAAAGAGTAGAATTATTTTTAATAATATAATTCTGATATTTTGAAAATTGTAGAATATCAAACAACGAAATTGCAATTTGCCTTGCTTGAAAATTCATTAAGCCAACAATATTGGCTTCAACCTTATCCCCAATCAACTTTAATTCAACAGATTTATTAAATGAGGTTAAAATATCCCGAATATCATATTTTAGACATTTTAAGTCATCATACTTTACTGAAATTTCTAGTTCGCTTTTTTCTCCTTTGTGTCCGTTGATTAACGCTTTTTGAAAATCTGGCATTGACATCATGTTAATTCCAGCTAAAAAGAACCTAAAATTATTTAATAACTCATTGAAAATGGGATGAATATATATTTCTTTATCTTCCATATTATTTGAAAATCTCCCGATACACTTTCAGTATCACTTCAGGAATTGCACAAAGCGTTACTTTGCTTTTCACGTCAGTAAATTTTTTTGTGTGTGGATCATCACCCATAGAGAAAACATAGGTGTTGAAATACCCCTCTATTTTCTTGATTGCTTTTTTATAATCTTCTATCGCTTCCTCGTAAAAAATAACGCCAACATATTTATCGGTATTCTTAAAAATCTTAAACTCCGATGTTTCTTGGATGAGCTCAAAAGCATTTTCCAAAATACAGAGCATGTCCGTTGATTCCTTAACCAATTTTCGCTTATTTTTATCAGTTGGCTCCGCTTCCACAAAATCAGTAGTATAATATTTTAAATTTCCTCCCGTTCCCTCGATTTTTTCACCATTTTCAGTTTTATAACCACTTATAACTTTACAAACTCTTGGATAGCAAACTTCTGTACAAATATTATTTTCATTGTTTGTACAAAGAATGAACCTACGATTTCCACCATCCTCTACGTTTTGCTTAAGGACCGCATGGCCTGTCGTTCCTGATCCAGCGAAAAAATCTAAAACGGTTATCGACTTACTTTCAAATAATGTTATTAGAATTTTTATCAGACCAGTGTTTTTAGGATTACTAAACGGAACTTTATCAATTCCAAAAACCTCCTTCAATTCTGCACCAGCTGATGTTGTTTTAACGTCTATTTCGTATTCTTTTTTTTCATTGTTAACTATTGCTTCATATTTTTTATTGATTATTAAACTTTTTAGTCTTATTTTTGTACTAAAATTTTTCTCATATATACTTTCGTTTTTGAATTCAAGAGCACCATTTTCAAAAAGTTCAATGATTTTGGATTTTGTGTATGTATTTAATACAAATTTATTATTCAAATATGAATAGTACCTTTTATATCCCGCACTTAATAATTTTTCATCTGTTTGATTGATATTTTTTTCGATTTTAATTTCTATCTTATTTACATTTTTATTATAATAAAGACTATAATGTTTTGCTGAATTAAAATCATCTACAATGGGATTAAATTTATTTTCTCCTACAAGAACCCTTTTACCGCTATTGTGTACGTAAACTCCATTCTCATCAATTGCTAAATCGCTAAATTGTTTAGGAATATTTTCAATAAAATGACTTTTATTTTTATCTTTAGCATATATTAAGCAATAATCATTACTTACAGATATAAAATCCGAATTTTTTCTTCCCTTCGGATTATTTTCAACTGATAACATTGAAATGAAATTATTTTCTCCAAAAATTTCATCACAGAGCATTTTTAATGGTGCTAATTCATTATCGTCTATACTTATAAAAATCACACCATCTTTTTTAAGAAGAAAACGAGAAAGTTTTAAGCGTTTTTCCATGAAGGACAACCATTTGCTATGTCTAAACGGATCTTCACTGTCTATAAATTTATCATTGTATATAAAATCATTATGTCCAGTATTATAAGGGGGGTCAATATAAATTAGGTCAATAGATTCTTGGTGGGTAAAGTTTAAAACTGCAAGAGAATGATAATTATCACCTTCAATTAATATATTAACCAACTTTGATTTATCAGATTCAATTGCTTTCTTTTTTATCTCTTTCAAAACAGGAAATGGCTTGCCTGCCACTTCATTGGGAAACATTTCATTTGGAGTTCGAGCGTCAGGGTTTACAAGAATATCAATTTTTTCCTCCGGCAAATCACGATGCCAAACAAGCCCATAGGTTGTGCTTTTTATTTTGACAATTTCCTTGATCAACTCATCTTTTGACCAATCGTCGTAGTTATTTTTCTTCGACATAATTTTAAAGATTCGTAATTCGCACCCCCCAGATTTAACTTTCAAGTGCCTCCAACCCAGGCAACTTCTTGCCCGATAAAAACTCGAGCATGGCACCACCACCAGTTGAAACCAAAGTAAATCGTTCGGCCAGATTGGCTGCCTCGATAACTGGAACGGTGTCACCACCGCCAATCACCGTTTTAGCCTTACCGGTTCGAGCAGCGATGATTTTGGCCATGGAGTAAGTGCCCTCACAAAATTTTTCGACTTCACAGTAACCGAGCGGACCGTTCCAGACGATGGTTTTAGCTTCTTGAATAATGGTCGTAAAATTTTCTAAAGTTTTTTTACCAATATCAATGGCACGATCTTTATCATCAATTTTATCCACCGAAACTAATCTGGGTTTTGATTGAGCACTTAGTCGTGAGGCGACAAAAACATCTTCTGGTAAAACAATTTTGCTTGAATATTTTTTCAAAATCTTTTTGGCCGAAACTACACCTTCCTTATCAAAAGCCGACTGACCAACTTTTTTTCCTTGGGCTACCAAAAAAGCATTGGCTAAAGCGCCGCCGATTAAAGCTTTATCGATTCGCGGCAAGAGTGCCTCAAGTACCGGCAATTTATCGTCCATTTTTAAACCACCCATGACTAAAACAAAAGGTCGCTTTGGTTCACCTTCGACCAAAGATTCCAAAACCGAAACTTCTTGGGACAAAAGTGGACCAGCGTAAGACGGAAGTTCTTCGGTAATCGCGTCAACCGAGGCATGAGCACGATGAGAGACCGCGAACGCATCGTTGATATAAATATCGCCGAGTGAGGCCAGTTGTTGAGCGAAGGCTTTGCTATTTTGTTCTTCGCCGGGGTTGAAACGTAAATTTTCCAGCATGAGCATGTCGCCGTCGTGCATAGCTGAAATCATTCGAGCCGTTCGATCACCAACCACATCGTGACAAAGTTTTACTTTGACTCCAAACAATTCTCCTAAACGCTTGGCAATCGGCGCGTTGGAAAAGGCGGCCACTCGTTTACCGTCCGGTCGACCGCGGTGCGACAAAATAATAATTCGCGCCCCATGCTGACGCAACCACTCCAGACCAACCGCCGCCCGAGCAATTCGACCCTGAGGACCATCAATAGCCAAACCGCCTTTAACCGGCACGTTACCATCAATTCTAACCAAGACCCGTTTGCCGCGGAGAGAATTGGCATTTGATAGACGACGAAGCTTCATATTTTTTTCATCATTAGGATACAAGGAAAATCGGGAAATGTAAAAGTGGAGAAGTGTAAAAACGTAAAGGTGTAAAAACGTAAAAGTTGGATCGGATTAACTGTCTTGAACCATGATTTCCTTGATTAAAGGATTGACATGATTTTGGATTGCGTTTTTTCAACATAGATAATCAAGGTAATCAAATAAATCATGTGAATCATGGTTCAGACAACCACCCAACCAAAATTTTACACTTTTACGTTTTTTACGTTTTTACATCGGCTACTCCAACTCCACCACCACCACCTCCGGCGGATTAAACAATCTGGCTCTTGGTCCCATTTCGCCGAGACCTGAGGTGACAAAAACGTTTAAATCATTAACCTGAAAAAATCCTTCGTCATATTCCTTACCAAGAACTGTCGGCACATTCGAAACCGGGCCAAGCCAGGGCAAACGGATTTGGCCACCGTGCGTGTGACCGGAAACAATCAAATCAGCTACATCGTTTTTCGAAGACAGAACCACATCAGGATTATGAGACATTAACAAAACATTTTCCACCGTCGTCCGACCAGACAAAGTTTTTTCCAAATCAGCATCATTCCAAAGATCACCGATACCCGCCAACCATAAAACTGAGCCGTCTGATAGTTTTATTGGCAATGAAGCATTTACCAAAACTTTTACACCAAAAGATTCCAAAGCTTTTCTAATTTCCTCGGAACGATTCGCATCAAAGTCATGATTTCCAAGGACGGCGTAAACACCGAGTTTGGTTTGGAGTTGTTTAAATTGTTCAAGTTGTTCAACTTGGCCTTCGCGACCCATGACAAAATCGCCGAGCAATAAAACCAAATCTGGTTTGAGTTCGTTGGTTTTTTTAACAATCTCTTCAACCCAACCGGCGCCTTTATAAGGTCCGATGTGAATATCTGACAATAAAACCACTCGAAGTGGCTCTTCCAAACCAACCAAATCAAACGATTCATTTTTGACGGTCAAAATTCTCGGTTCAATATAACTCCCATAAAAAACCACCCCCCAAGCCAAAACCAAAAAAGTCGCCACAAACAAAAGCAACTTTTTTCGCAAGATTTTTTTCCCATTCGTCACCAAAATCTCAATCAACGCCGCACCAACAACGATGAGAAAAAACCAAATGGCCGTTTCAAACATCCACCAGCGCATAATTTATTCACTCAGCTCTTAAAATATCCCAAAAATCATACAAAATCATTCCGATATATAACAAAAAAGAAAACAAAAGAATGGTTAATTCTAAAGTTGGGTACACCACTCCGACAGCCGTAACAAGGCTTAGTAACAAAAGGGTTAACAGAAGGCCAAAAGGAATAACCACAATATGCAAAAACATTCTTTCACCCAAGGATTCGATTTTACTTTTTTGGTAAGAAAATTCAAAATTTGCAAAACAGACTGAGACTAAAAGTATTGAAAGAATTAAAAGAAAATCATTCATTTGTTCAACTCCAATTTCTTTAATTGGTTTTATTACTAAAGGATACAAAATTAAAGATAAAATTATTATGAAAATATTTTTGAAAATATTTTCATAAATCAAAGTTCGTTTTTTCATAACTCTGAGATTAATTTATTTCTTACCGCCAACAAACTCTGCCAAATCCATTAGGCGCATGGAGTAACCCCATTCATTATCATACCAAGCTAAAATTTTCACCATGTCGCCATCGACCACCCGAGTCATTTCCAAATCGACGATAGAGGAACAGGACTGGCCGATAAAATCGGTTGAGACGAGTGGTTCTTCGGAAGCCATAACGATTCCCTTCCAACGAGCTGACTTGGCGGCTTTTTTGAAAACCTCGTTAATTTCTTCGACCGTGGTTTTTTTCTTTAAAAGAAAGGTGAAATCAGAAAGCGAAACATCGAGCGTTGGGACACGAATGGCCAGACCGTCGAATTTTCCTTTGAGGGTTGGCACAACTTCGCCGGTTGCTTTGGCGGCGCCGGTTGAGGTTGGCACGATGTTGATGAGAGCGGAGCGAGCTCGGCGCATGTCTGGATGCATTTTTGGTGGCAGGCCATCGACGATATTTTGTTCGGCTGTTACCGAGTGGACAGTCGTCATCATGGCTTTTTTAATACCAAAAGCTTCCTCCATAATGGCCGCGACTGGAGCGATGGAGTTGGTGGTGCAGGAGGCGTTGTTGACGATGGTGTCGGATTTTTTAAAATCTTTGTGGTTGACGCCCATGAGGTAAGTCGGCACTTCCTTGGCTGGCGCGGAGATAACGACACGCTTGGCACCGGCGGTGAGGTGGGCTGAGGCGGCGGTTTTGTCGGCGAAGCGACCGGTACACTCAAGAACCACATCGACATTATATTCTTTCCACGGCAATTTAGTCGGTTCCATTTCGGCCACGACGGGAATTTTTTTGCCATCGATAATCAAATGGTTTTTATCAAAAGACACCTCGTGCGGCCATTCACGAAAAACTGAATCGTATTTAAGCAGATGAGCCAATGTCTTCGGTTCAGTCAAATCATTAATCGCAACAAATTGAACACCCGGTCGATCAAAACCGGCCTTGAAAACCGTTCGGCCAATCCGACCGAAACCGTTGATGGAAACGTTTAACATAAAAAATGTGGATAAATTAATTGCTAAAATTATACCACGATTGACCAAATTTGATAAAAAGAATAAGTTGTAGCTGTCCTTGGCAGCCACTGTCAAAACAACTTCAGCCCGAACACGGAGAAAAATCATGGCCACAGTTTCCCAACTTCGGAGCCTCGGCAAAACCCTAATCAGCCAGATTCTTAAAGACAACTTATTGATCTTCTTTCCAGGCCCTGAACAAATCTGGATTGAAGGGGATGTCGTCATCTTCGATGCCACAGAGGGCATACTTGTCAATGACTATCTCGATCTCGACGGAGCTATGGAGACCGTGACACGGCTCCTCGGAGCTGCTGGAATGTCTGTGACCTGCTCTCCATACATTGATCCGGATAACGAGACCCCAGACAAGACAAGCGACAGTGAAGATGAAATCGATGGCAGGATGACCATCACACTCAATCCGAGCTAAGGCGGCTAAAAAGAACGAGCTTTCTCGATCGCTTTTCTACCCACTCCTCGATCACCCGCACTCGGGTGGTTCTTTTTTTACAACAAAAAATATCCGTCGTTGATGACGGATATTTTTTAATTTTCTTTTAAAACGATAATCTGGAGATTCGACCGACCTGCATATTTTCACCCAGAGTAGCAACTTTTTCTTTAATCATTTCGTTTATGGTTTTGGTATCGTCTTTTATAAACTGCTGTTCGAGCAAACAATTATCAGCGTAGAATTTATTCAGTTTGCCTTCGATGATTTTTTCGACGATTTCGGCTGGTTTGTTTTGACCGGCAATTTCACCGCGATAAATTTCTTTTTCGTGTTCGACAATTTCAACTGGCACTTCTTCGCGACGAACATAAGTTGGATTGGCGGCCGCGACTTGAATCGCCAAGTCATGACCTAGTTCCAAAAATTGAGGTGTTTTGGCCACGAAATCGGTTTCACAATAAAGTTCCACCAAAACTCCGAGTTTTCCGTTAGCGTGCAAATAAGTGAAGACCAAACCTTCTTTGGTTTCGCGTTCGGCTTTTTTGTCAGCCTTGGCCACCCCTTTTTTTCGCAGAAGATCCGCGGCTTTGTCGAGATCACCGCCAGTTTCCTCCAAAGCCCCTTTGGCTTCCATCATACCAGCCCCGGTTAAAGCCCGAAGTTGCATGACAATTTTGGCATCAATCATAATGTTTTTTGTTATAAAGTTCAACCCTCTCCTCTTATCCTCCCCCATCGCGGCGATGAGGGAGGAAGATTCATTTTTTAAAAAAAACTTATTCTCCCTCCCTCGTATGCCTCATACGGGGGAGGGTTGGGGTGAGGGCTTTAATTTTTATTTCACTTGATTCACCGGTCCGGCCACATTCTGTGGCGCGGCCAAACGGGCGGTTTCCATAGCCTTGCGGCCTTCGATGACGGCATCGGCCATCAGTTTAGCAACAATAGCCAAAGATTTGGAAGCGTCGTCATTGGCTGGGATTATATAAGTAGCATCATCTGGATTGACATTGGTATCGCAAATGGCGATGACTGGTACGTTCATGGTTTTGGCTTCGAGCACAGCTGTATTGTCTGAATGCATGTCGAGAACAAAAACGGCTTCTGGTAAACGTTCGAGCAATTCGATACCACCGATTTTACCAGTCAATTCCTCGATTTCGCGAGTTAACATGAGCTGTTCTTTTTTGGTGTACTTTTTAAGTTCACCGCGCTCGTTTTGTTCGCGCAACATTTTTAAGCGACGAATAAGTTTTTTGATTTCACCAAAGTTGGTGAGGGTACCGCCGAGCCAACGAGAGTGAACGTTTGGCATACCGCAACGAGTGGCTTCCTTAATAACCGCATCCTGAGCCTGACGTTTGGTACCGACAAACAAAACCAAACCACCGCGGGAAACGACATTTTTAACAAAATCTAGGGCTTCCTTAAGCAATCTTTGAGTTTCCTCAAGATTAATAATATGGATACCGCCACGTTCTGCAAAAATGTACGGTTCCATTTTTGGGTGCCAGCGTTTGGCCTGATGACCAAAATGCACGCCGGCCTTAAGCATTTCTTCGAGTGAAGGAATGGTAGGCATAGGATTTTTTCTTTTTTTACCCCTCCGAAGCTCGACACGAGCGAAGGGGGGACCTCGGTGGGTCAATTTGGGCCCTTTTTTAAAGGGAAAAGCCAAACCAACTTATTCCACCTGTGTGATTAATGGCCAAAGTATACAAAAACCAGGTCTTGACGTCAAGCGTCTTTCCGTGTATCTTATTCCGGTCGCGCCGAAAGTTCGACGTGGCACTCCTGGTCAAAGGACCAACACATGTCGGAGAACTGCACCAGATGCTGAGAACGACACCCCCTGCAACAGGCGAAAGCCGACGTCCGGCCATCCTCGGTCTCCTCGACCGCAACGAACACGACAAGGCTGTCTTGGCCACAAGCAAGGCAGTCAACGATGGTCGTGCCAACGATCTTGGAACCGAAGTCATGACCAGGGTTCTCGAGGCAGGATTCAACCTGCCGCAGAAGCCCGAGTTCGCGGTTCACATGAGGACCATTGCCAGGACGCTGGCACCCGTTCTCAACAAACGCGACCGCCGCGGTCTGAAGCGAATGGCTCGCCGACTCGGTCACACCGACGTCGCTTCTGCTCTCGAGGCCTCCGTCTAGGGAACTTCTCTCATCTCCATCCTCTCGGAGGACCTCGTCCTCCACCACGTCCGTCACTCCATCGCCCACGCTGCGGTGGACTTTTTTTATAAAAATGGAGGGGCGCGAATTACGAATATTGGCAAATATACAAATTACGAATTTGTACGAATATAGAGACGTTGCATTGCAACGTCTCTATAATTGGACACATTCGTCTATTCGCCAATATTCGTGATTTGTATATTCGTACCAATTCGTGATTCGCGCCCCCCCTCCATTTTTTATTTTATTCTTCTATTTAAGAATCTCTGGTGATAAAGGTTTGCATTCGATGCGCGGTAAAACATCACCTCGAATTTGTCCTTCCAGATCGGTAATTGCAATACCCATACCTGTGGCTGGACCGTTTTGTTTAATGTACAAAGTGACGTGAGTGGCCGATTGTCCGAGATCAAGTCCGACTTCTTCTCTCATGCGATCATAAAATTCATTCATGCCGGGCATGTTTACGTCGATCGTAATTGTATATTCTGACTCAAAGGCGGCTCGGCCGGTTTTGGTAAGAACAGCATTGGCATCATAATCCTTATTATGAACAAACCTCACGCTGTTTAAATCGATCGTAAAAGAAAAATCTATCGCTGATAAAATTTCATTTATTTTCTGAATTAAATTTTCTCCGCGTTCAGAAGCCGCCTCAGCCATTTCTTTTATTTCATCTTTTGTACCAAAACCTAAAGCCGTAACATGAAATTCTTTTTTTCTTAAAAACTCTCCTTCGGGCAAAACTAAACGTTCTTTTATTGGCAGGGCTTTTTCAATCGCTTCGGTCACCAAAACAATGTACGTGTTCAGGTTATTCAGTTCTCGAGCTTCTGGGGCCAGTTTCACTTCCACAGTCTGCGATCTTTCACCAACAGTTGTTTCACCACGGTCACTCATATGACAGAAAAATTAAAATTCAAAAATTCGTATATTCGTAAATTCGTAAATTCGCCGTGCCCTTCCGTAGCTCGTCGCGATCTAAGGAGGGTGATAGATTCGCCCCGCCTCTTAGGTTCGGACGGGGTCCCGCCAAAGGCCTCCGTCGGCGGGATAATTCGCGCCCCCCCCAACTACAACTCCTCATCAATCAACTGATGTCGGCGGCGAATTCTCTCCGCTTGCAACAACACGTAACCAACCCCAGCCAAACCGCCCAGGATTAGACCGGAGAAAGCGTTGGCCGGAATGTTTGGTCTGGCCGGCCAGCGGGAGTTGAGCGGGGTGTCGACCATTTTGACGAGAACGTTGCCGCTGTCACCACCAGAAAGATAGCTGGAAGCTTGCTGGGTTAAAACGTAAGCTACGGCGTTAACTATTTGTTCGGCTTGAGTAATGTCGGTGTGATAAACCGTGACACTTAACAAACCGTTACCGCGCGAGACGGAAGCGGTGACCATTTTTCCCCAGGTGGTGCGTTTTTTATCTTCGCGAGTTGGAAAAACGGCTTGATCAATATCAAAACCAGCACTCATAACCTGATCAAAAAATGAAGTGGTGTAAACAATCGTCGCCAAATTTTCGGCCAAGCGTTCGGTGGAACGGCTGGCCGTGTAAGCATCAATCGTTTCGACATTATTTTGCAAAATCAATAACCGAACGGTTGAAGAATAGCGAAGTGGCTGCACAAAAGAAACCACCAGCGCAATGATTAGTCCAATCATGGCAAAAGCCACGATAGTTGACCAGCCTTGCGCAATAACTACGGAATGGCGTTTGGACATAAGTTTTTTATTTTGGGCGTTAAGGGGTGTTCAGGCATTAAAGGCATTAATGCCCCCCCTAAAATGTAAAATTAGCGAGAGCCGAGGGTTAAATCGACTTTCGAAATAATTCCGCCTCGATCAATAACCAGATTTAAAACGTCGCCGGAATGATAGTCGGTTAATAATTCATCGAGCGACAATGAAGCTGAAAGTTCCTGACCACCAACTGAAATAATTATATCGCCACGAGTCAGACCAGCAGTTTCGGCTGGACTACCTTTGGTTATTGTACCAAGTAAAGCGCCTTTCGTGTAGCCGCGAGTAAAGGTTTCGTCGTAACCGATAGCTCGAGACAAATCTGTAACCATGGCACCGAACCACAACGTGATAATTTCGCCAGACTTCAGAAGCGAATAGACGGCTGGTTTGATAGCCGAGAGTGGCAGAACCGTGTGGGTCTCGCCGAATTCTTCCGAAGTTAAAATACCAATTACGTCACCGGAAGAATTAGCTACTGGCGCGCCGGTAAAATATGACTCGGCGTCCATAGTTAATTCAAAACGATGACTGAAAGTTTCCGCCGGTTCGGAAATATCGCCTACGTGAATTGAACGGAAAAAAGAGGACACAAATAATTCGCGAGCGCCGGCGGCGACAAATAAATAATCGCCCGGCTCGACCGATAAGGCCTCACCAAAAGAAACCACTGGCGCGTTGGCAATATCAATTTTCAAAAAAACCACAGCCGAAGTTGAATCATCAATAACTTTTTCGACCGAATAAATTTTTTCATTAAATAAAATTTTAGCTTGAGCCGTTTCGGCGATCGAGAAAAAATAAGGCGCCGCCACCAACCAACCGTCGGAAGTTATAAAAAATCCGCTGCCCTGACCTTCGCCTGGTTCATAAGCTCCGGTCACATCTGATGGTTTGGAAAAAATTTCTACGGTGGCTGACGAAACTTTTTCACGAACTTCCTGGGTGGCTTGTTCGTAACTACTTGGTTCGGTCTGAGGTCGTTCGCCGGCCAGACGAATTGGACCAGAGGAAGAAATGGCCACCGAATAATCGTATAACGAATTTAAAGTCAACGACGAAGCGACTATGCCGGCTCCGGCGCCCAAAGCCATGGCTAAAAGCAAAACAGATGGGGTGGAAAACATTTTCATATTCTAAGTCCAACGAGCCGTAAAAATAATAATTAAAGTTAGTAGTGCCACGGTTAAAAGATAACGTTTCAAAATCGGCTTATTTAATTTGTTCAAAAGCTTGGCCCGGACAATACCAAGAAACAAATAAAAAAACAAAGTCAGAAGCGCAGCGTTGGGGAAAAAACCACCTGGCAAAAGAGTTAAAACGACAAACAGTTCGGTGGCCAGCAAGGTTCCCCCAAAAGCATTTGGCAACAATCTTTCTTTTTCAGTTTTACAAATCCAAAAAGTCGACACAGCCAAAACAAAAGTCACGACAGCAAAGATTGGCACCAGTAACCACAACGGTGCACTAAGAAATAAACGGGTGGCAAAAAGTGCGGTGGAAAAAAAATAAATACTGACTACATTTATCACCAAAGAAAGATGCTCAAGAGCATTAACTTGATAAGCGCGCGGCAAGTGTAAAAAAGCAAATAAATTTTCGGCGAATAACCAGATAAGAAAAGTTGCCAAGGTGATGACCAAAATTTTCATACCGCTGCCTTCCAAAAAAAGCAACAGAAAAAAAGCAGCAACCGCTAAGAAAAAAGCCGGGCTTAAAAAAAGCCAAAAATCCAATTTATTAAAAGACCAACCAATAAGTCGGGCCAAAAGTAAAAACAATAAAACTAAAGCTACACCAATGACCCAAATGATTTGCGCCGGAAACCAAAACAAGGCCATGGCACCAAGGGCCATCACCAAACCAATCAGAAACGGAAAAGTGCGTAAAACTAGTAACATGTTTTTTAGGTTACGAATCACGAATTTTGACACGAATCAACGAATTTGGGTCTCGACACCTGTCATCCTGAGCCAGTCTTCGATAGGCCTCAGACCATGAGCCCGGGGTCGAATGGAGAAGGATCTCGCTTGCCACGCCGTAGCTCGCCGCGAGCGTAGGGTGGCCGCGTGACTCAACTCAAAAATCATCATTCGTAATTAGTCACTTCAACCGTCAGTGTTCCTGAAAGTAAAAGTACGCCGTCTAACGATTGAATGTTTTCAATTTTGGCGTATTGGTTGATCTCTTGATTCAAAAGGTCGAGACCCTGAGCCAAAAATGGTTTTAAGGCGGTATTAGACAACCATTCTGGCACAGTTAAACTACCAATACTAATCTTGACATAAGATAGGGCAACTTGGCTATTTTCTACTTTTAAAGAAGCCAGGAGACGCAAAGCGTTGTTGTTTGGTTGATTGGCTAAGGGCAGAAATAATTCAATTCCCTGTTCTTTGTCTAACGCCACCTGAACTTTTTCATTATCGAACTGAGTTAAATTATTTACCATCAACAAATCTCTGAAAGAGGTGGTTAGTGATGACTCAGGCAGCGAGATTTCCATTGAACGATCGGTAAGACTGCCGGAACCGGCTTGGAGACGCTGAGTTAAAAGCGAGTTGAAAGTTTCCGAAAGATAAACATCGGCTGGCGGTCCAACTTCGGATTTGTGAATCGGTTGCGGCTCATGGTAGGCCCAGCTGGACAAAACCGGAATGGTCACAAGACCAGAAGCCGCTGCTACCCAAGCCACGGCCCCGACAAAAATTAAAAAAATCAAAAATAAAATTCCGCAGCCAGCCAATTTCCATTTGCCTTTTCCGTGCTCGCGAGCTTCAGTTTTTTCTACCTTAACCACCTCGGTTGCCAACTGTGTCACTTCTTCTCGCAAACCAGAATCTTTTTCCACTCGGGTCATAGCTTATTGATTCAGCCAAGAATTATTAGAAAAAACTGATCGCAAACGAGTCTCGCCTTCAGTCATTTTTTCCGAATTACCGGCGAGCCCTTGGCGCAGCAATTCAAGACTGCTAACTAATTCAAAATGAACCGAGCGGCCTTCGGCTGGAACTCGCAAGGCCAAAAGTTTTTGTTCAGTTTCCGAAACAAAAGCTAAACGGGTTGCGTCATCGGCCTGAGTGGTTAACTGATTAAAAAAATCTTTCATGACGAGTTTGGTTTCGTTTTGGTATTGCCCCATAGTCACGGCCGGCACTTCGATAAAATTGGCGGTTGGATTATTTTGTCTGGCCACATAAGCCCAAACAATAAAAACTATCAAAGTTAATGACAGGGCCACGATAACAAAAGGAAACCAAGATCGATGATGGATATGTTTAAACATAAAAATTTATTTAGTCTTTTCTGATGACAAACCAGAAAATAATTCTTCGATTGCCACCGAAGCCATAGTGGCTACCGGTATGGCCAGGAGGGCTCCGGTCACACCGCCAAATTTTACACCGACCAGCATGGCCACAATGCTCACGACCGGGTTTAAACCAGTCGCCTTTTGCATAATTTTTGGCACCAGTAAATTATTTTCCACTTGTTGAATGACAATAAAAAGAATGATGGCCAAAATACCTTTAATCGGCGAAACTGAAAAAGCGATAATGAGTACTGGAACAGCGGCCAACATTGGACCGGCGTAAGGGACAATCTCGAGTAATCCGGCGATTAAACCGAGCAGCAAGGCATAAGGCACGCCCAGGATTAAGAGACCGACATAAACCGCCAACCCGACAACTAAACCAAGAACCAATTGACCGCGCAACCAGTAGCCGATGCGTTTTTGCATTTTATTAAACAGACCAGAGAGGAACGGTTGGTATTCAACCGGTGCCATGTTTTTAAAAAATCGACGAGCTGAATCTTCTTCCACCACCATGTAAAAAGTTAAAACAAAAACAATGACCAAAGCGGCCAGACTGCCAAAAAAACCAGTGACCGTAGAAAAAATTCCTGAAACTGAACTGCTGACACCCGATTCCAGCGCTTGCAAACCAGACTGAAAATTTTCACCAAAGCCATACTGAATTGTCACGGCCTGAAAACGATTAACCGTCCCCATCAAACTTTCGACGATCGAAGAAAAATTAGTTACCAGTTGCTGAACCTGAGCCACAAGTGGTGGCACGAGTAAAATAATTATCGAGGTGCCAATGCCCAGCAAACAAATATAAACCAAAATAACCGCCAAAGCTCTGGGAATATGGTGACGACCAAACCAATCAGCAAACGGATCGATAAGAGCCGAAAGAAGCAAAGCCACAAAAATCATGGCCACCACATCACGCAAAACCCAAATAAGCCCAAGGGCAATTAACATGATTATAACTTTCAAAATTGTCCAAGTAGAAACCGAGATGGTGTGCGATTGATCGACGGAGCGAGTAGGCATATTGGTTGAAATGTCAAATGACAAATGAAGGATTTTTAATTTTGGAATTTGTCCCGCCGACGTAAGACTTTGGCGGGACCCCGCCAAAAGCCACTGTCGGCTGGGAAATTTCCGATATCATTATAGCACGAAACAAAAAACTCTGAAAAAAATTCAGAGTTTTTGGTCAAAGAATATAATTTCTCGATTCTTCGAGTCCTCTCATAATCTTTAGACAACTGTAATTTTATTAAGTTATGGTCGAAGACCGTGAGCGAGTGGGAGGGTGGAAGAAACCGTGAGCTCTTCGAACGGTTATTATTTTATTAATGTTATGGCCTGCCATGAGCGGTGAGGGTAGAGGAAACTGTGAGCCCCTCGAGAGGCCTCGGGACATTCGACTACAGCGGTAACAATACAGCTGTAGTCGAATGGTGGAACTGGAGGGAATTGAACCCTCGTCTGGTGAGCGCAATCCGAATGGTTCTTCAAGCGTAGTCTTGCTTGGGATATGCCTGAGTTGCAATCGAAGCAAGACAAAACTTGCAACACAGCGCCGGTCGCCTTTTCTTAGTATTCAGAGATCGGATACCTGAACACCCAGTCTGAAGAAATAACACCCCTATTTCCCGTATCAGACGTCGGGGAGAGGGATGGGTCGGCTTAAAAAATTAAGCAACGACCGCTACAAAGCTAGGAACCGCGAACGCTTTCGCGAAGGCAGTCTTAACTTCTGAGAAGAGATTGGCATTTACTTCTCTAGCACCCAGGATTAACGAGGTAAGGTACGTCCTCGGCTTGCACATTCGGACAGCAGGCTCCCATCGATCCCGATCAGTCCCCTTATATCTTCCCTTTAAAAGGAAAGAGACGAGGCGAGTGATTGGGTGGTTCCCCCACCCCAGCCCTCCCCCACCGCGGCGGTGAAGGAGGGAGATTAAATTTTTAAAAAAGTGATCTTCCTCCCTCATCGCCACGATGGGGGAGGATAAGAGGAGAGGGACAAACAAAGTCTTCCAAAATTCAATAATTCGAAAATTCAATAATTTCCACCACTACTCCAACATCTTCTCCCGAATCTGTCGATCAATGTCGCGTTTTTTAATGACTGCCCGTTTTTCGTACTGCTTTTTTCCACGAGCTAGAGCAAAAGAAACCTTTACTAGATTCCGATTAAGATACACCCTAATTGGCACTAAAGTCAAGCCTTGGGTATTCAATTTGCCAACCAATTTATTAATATCACGACGACGAATAAGTATTTTGCGATTACGATAAGAATCGTATGAATCCTGCGGACCGGCTGGTTCGTAACGAGAGATTAAAGCATTCTTAAGCCAGATCTCGTTATCACGAAACATAATGAAAGCCCCCTTAAGCTGAACATGCCCAGCCTTAGCTGCCTTAACCTCAGCTCCGGTTAACACAAGCCCGCCTTCAAAAGTTTCAAGAAGGTCGTAATCATATTCCGCTCGCTTATTGATGGCTAAGCTTTCCATAACTGGGGTTAGTATAACATATTGTTGGTTTGGAGGGGAAAGGGGAAAGGGGAAAGGGGACGGGGATGGAAGCCCGATTCTCTCAATCCGTCATCCCGAGCCAGAGAGGGATCTCGCCACGTTACCCCCCACCCCCGCCCTCCCCCGCTGCGGCATCGAGGGAGGGAGAACAAATTTTTGTAAAAAATAAATCTTCCTCCCTCATCGCCGCGATGGGGGAGGATAAGAGGAGAGGGAATTTACCCGCAACCCCTCCAACCACACCAACCGCTTGTTTTTTACTGAAGAGTTCGCTATAATCTCACTGCTTAAACAACTCATAATCCATAAACCAAAAAAAATCCTAACTTCCTATTTTTTGGAATTTGGAATTTGGATTTTGATATTTCTCACAAGCTATGCGTATCCACCGTCATCGAGTTCGAAAACCTAAATTTGATATTCCGGAATACAAAACCAATCGGGAGATTACCGCTCCCGAGCTTAGAGTTGTCGACGAAAACGATGTTTCTCTTGGTGTTATAAGTACGGCTGAGGCTATTCGCATTGCCGAAGAGCGTGGTTTTGATTTGGTCGAAGTTTCGCCAAAAGCCGAACCTCCGGTGGCCAAAATTCTGGATCACGGCCAATTTCGTTATCAAAAGGAAAAAGAAGTCCGAAAACAAAAAGTTCAATCCCACGAAGTTGATATTAAAGGTGTCCGTCTTTCTGTCCGAATTGGTGAGCACGACCTGACTATTCGCAAAGCTCAAGCCAAAAAATTCTTGGAACGTGGGGATAAGATTCGCCCAGAAATCGTCCTCCGAGGCCGTGAAAAAGCCCATGCCTACTTGGCCGAGGAGATTATTACCAATTTTATTAAGGCTTTAGAAGAATACTTCCCTTTGCGCGTTGAACAACCAATCAACAAGCAAGGTGGCCGTATTACCGCCATCGTCGCTCGCGGCTAAAGGAAGGACTTCTTAATTCGGTGCATAACTTCGTCAAGTCCTACGTTTTTCGCTCAACGTATGTCGCATACGTCTCGCGAAAAGCCTCGGTCTTTCCTCGTTCTGCACCCAAATTAGAAAGTCCTAAATTGACAATAATTAGTGCTTTCGCTATACTCGGAGCACTTTTGTTTTGAAAATATTATGAAGTGTAAGACCCATAAAGCGCTAGCTAAACGCGTGCGCGTCACCAAATCTGGCAAAGTAACCAAGCGCTACTGTGGCCAAAACCATTTCAATTCCCGCGATCCAGGCAAAATCACCCGCAAAAAGCGTCGTGACACGGCCATGGCCCGAACCCACAACAAAGCCTTCCAAACCCTTTTGCCATACTCGAAAATTAAATAATTACTGCTGTTGTATACGAATCTACGAATTTGGCTACAAAACTACAAATTTGGTTGGCAATCAAATTTGTAGCATTCGTAGATTGGTAGCAAAATTCGTAGATTTGTATACACTTTGAGCCCAACTTATATGCCAAGAGTCAAACGCGGTACCCAACATGTAAAACGCCGCAAAAATTTACTTAAAAAAACTAAAGGCTACAAATGGGGCCGCAAATCCAAAATTAAAGTCGCCAGAATTGCCTCCATTAAAGCCGGTGCCTACGCTTACCGCGATCGCCGCAACAAAAAGCGCGAATTCAAAAAGCTCTGGCAAATCAGAATCAACGCCGCGGTGCGTGAAGAAGGCTTAAGCTACAGCCGTTTCATGGACATGCTAAAAAAAGCCGGAGTAGAACTGGATCGCAAAATTCTGTCCCAAATTGCCATGAATTACCCAACAGTTTTCAAAAAACTCCTAGCCGAAGTCAGCAAAACCGCCGAAAAAGCCAAAAAAACCAAAGAATAAACCAAAAATTCAAAAAACCATTGGACTCCAGTCCAATGGTTTTTTAGTTAAGTCCTCACCCCCGGCACCCCTCTCCTAATAGGAGAGGGGTTTGGCTTCGGTTTGGATTGGATCGGATTGGTTGGGTGTGTGGAAAAATATCAAACAGAAGAGCAAGAACCCGACTCCCTAATCACCAACCCAACCGATCCCCTCTCCTGCCAGGAGAGGGGGCCTGGGGTGAGGACCGATCCAAAACCACCCCAAAAACCCCCCAAAATAACGCCCTTTAATGCCCATTAGTGCCCTCCAACGCCCCAATCCACCATCACCCCCTTGACAAAAATTCAAAAACCTGATACATTATAGCGTCACATTAGACCGCCATGGGGCGGAGTGACCTGCGAAGGCTTAGCCCTGAAAAGCAAGTATTGCCTGCAGTTCGTTTCGTCCTACATGTTCCAAACCGAAACGGATCGTAAAGGTTGTGTCTGGAAAAAGGCACGTGAACCTACGGTTCGTTTCATCGATAGAGCAACGTCAGAATGAGGAATACGAGAATGCGCAAACGCCCGATCAAGCCCTGTACTCCATTCATCACGATCCCTGGTGGATACCTGGTGGCCGACGACGAACGTGTCCAAACCATCATCGTCCGTGGCGTTCATGCCACGGGCAAGGGTAGCACCCTGGATTGGGAATTCCGGGATCTCTACGGCGTGACCCCCCTGAAAGGGACGACCGAGGCCAGGAGCATCCCCCGCAAGAACAAGAGCGGCCAGGTGATCCTCGATCCCGAAGGAAACGTGGTCTTCGACTACGTCTTCAAGATCAAGGCCGTGTTCGCCGACCACGACGATGGGAACCTCGTCATCTCGTACGTCGACTCCAACGGAGAACTCACCGAAAAGGAACTCCCCGTTGATGTCCTGGACGAGATGCCGACCCCCGTGGTCGCCGTCGACACCGAAGCCGCCGCCCGCCGTGCCGAAGCCGCCCGAGTCGAGGCCGAGGAAGCTGAGCGTCGGGAGGAAGAGGAGAACCGCCGTCAGGACGAAGAGAACGCCCGTCGGGCCGAAGCGGACCGCAAGGCCCGCAGGTTCCCCTGGATCGTCGGAAGTGCCGTCGCGGCCGCCCTCGGTGTCTTGACCCTGGGCATCGCCCTGGCCACCTGCGGCGGCGATGACAAGACCGCCTCGGTGCCCAGATCGGAAGAGCG
>JAGVPA010000091.1 GCA_020052445.1 bacterium
AGGTTTTCGGGCATTAGTCCGAGGGGTTAGAGATGTGAAATTCTTTCTGTTTAGAGTGGGAAAGGTGTATGGGGATATTGGTTAAATTGCGTATGATCCAACGTTATCCGTGGCGATTGGTGAACGAGTAACCGAAAAAACATTTTTCACACCACCGTACGGTGTGTTTTTTTTATTAAACGGGCTTCGGCTTGACGGATGGCATTTTGAAATTTCGCAATACTTCTTGGGTCACAATCTATGTACAATCTTTTTAAAAGATCCCGTTCGCTTGGACTAGCTTTTTTAAAAAGAGACTCGAGCAGCCCAGGCAAGGTACCAAAAAAACTTCCAGGTTCGATTGTTTCACCTTGAGTTTTTGCTTCTTTTGCCAATTCAATTTCTTTTTCTGGTAGAAACAAAACTGACATATAGGCATATAATTCAGCGGCAAAATTGCCAATACGTATACTGTTTCCATTCCGCCTTTGATAAACTCGTGAATCCCGCAAACCAGATTTCGACGAAGCAACTAATAACTCCGATAAATTAAAGGTTTTATCGTGTGAACCAGAATAAGACAATCCGAACCGAGATGAATAAAATAATTCAATAAGACGCTCGGTGCATTCCGAATCGCGGTTTAATAAATCAGACAATCTTCTTTGCTCTCCGGGAGTGGCACGAAAAAAACGTTGATGACAAGCTTCGTGAACAAAAATTCTTGCAACGGCCTCTGGTGCGCGAATTAACTCTTTAGTCGCCTGCGCCCCAATTCGAATAACATCGACACCTGGAAGATATGCGGCGCACAAATCTTTCCGTCCAGGCGAATAGAGCAACGACATCATTCCGTGTGGCGTACTCAAAAATTCAAGTGAACCATCAAGACGCATTTCTTCTCCCCCCCTCAACAATCACAAAGTCGCCAAAATTTTTTAAACGAAAATCTTTAAGCTCGCTACAAAGCAGCCGACCTTCTTCAAACTTAAGAATTTGCGGCTTTGTTTCTATATCAGACTGATTTCTAACTCTTTCGGGCATAAAATTTTCTTTTTTATCTTGATTATTTGTACATATTGAGTTTAACACACTGATTCCGATTACTCAAAAGATATTTTATGTGATAAATTTATACCATTATGAAACTCAAAATCGCCGTCGTGCAATTTAAAATTGCTCATCTTGATCCGGAAAAAAATTTAAAAAGAATTGAAAACTTTGTTAAAAAAGCGGCTAAGAAAAAGGCTCAAATTATCGCTTTGCCTGAAGATTGCACCACTGGCAGTATTGAAGGAGTGACAAAATGGCTGGATAAAACCCAAAAAACCAAAAAACTTTTTCAACAAATGGCCAAAAAATATCAAATTGATATTGTGACCGGTTCGGTCATGGGAAAAGTTAAAGGCCAAGCTTTTAATACCAGTTATTACATTAATGCTAAGGGGAAAGTTTTAGGTACCTACCACAAAAACCATCTTTACAAATCCGAAAGAACTTTCTTAAATCCAGGTAAAGAAATTTCAGTTTTTGAAACTCCTTGGGGTAAAATCGGTTTAATTATCTGCTGGGACATAATGTACCCGGAGATTTTTAAACGACTGGTTAAAGCTGGAGTGAAAATTATCTTTTGTTCAAGCTATTGGTGGGAAGGGGTTTCTGAATCAACCGAAAAATATAACCACCAAGAACAAGAAGAGCTCATTGATGCTTTGTGTGTAACTCGCGCCACGGAAACCGACAGTGTTTTTGTTTACACCAACGCCGCCGGAACAACTCATTATAAAAATGGCGGCAAAGATGTTCTTATTGGCCATTCACAAATCACCATGCCGATTCTGGAAACCGTCAAAAAACTCAATCACAATCGGGAAAAAATGTTTATTCAAGAAGTGGATTTAAGTCTACTCAAAAAAGCCGAACGAGTTTTTGAATCGCGGACTAATTTACTAGCCAAAAAACCTCTGTGAATAAAATGATCCCGAAATTTTGTTTCCTTTTACTCCTCGGTTATATTTTAATATCACCAAAACCAGCCCAAGCCGTTATTCCACCGGATTTTATTTTTAACATCAGTACACAAGTCGCACAGTTTTTTTCCATCATTGTATTATTTTTTGCAGCGGTTTTTGGCACTTTTTTTCAATTCTTTAAAACCAAATTTCACTTCTTAAAGCGAAAAAAGCTCACCTTGGCATTAATTATTCTATTTGTCATCACTGCATCTCTTGCGACTTCATTTTTCTACGCCGGCTACAAACAAAAAGCCGAATACCAAGCTTGGCTGGCCGCCAGTGAAAAATTCAATCAGCTTCAAACTCCTGATATTGATATTTTGATCAACGAAGGCGACGCCAATAATCAACTAAACTTCGAGACAGGAAACATCGATACTTCGACCAGCAAATTTGTCTCTCAAGTCAGCACTTCCGATCAGGTCGGCGAATTTATTAGCCGCTATTATGAAAATATCGCTAATGGTAATTACGAAACGGCTTATGAAATGTCGAAAAAAAGCGTTGATTTTGAAACTTTCAAAAACTGGTATCTTAAAACCACAAAAATAACTTTGGACAACCTCGTTCGTATCGATAACGAAAAATCTTCCTTGGAATTAACTTTATTTGAAGACGGAACTTTTACCAGATACGGAGTTTTAATGACCTTGACACTCGAAAATTCCAAACCAATCAAGGTAGAAAAATCTGAAGTCAAAATTTTAGCCCAAGGTTTGATTCAAAACGATCAGAGTGTTTCTTTTGACGAAAAGAAAACTTCGGAAGAATACACCTTCTTCAACACTCATCAAAACGAAAATATTTTTATCACCAATGAAGACTTTAAAAACAAAATTGAAAGTTTAACAAATGATTATTTGGTTTTGGACGCCCGAGAAGACATTGAATACGAAAATGGCTCTTTCCCTAACAGCCTGCACATCCGTTTTGCCGATTTAAAAGCCGGCCGCTGGTTGGAATTGCCGGCTAATAAATTTATTTATGTTCTTTGTTGGTCAGGCCTTCGCGGTCAGGAGGTCGCGGAATTTTTAAGAACAAAAAAAATCGTCGCCGCTTATCTTGAAAACGGTGCCAATGGCTGGGTGGCTTTCGGTGGTGAATGGTTGGGTGGAATTAATTTTGGCGAAAAATATACCGAAGAAAAATATCGATTAGTTTTCACAACTGACGAAACAAAAGAAAAGGTTGCATCCGGTGTCGTCCTCATCGATACCAGAGAACCTTACAAATTCGCCGAGTGGCACATTGCCGGCAGTGTAAATATTCCCATCATGTACACCGCCACCATCGATCTAGAAAAAACTTTCGCCCAAGTTCCGGCGAACAGCCAGGTAATTACCGTCTGTGGTGGTTATGTTAATTGTTTCGATGCCAAAATAACCGGCGTAGAATTGGAAAAAAGAGGCCACGAGTTTTTAGGTCGCTATACTCAACCTTGGGAATATGAAGAATAATTTTTTACAGATAAATGAACTCGCTGACGCTCAAGAATTTTTAGGCCACAAAACTCTCAATCTAAAAAAATGTCTTGATTGGGGTTTCGAGGTACCAAAATTTGTTGCCCTTCCCGCCTACGCCTGCCGGGGATTATTTATCGACCAAAACCTCAGAGACCAAGTCACCAAAGAAATATCGACGGTTTTGAAAAGTAAAAATTATGCCGTTAGGTCGAGTGCCCTAATCGAAGATGGTAAAAAACATTCTTTTGCCGGTCAACTACTGACTAAAACTGATATCAAAACCGAAAATTTAGCCGAGGCAATTTTAGAGGTTTTAAAACAAGCTGACGGCTATCTTAAAGGCGACCTAGAAAAATTTTCCATCATCGTTCAAGAATATATTCCAGCCACGGTCTCGGGCGTGACCTTTACCAGAAATCCAAACGGCGGCCGAGAAATGGTTTTGGAGTATGGTTTGGGCGAAGGTGAAAAAATTGTCGGCGGGATTATTAAGCCAGAAAGACGCGAGCTTTATTGGAACGAGACGACAGATCGTCAGGAAGCCCGACTACCTGTTAAACCCCGGGTCATCGAAATTTTTAAGGAACTCGAAACCAAATATTCTTTTCCTCAAGATATCGAATGGTGTTTAAAAGATGAGCAATTTTATTTATTGCAAACCAGACCAATTACTACCATTTCCGAAGAACAGTACAAAAAAATACTTTTTCTAGAAGAAATTTTACCGACAAAAACCAAATTTTATTTTGAAAAAACCGAAATTTCGGAAATGACGCCTCGACCAACACCAATAACTTTTAATCTCTTAAACTTACTCTATTCAGAAAACGGACCAATCAAAAAAGTTTATCAAAAATACCGCGTCGCATATCAAAAAACCGATTTTTTAAAAATTATCGGCAACGAACTGTATGTCGACAAGGAACGGGAAATAAAAAGTCTACTGCCGACTTACAGTTATTTAAAAAACAAAAATTTCTCACCCAAACTGAATGGTTTCAAAAATATTTTTCTGACCCTAAAAAATTTTTGGTTTCTAAATAAAATTTCCACCAAAAATTATCAAAATTTATTCGAACAATTAAAAAATAAAATCGAACAAACGCCGGCAAAAAATTCCAATTTAAAAATGGCCTTAGAAAATTTTCTCGAAGATTACGAACTAATTTTTGAAACCAACCTAATGGCCGGCTTGGCCAGCAAAAAAATAAACTTTTTACTTAAAAATGAACCAATAAATTTCTCGGAAACAATCAATCTCGGTCAACGTTTGATCGAAGCTAAAAAATACACTATCGAACCACCCAAAAATCTAATCGGAAATTCTTTGGAAATCTCTGATAAAACCGTTTTTACGGCTATCAGGCAGCCTCAAAACAAAACCGATAAAAAAACCGATCAATGGTTTAATGAATTGTCTGAATATAAAAAATCGGCTCTAAAAGATAAGCTAGTCGAAGCAGCCGTCCTCAACCGCTTTCGAGAATTCGGTCGCTGGCTAGTTGTTAAACATCTAAACATTCTAAGAAACATATTACTTCATTCCAACAATTCCGAACTTGTATTTTTTACCAATTTAAACGAAGCCCTTGAAAACAAAATCGATAGCGACGTCTGTCTTAAAAGAAAAAATGAATACTTAAAATATAATAATTTTAATTTACCAAATTATCTCACCTCATCGCCTCTCACCATCTCGGCCAAAACAACTGGAGTTTCGTCTGGCCTAGCCAAAGGAATTTTATTAACTGCCCAAGATCTGGAAAATAAAAAATTCCCCAACGAGAAAATTATTTTATATACTCAAACTCTTTCTCCGGATCTTACCAAATATTTCGATCAAATCGCCGGTATTTTATCTGACAACGGCGGTCTTTTGTCTCATTTAGCCATCATGGCCAGAGAAAACAATCTGCCGGTGATAGTAAATTTTTCTTTGGAAAAAAGCGAGATCAAGATTGGTGACCTTATTGAGATTGACGGGGACGGCGGTGGAGTTAATAAATTGTCTTGAACCTTGATTTTGTTCAACTTGTTCAACTTGTTCAAACTGTTCTTCAAACTGTTCAATTTGTTCATGATCGATTCCGATCCAAAATGAACATTTTGAACACATGAACAATTGAACGAACTAAATCATCTCCATTTTTTTAATCTTCTCAATCAAAGACTCTGGTTCAATACGAACCTTGAATGAACCGAAAATTTCTGCGTCGTAAGTCGTATGATGTGGACGAACGATTTTTTCCAGTGGAACTTTTTGTTCAGTCAATTGTTCGACGAGTTGTTCAATCGAACCCGCTGATGGAAAAATTTCCAAGTGATCAAAACCGCCGGTTTGGCTGCCATCGGTTTTTTGATCGGAAAGTTCCAGAAACCAAACCTGGCCCAAAACCGTCTCGAGCGGTTTTTTAAATTTTATGATGACAATGCGACGATTGGAAATTATCGATTGATAAATGAAGCAACTGGCCGTCTCGAATAAACCACGAAGGAATTCGAACTCAATCGCGTCTGAACACTTATAACAAAGGTGATCAGCTCGAGCTGACGGTTTGGTTTGTTCGGCCCAGATATTGAATTGGTTTATGTAAGATTGAGCGTCAGTAAAAAAATTGTCGAGGGTTTCAAAGATCATATTTTTTCTAATAATAAAAATGAGTAATCGTAACGCCAAAAAGCTTTAAAAATATTGAAACAGTGTGCTTCACAGGCTTTTGGCTGGAAACCATTCGCTTCAAAAATCTTGATCATTTCTCTTGATTGATTTTGAGTAACCACTAACAAAGAACCGTTCTTTGACATTTTACTTCTTACCAATTTTAAATTTTCTGCGCGGCACGAACAATAATTTTCATGATCAAAAATATCCGAAGTATAAATCAAATCAAAATAATCATCATCAAAAGATTTAAGTTTTTCCAAAAAGTCACCTTCGACGATTTTAATTTTACTAAATTGCTTTTTTAAATTTTCAAATTTTTCTTCTGAAGTCAGATAAGACAGATATTCGGCTTTTCTGGTCAATGGTTTAAAACTGTCCGGATACCACTGCTTAGTTTTTTTAAGAGATTTTTGCCAAACTTTATCTGCCAACAAATTATTTATTTCAGTAAAAGAAGATCGTTTGAATAAATCAATTTTGGTTTTAACCGTCAAACAAGATAATGGTCTAATATCGACCAACGTCACCGTTTCAACCTGATTCGCTTCGGCCAAAAAATTAAAAACAAAATCACCACCGCCGGCGATGCCGTAAATTTTCCTAATCTCTTCCCGACCTGTCCAGGCTGGCAAAAAATTAACCAAAGCCTCATTGGTAAAAAACCAAGCCGGTAAATTTTTGTTTGTCATCATATTTATAACTCAATCACAAACCGAAAACCTAAAATTGTGCTCCAGTAATCCGAAGGGTCAAGGCCAAGCTCGCCAACCGAACCGCAGCCGCTGGCCAAATGGCTATTATCAACCTGATCTTGCAACCATTCCCAGGTTTTAGTTTTAGACCACTCGGGATAAAAATTATTGCCCAAAAAATTATACTCAACAAAATTCGGTAAACGAATTTTGTACGGCGAAACTCCAAGAATTTCCGCAGTCAACGATTTCAGTTTTTCGATATCATTAAAAGACAAACAAAACCTCGTGGCAAAACCGGCCTGATGTAAAATCGACAACAAATAATCATTGGTATACTCTTGACCTTTTTTATTCTTGAACCAATTCTGAGATCGCAAACCGATTTTTTCAAACAAAAGTGTTTCACTCCGACTAACCCAAAAATTTCTTTTCACCGGTTTATCTCGATTATCAACCAAAAGCCATTTTCCTGAAAGTTGCGCTGCTTCTTTTGGCAGCCTATCCTCTTCAATCAAACGATAAAAAAACTTCGTCGGACGATCAGACCACGAAGTCGGAAACTTATAATCAATTAAGTTGAGCTCGGGTAAAAAGCATAAATCAAAACCCAAACTTGCCCATTTAACTAAAAAATCCGCCGTCGCCCAAGCCGGCAAAGGGACCGTTTCATCTTCGGGTCGACGTTTAATCATAACTAAACTTTTTTCATTTTTTGGCTTTTAACCAAGACGAAGATCCCGCCAGCCAGCAAAAGTAAACCAAAATATTGTCCGGCTGTTAAGAAAGCAAAACGCGGGTCATCGAGACGTAAAAAATCGAGTAATAATCGAGCAACACCATAACTGATTAAAAAGGTCGAAAGAAAAAATCCAACCTTAGCTCGTTTTTGCCAGGCGAGGAAAATCAAAAACAAAATCAAACCGACAAAAATCTCGTAAAGTCCAAGGTCATGACGAATAATTCCATCCGGATACTGAACACCAAGAAAAAAACTCGTAGGAATGCCCGGGTGATCGTGGATCAAAAAACAACCAATGCGACCAATGGCATAACCAATCGGTAAACCAAAAATTATGGCATCGGAATATTGGAACCAATCGAGTTTTTTTCTTTTAAAATAAATTATTGCGACAAGAGCTGCACCAAACAAGCCGCCCATCATCGACATACCGCCCTGCCAAATGGCAAAAACTTCCAGCGGCCGTTCAATGAAATAACCCGGGTAATAAAACAAGACAAAAAAAACTCGACCAAAAACCATCGAGCTGAGCAGTAACCAACCAAGCATATCCCAAACCACGTCAGATTTAAGACCTCGTTGTTTAATCATCCAAGAAGCCGCGGCTCCACCAACCACAAAACCCAAAGCCACGAACAAACCCCAGGTTTGAATGGCGATTGGGCCGAAGTGGAGTTGGGTGAGGGTGAAATAGGGGAGCATAATTATTGTCTGAACTGGGATTTTTGGGATTAAAGGATTTACCTGATTATCGAACCTAAACACCTTTATCTCCCTCTCGGCGGGAGAGGGATGGGGTGAGGGGACATATTCAATAATTAAAATTCTGCTGGCCGCTTCAAATGCCAATCCGTAACCGTCTGATAAAACTTCCCGGCTCTGAACAAACAAGTTTCGTCGAACGGTTTGGCCATAAGTTGCAAACCGATTGGTAAACCTTGATCAAAGCCGCACGGTAATGACAAAGCCGGAATTCCGGCCAAATTGGCTGAGACTGTATAAATATCTGACAAATACATAGTTAACGGATCAGCAAATTTGGCACCAATATCCCAAGCCACAGTTGGCGAGGTTGGGGTCAAAATAACATCGACGTGTTTAAAAGCTTCATCAAAATCCTGACGAATAAGCGAACGAACTCGCAGAGCTTTTTTGTAATAGGCATCAGCGTAACCCTTGGAAAGTGCGAAACTGCCGAGCATTATTCGACGTTTGGCTTCCGGACCAAAACCCTCACCGCGAGCCGCCAGGTAAGTCTCGAGCAAACTTTTACCTTCAGCCGAATGACCGTAACGAATTCCGTCCAAACGTGACAAGTTAGAAGCGACTTCACAAGGCATAACCACGTAATAAGTCGCTATGGCGTATTCGGTATGAGGCAAAGAAATTTCTTGAATCTCGGCTCCGTTGGTTTTAAATATCTCGGCCGCGGCCAGAACTGCTTTTTTGACTTCACTATCCATGCCTTCGATAAAATATTCTTTTGGAATGCCAATTCTAAGTCCTTTAACATCCTGAGAAATTAATTCTGGGACAACAACATCGGATTCAACAGAAGTCGCATCTTTTTCATCGTTACCAACAATGACCGAAAAAATTTCGGCCACGTCGTCAACCGAATGGCCAAATGGACCAATCTGATCAAAACTTGAAGCCATGGCAATCAGACCATAGCGACTAACTCGACCATAAGTTGGTTTAAGACCAGTAACCCCACAAAGGGCGGCTGGCTGACGAATTGAGCCACCAGTATCAGAGCCTAAGGCCACCGGAACAAAACTAGAGGCTACAGCGGCTGCCGAACCGCCACTTGAACCGCCCGGCACCTTTTTGGTATTCCACGGATTCTTAGTGGTAAAAAAAGCCGAGTTTTCGGTTGATGACCCATGAGCAAATTCATCGAGATTGGTATCACCAATAATGATCATGCCGGCGGCTCGAAGGTGTTTAACAACTGTAGCGTCGTAAGCCGCCTCATAATTTTCCAACATCTTGGAACCGGCCGTGGTTTTTTTCCCTTGAACAAGAATATTGTTCTTAATGGCCATCGGCACACCGGCGAGCGGCAGCATCTCTTTACCCGAAGCGCGATCGAGATCAACCTGCCGAGCTTCGGCCAATACTGCCTCTTCATAAAGATGCAAAAAAGCTCCAATCTCGTGATCATGTTCTTTAATACGATCAAAGCAAGCCTGAACCAGTTGCTCGCTAGAAATCTGCTTTTCCAAGAGAGCTTTTTTAATTTCTTTTAATGATGAAAGATTCATAAATAATTTATTAACATCACGCGGCCACCCTTCGCTCGCGTCGAGCTACGGAGTGGCAAGCGAGATCCTTCTTTAGCTCGGGGTGACAGAAAAAAAATTCGTAATTCGTATATTCGCGACGGATTCGTAATTCGCGCCCCCCCTATTCCACTCTACCTTCAAACACCGCCGGCACTTCAAGTAAAGCGCCTTGGCGACGCGGGAAAGATTTAATCACCGAATCACGTTCAGATAAATCGCAAGGCTTTGCCTCATCCCTTCGCCAAACATTAACCGATGAAAAAACCGAAACAAACTCAGCCACGCCGTTCGTATCAACTTCAGTGAGTTTTTCGACATAACCAAGAATTGAAACCAAATGTCCGCGATACATTTCAAGTTTTTCATCCTCAATTTTTAAACGAGAAAGATCGGCAATGTGTTTTATGTCTTCTTTTGACAAATTCATAGGGTTTAATCTTAATGGAAAAAATTCTTTTAGTAAAATCTAAACTTTTATCTTTTTCTCAATCATCTTTTCTAATTCCGAAAGGCTGGCTTGCCAAGAAGTTTCGTCTTTTACCTCACCAATCAATTTGCTAAACAACCGATCGTCGTAACCACGATGATTAAAATGACAAAGATTATAAATCGACTCAACTAAATTAAAACGAATGGAATCCAAGTCTTTATCGGTTTTTTCAAAATTTTTTAAGACTTTAAATAAAACCGGTGCCCTTTTTTTTATGTCTTTCTTTTTAGCCAAACCGTCATACAAAATCCAATCAACTTCTCCGGCCTCGATTTTGGCAATAAGTTCATCTATTGTCATGGCGGTGTAACTAGCCGCTTGGGCCGACATCATAGCCTCGGCATAATCTTTCCAATTATCAAAATCTTGCGGATCGATACTCATAAATTATTTAATCAATTTCAGAAAATCGGCCTCTGATAAAATTGGCACACCAAGTTTTTTAGCTTTATCAAATTTTGAACCAGGCTCTTCGCCAACAATCACCCCGGTGGTTTTTTTACTGACCGATTCAATTGGATCAGCGCCCAGCGCACGGAGTTTTTCTTTGGCCTCGTCTCGGCTCATGGAAGATAAAGTTCCGGTGAGGACAAAAGTTTTTCCGACAAGCGGCAAATCGTTTTTAGGCTTGGCTTCTTGAGTGACCATCACGCCGCGAGCCAAATAATCTTCGATCATTTTTTTGTTATGCGGCTCAGACAAAAACGAGACGATACTTTCGGCCACTACTTCACCAACTTGAGGGATGGCTTCAAAAGTTTCTTTCGAAGCGGCCAAAAATTTCTCGAGCATGCCAAAATTCTGAGCCAAATCTCGAGCTGTTTCCTCACCAACATTTTTAATACCAAGAGCCAAGATGAAACGCGCCAAAGATAATTTTTTCTTGGCCTGTATTTCCTTTACCAATTTATTGGCCGAGACTTCAGCGAAGCGCTCGAGACGCAACAAATCATCGACTGTAATATTAAAAAGATCGGGCGGGGTTTGAACAACTTTGTTATCCATGAGCGAGGCGACAATTTGTGGACCAAGACCGTCAATACCAAAAGCTCGCGCCGCGTACAAAACTCTTTCCTTGTCCTGAGCAAAGCAATTCTTATTCGAGCAAACCACAGCCACCTCACCTTCACCCTGCTTAACCGGCGCATCGCAAACCGGACACTTGGTTGGTAACTCGATTGGTTGTGTTTTGAGTGGTCGGAGTTCTTTGATGACATTTTTGACTTTAGGAATAATATCGCCGGCTTTGTAGATAACTACCGTGTCGCCAATCCGAACGCCCAGACGCTCAATTTCGTCAAAATTATGAAGTGAGGCGTGTTTGACAGTTGTACCGCCCAGCCAAGTCGGTTTGACCCTGGCGACTGGCGTAAGCGCACCGGTGCGACCAACAAACCATTCAATATCCTCAATCAGTGTCGTCACCTCTTCAGCTGGAAACTTCCAAGCAATGAGACCGCGGGGGGTTTTTCCGACCACTCCAAGTTCAACAAACGCCGAGTTATCATTCACTCGAACCACCATACCATCAATCCAATAATCGAGTTTGGAACGCCGTTTTTGCATTTGGTGCCAAAAATCGTTAACTTCAGAAACCGAGCTTACCAATCCACCTTCCGGATTTACTCGAAAACCAAGGGCGGCCAAAATCTCCCATTCCTTAGCATGAGTTTTTTGCCCCAAATCAGTTACCAAATCCCAAGCAAAAAATGACAAGCCACGACCAGCCACGACTTTTGAATCAAGCTGACGAAGACTGCCGGCCGCCGCATTGCGCGGATTGGCAAACACCGGCTTGCCTTCCTTAATCATTTGTTGATTGAATTTTTCAAATTCCTTAACCGGAAAAAAAACCTCGCCACGAATTTCAATTTCACTCTGACTGGGATTTTTAATACCAAACTTTCTGAGCTCTGACTCACTCAATTCTTGCAAACGAAGCGGTACGGCTTCGATAGTTTTAATATTGTGAGTAATTTTCTCACCATACTCACCATCACCGCGAGTGGCTGCGGTTTTGAGCAAGCCGTCTTCATAGCGAAGTGAGATGGCTAGACCGTCGAGTTTGACCATGCAGAAGAGTGATGGAGTGGTGGAGTGGTGGAGTTGTGCCCCGCCTTCGGTGGCCTGTGGCGGGGTCCCGCCAAAAGCCGCTGTCGGCGGGAGAGTGTTATTTCTTTTTTGCTCAATCTTTTCTGAAATTTTATGGTACCAATCAGCAAACTCGTCTGGGGTAAAAACATCTTCAATCGAAAGCATGCGAGTCTGGTGTTTTATTTTTTCGAACTTCTCGAGTACCTGGCCACCGATACGTTGAGTTGGCGAGTCGGGCGTTATTAAATCAGGATACTGCTGCTCCAACTGATAAAGCTCATGTTTCAAGGAATCCAAAGCCGCATCGGAAATTTCTTGCCGATCCAAAACATGATATTGATACCGATGAAAATTGATGGTTTCCCGGAGTTTTAAGATTCTTTTTTGCGCTTCGGTTTTGTCCATATCGGTTAGTATTGTACCAAAAAATCCGAAAAAAAACAGCCTCTCTCAGGACTGAGAAAGGCACGAAGCCGACAATGTTGAGACGGTTGTCAGGATGTCGACTGGTGTGGACGCGGACGTTGCCACCACCTGATTTCCTCCACGACCTTGGAAAAGAGGCCGACTACGATCGAGAAGACCGCAGCCAGACCCAACAAAAGGTCGCAGGCCAGAAAGAAATCCGAGAACCCCGCGTCTCCCTCTACTCCCAGCGTACACAGGAAGAAAAGGAGAAAAAGCAAAGCAAAGACTCCAGAAGCGACGAAAAACCGTGATGAAGCCCTCATGATTGCAGCCCTCCGAGTGACGAATTTTGAGGCAACCGCTAAAAGCCTAGCAAAGAATTAAAAAAAATACAAAAAAACAGCCACCAAGCTGTTTTTTCAAACCAATCTTCTATTTCTTTCCGTTATCCACAAACTTATCGTACATCTCCGGAAAAGTTTTCCACTGAACCTGGCCCGAGTCTATGTAAGGTTGAAGCTCAGCAAAAAATTGGTCAAATAAATCTTCATTTATTTCTTCGTCGGTACCAATACTCCAACCGACATAAAACATATTTGTTTGATCATCAGTGGCATACTTTAAAGCCTCGTCGAGTTTCTCAAAATAAATTTCAATATCTTTTGTATCAAAGCCATAACCAAAATTTATTTTATCAGCTGTTTCATCCTCTAAACTGAAGGCCAACCAAATATTGTTGGCCGGAAAAATCGCCAATTGGCCATTCGTATCATTAGTCAACCAACTGGCAGCCGAAGATGTTGACCAAGGATGAACACGATCTTTGATTTCCACTGGAATTTCATCGTGGCAAGCGGTTGGTGTGGGGCAATTTTGAAACTCAACCGGTCTTTCGTTAAAAGGCAAGGTCATGGCGCAAAAACCAACTGTGCCGGTGGTAAATTTGAAACCAACATCAATCGCTCCTTTAATCCAATCCAAACTGGCCGAACAAATACCGGAAACGTGTTCAATAGGCGCCCCAAGTTCTTGCTCAAGCTCGGTTTTCATTTGGCCTAATTGTTGAGTGAATTCCGTCTGGGTTGTGCCGTCGTCTTTACCACCGAGATCAGCATGTAAACCAATACCCTGTCCTTGATCATATAACTCTTTAAGAACATTATCGTCCCATTTTTCGCAAGCTTGAGTGAATTTACTGCCGGATTCAAAAGTGGCTTTAGCATTATGTTCTTCAAAAATTTGAGCTAATTTTCTAACAGCCGCCGCATGATTTCTGAACGAAGCCTCATTAATTACCTCATCATTAACTCTCTCAAGATGAACCATCAAGCCAAGATAGACGACGTTTGAATTAGCCGAGGTATCATCGGCAATCGGTGGATTTGTAATCGGCGCGGTATTTACTACACCACTCTGACAATCCTCTGGACACGTACCTTTCTTCAATTCCATTTTGTCGCAAACACCATCACCACAACCACTTTCTGCAACTGTATTCACAAATGTATTCAGATTATAATTTTGGTTATAAAACCAAACGCAAAAAGCCGCCGACAGAATTATTATGCCAATCGATGCGGCTATCAAGATTGAAATCTTTTTATCCATAAATTTTATTCGTTCGCGATTGAACAAGGCCCGGCCGTCATGCCTTCTGGCGTCGCACAGTTCAAACCTTTATTTAATTTAGCCAAAGAGATTGTGTGTTCCAGTTCGAACTGAATAACATAAGAAGAATCCTCACCGAACGGAAAATAACAATAAGCATTGGCCGCCCCCCCGCAAGACGATAAACCGCTGAGCCCTGTACTAATAGCTGGTGGCACCGCCCGAACCAAAACACCTTCAGTTGTTGGATCGCAACCGGTTTGAAAACCTGTGGTAGTAAGACAACCAGCCAAACCAAAACCCAGGGCCACAACTTCAGTGCTGGCCGGATAAGCATTACGGGCCACAAAAAAATCCTCGAGTGCTGATTGCATTTGGCGAACGTTTGAAAGGCGAACGGCGTCACGAGAATTAGCTCGGGCCGATGAGACGGCCACCGCGGCCAATGTTCCAATGAGGCCAATAACCGCAATCACCACCAGAATTTCGATTAGGTTGATACGTTTTTGATCGGTCATATTGAAGGGGTTGAAGGGGAATAAGAGGACGAAGAGGAAGATTTTATTAATAAAGAGACTTGCTCCGCCAATTCATGCGGCGTGATTTGGCTTTTTAGAAAATATTTATTGGCCCCGATTTCTAAAGCCTGCTGAATATTTTCACGATCACCAAGGCCAGTTAAAACCACCACGGGAATTTTAGCGGTTATTTCTTCACCTCGCAAATTTTTAATCCATTTAAGGCCGAATTGTTCCTCGAGTGCAATATCGACAATAATTATATCTGGTACGGTACGTTTTATTTTTTTATCGGCTTCGATAAAATTTTTGGCAATTTTAGTTTGAAATTTATGAATGGCAAAATGCCGTTCGCAAATTTCTGCAAAAAACTTATCGTCTTCGACCATTAAAATAACCAGCTTGCGTCGCATATTAATCCATTTCCCGCATGGCCAGGCCAATGGCGATGGAAAATTTTGGACCAATTTCATCAAGAATCGGTCGCAGTTCGTCAGGCGTCATAACTCTGGTCCAAGGATCACCAACGTAAACATTTATATTCAAAGCCGCCGCAAGTTCCTTAGCCAAAGATGGTAAACGGGCCGAACCGCCGGTTAAAATAATTTTCTCGATTTTTTTACCATCGGTTAATTCCATTTTAGAAAAAACTTCGGAGGCATACTTAATTTCGTTTAACATTGGTTGAAAGATCGAAGCCAAAATTGCTTGTAAGCCTTCACCCATTTGTGAATCACTTTCAGCCATGGTACCCAAATCCTGTTTAGTTCTTTCGGCTTCCGCTTCAGAAATATGCAGCTGTTCCATTATTTTTTGAGTTACCGAACCGCCACCGACGTTAATGCTTCTGGTTAAAAACGGCACACCTTTTTCGACAATCGTCAGATTGGTTCTGGTATAACCCATGTCAACAATCATGATGGTGCTTTTATCCTTACCAACCAGAGCTCGAATGAGGGCGAAAGCCTCGGTATCAAGGGCCACTAATTCAAGTTTAGCCAACTTAAAAATCTCAATATACTTTTGCACCAAAGATTTGGCGGCTCCGGTTACCAAAACTCGAACGTAATCTTTTGAAGAAATAACCGGCGGTGGCGAACCCGGCAAAGCAGCGGGTTTTTTTTCTTCCTTAATTTTTAACGGATCAATAAAAGTTGAATAGGTAATCATTTCTTCGAGCGGCATTGGGGTGAGCCTTTTAACTTGTTCATTGACCGCCTCCTTCATAGCCTTTTCGTCCTTACCACGCGGCACGGCCACAATGGCCGAAAAAACACTATTGAGCGGCAAAGCCCCAATAGCTCGAGTTGAGGTGGTCCCGGATTTTTGACAAATCTTTGTCAAAAGTTCGGCTGTGGCTTTGGTATTATCTAAAGGGTGAATAACCGCGCCATCTATAGCATGTTCCGAATAACCGTAAGTCACCAGTCGCCCACGGCCTTTTTCATTAACAAGTTCGACAACTTTAATTCCACCAGCACCAATGTCGATGCCCAGGTATCTTTTAGTTTGTTTTTTACCAAAGCCAAATAACATAATGGTTGTATTATAGCACGAGTCGCGGAGGGGTTGAAGGGGACGAAGGGGTTAAGGAGGACGAAGAGAGTGGACTATTTTCTTACAAACCAAGTTCCGCCAAAAGTTCCTTCTGTTTCCTCGACAAATTTTTTGGGGTTATCACTCTGACTGTAACAATATGATCACCACGTCGGCCGCGATTGACCACACCCTTACCTCGCAAACTTAATTCGGTGCCGGATTGAAGACCGGCCGGAATTTTTAGTTCAACTTTTCCATCAACTGTCTCAACGTCAACCGCATCACCGAGCGCGGCTTGAGAAAAACCAATAGCCATCTCGGAACGGATATTAAAACCGTCGCGGACGAAACGATTGTCAGGGCGAACATGAAGACGAATGTATAAATCGCCGGACTGACCGCCCTTGACTGCCTCGCCTTGTCCGTGGAGTCGCAGAGTATTTCCATCCTCAATACCAGACGGTACGTCAACACTTAAATTTTTCTTAACTTTATTTAAACCAGAACCACGACAAACATCACAAGCTTTTTCCGGGATCTTTCCTTCGCCACGACAGGCCGAGCAAGACACTTTACTTTGAATCGCTCCAAGAATCGTCCGCTGCATGCGAACTTGATACCCGGCTCCATTACATTCCTTACATTGATTCATTTTACTGCCCGGCATGGCTCCGCTGCCGTTACATTTTTCACAAGCATCGATTTTATTAATTGTAATATCTTTAGTTGCCCCAAAAACACTTTCTTCAAAAGTTAAAACCAATTCCGTTTGCAAATCCTGACCTCTGGCTGGCCCGCGCGAACGGCCGCCGCCACCAAAACCAAAAGCACTGCCAAACAAATCCCCAAGATCCTCAAAATTAGAAAAATCAAAATTCACACCGCCTTGACTGAAACCGCCAAAACCACCGCCAGGATAACCCTGACTACCATCAAAAGCCGCCGAACCAAATTGATCAAACTTTTTTCGTTTCTCGGCGTCGCCGAGGATTTGATAAGCCTCGTTGATTTCCTTAAATTTCTCCTCGTTACCACCAGCTTTATCTGGATGATGTTGGTGCGCTAAAACCCGGAAGGCTTTTTTAATTTCCTCCTGAGAAGCATTTTTATTGACACCGAGGGTTTGGTAGTAGTCTTTGGGCATATTTATCATCTGTCATTGCGAGGAACGAGGCCGCCAAGTGACGAAGCAATCTAATGGTTGAAAATTAATTATTCTTAACTTATTTCTTTGGCATGTTTTTTAAGCAGTTGCCGTATATTAGCATCTGGAAGACCAAGATATATTCCAGGTTCCAGTTTTTCATTTAAAAAAGCCTTTTCGTGAATTTGTAACACGTCTTTTACTCCTTGAAGAACATAATTAATTCCACCGCTAATTTTAGTTACATCGACACCCTCTTTTTCCATAACTTCCAAAACCTCATCGGTTATTTTTTCCAATTCAGAATTAGTATCTTCTGTCCGAGAATCAACTGCCGATAAGATGCGTCGAGGAATTAAAACGACAGCATAAGCTTCGGTTTGAATATTATCCTCGTACGGAAACTTTACACTCACCGAGGTTTTAACTTTAACACCAATATCCAAATCAGAATTTAGTCCTGCTTTATAGTTCTCGGCAATTCGAGAAAAAAGTTCTAAAATCATTCTTCTGGCTTCTGCTCTGCTTTTTGGTTTACGCATGGACTCAGCCAACCAATAAAAATACGCAGGTAGTTGTTCTTGGTTCGGCTCACGAATTCTTTGATACGCTATTGGCATTGTGTCAGCTCCAATTACAAAAGCTCCGAATGGAATTTGTGGTCCGAGATTTTTTAAAACATAATCAACTTTGACTCTAGCCACTTCCGAAGTTACTCCCGACCCCCTGGGATCAGTCATCATTCGATCGTATGATTCAATGGCAACAGTTTCTATTTCATCAGGAACTGGACAAGGGGTAATTTTTTCCGGATCAAAACCGACCCTGACCAAACCCTCGACACGTTTTCCCGAACCAGACGCCAAAAAAACTGGTGTCTGCAACCATTCCTGTATTTTTCTTTCTACCTTTTCAGCCAACAGATCTCGTTCTTCTGGTGGCACAACTGGATTTTCTCCTGACATACTTTATTTTTATTTATGATATCACGCGGCCACCCTACGCTCGCGTCGAGCTACGGAGTGGTAAACGAGATCCCTCTATGGCTCGGGATGACAGGTGGAGTGGATCAGGGTAATGAGCAAGATAAGTTACTTCCCCCACCCTCCCCTTCGCCGGGCTTCGGCGGAGCAGGCCAGCCCTCCCCCACTGTGGCAGTGAAGGAGGGAGAGTTATTTTTTCAACCAAGAATTCTCCCTCTCTGCGGGAGAGGGATGGGGTGAGGGGAACCAACCTAATCTCGCTTTCCAAACGCCAAGCCTAAAAACATAAAAGAAATTACCACGGCAAAAATTATGGTCACAATGTGCCAGTCAGCGATGGCGGCCAAGGTTTTGTAATAATCTGGACACAACTCTTTACCCAGCATTGGTTCCAAAGAGCAGCCTTTATAATCCACCGCCGATTTAAAAAACATGCCTTCAATGGAAGTGGTACCAAAAGTTTCGCCTGGTGACTGGGGCATAAATTATTGGAAATTCCGGTTAGACGTAAAAAGTAAAAATTGTAAAAAGTAAAATTGGTAATCGTTTAACGTGGCGAGATCCCTCTACGGCTCGGGATGACAGGTGGTTAAAAAAATTTTACCTTTTACTTTTTACCAAAACCAGTTTTATTTTTGATTTACGTCGCCAAGATTAAACGGAATCGGCATTTCTTTAATGACGCCAAATTTTTCTTCGTAACCTTGGACGTTTTCGGCCAAAACTTTTAACAATCTTTTGGCGTGAGCTGGTGAGATAGCAACTCGGCTGATGACGGTTCCACTCGGCGGGAAAACCGAAGAAATCTCGAGAACAAATTCTTCTGGTGCATGGCCGATACGAATATGATTGGAGTAGACGAGAGCCAGTTTTTCGTCAGTGATTTTTATTTGGATTGGGTTTTCGTTAGACATATTAGTGTTTTTTTGGGGGGGTGGGTTTAGGCATTGAAAGGCACTAAGGGGCGTTAGGGGCATGGAATTTTATTTCTTAAAAATTCTTCAATGCCTTAACGCCCTGTAATGCCCCCGACCGCCTTAATGCCCTACTACTCGAGGGCAAACGCACCAACTATTTGTGTCCACAAGGCAGTCTCACTTAAATCCCCAATAAAAATGGAATTTATAATTCAAATGAGAGAAAGTCGTATAT
>JAGVPA010000058.1 GCA_020052445.1 bacterium
AAAACTTGTCACTGAAAAAGAAATAGTTGAAGTTTTGAGTTAAGGTTTTTAATTTTCCCAACCATATAATTCACACCAAAAATTTTCCGATATGGCCAAACAGCTAACCAAACAAGATATTTTTGAAGTTGTTACCGAGGTTGTTAAAAAAACCAACCAAAACGTTCTTAAACTTACTCGTCTTGTAAAAAAGACGACTTCTGAAAATCAAGAAATTTTTGGTTCAATTAAACAATCATTTTCTGAAATAGAAGAAAGAATGTCCGGCATCGAACAAAAAATGGACAATTTTGTCACTAAAGATGAATTAAAGGCTGAATTAAAAAACGAATTTGCTAAATTTGAGACCAGAATGGTTACCAAGGATTATCTTGACCAAAAATTGTCTGACATGCGTGGCGAATTAATTGAACCGGTTAAAAAATGTGAGAAAAGATTAATCTCGACCCTTGATTTGCTTGTCGTCAAAAAGGTGACCACGAGGGAGGAAGCAAATAAGGTTTTGGTTTAAAAAAAAAATCGAAAAATACCAGCCTGATGGCTGGTATTTTTAATTTTCATTTTATCTTTTTCCAAGTTCCTTCTAGATTAACCGTTTCCTTGAAAAAGCGTAACCGGAATTACCTTTTAAATAAGTCTCAAAATCTTGAGCTTTTTTCTTTGACATAAAAGCGGCGTACCAAACAATTTTCCACGGCCTATATTTTTTAGTGTACAAAGATTTTCCGTCATTATGCTCTTCTAGTCGTTCCAGCGGATCTCTTTCAGTAAAACCGTAATAATAACGTTTATCTAATTCACTTTGTAAAATGTAGACAACCCACATATAAATTGGATACGCCCCACTTCGCCGGGCTACGTTAGGGGCAATCCCCACCGTAGCCTCGTCCAACGAGGCGAAGGGGGATGGCGGACTGGAAGGGATTTGAACCCTTGATCTTCTCCGTGACAGGGAGACGTGTTAACCGGGCTACACCACCAATCCGCGTTTGTTCCGACGGCAATTATATTAACAAAAAGGACGAATTTAGGCAAGGGTTGAATATCCCCATTGGTTATTGGGTTAAATTGCTGGTTTTTCTTTTTATCTGGAAGCGAGCTCTTGATTGACTTGTATTAATTCTTCGTTCAAACTATCTAATCGTGCTTGAAGTTTAGGCTTTTTATTTTTTTTTGCAGTTAACAATCTTGCTTCTAAATTACTTTTTTCACCACTTAATTTACGAACCTTTTCTTGCAGCTCGCTTGCATCCATATCTTCCAATCTTTTTTCTCCTGTTGCCTCATTAAATTCAACTGGCCCAACTGGCGATACAGCCACCGGATTTACTGGAGATGCTTCGGTTTCGGTAGGAGTCGAGGTTGGAGTCTCAGCTGGTGGGGCAGCTTCGATTGGAGCTGTTTCTGGTAATGGAGTATCGGAAACATCAGTGGTTGACGAAGCAGCTTCTTCTTCAGTCTCCTTCAACTTCAACAAATCATCAGCTTGTAAAGCAGAAACTTCTTCTCTTAATTCACCGACCGTTGCACTATTTCGTTTCCCTTTTTCTTCGGCTACTAAATCTTCAAATCTTCTATCTAAAACCTCTTTTATTTTATCTTTATCTTTACCGGCCGCCAGGCCGCTGAAACGAGAAAACAATTCATCAATTGGAGCTTTTTCCAAATCAGTTGGCGCTTCGACGGTCGGTGGAGTTCCCCAAGCCTTTTCTCTTTCGACCAAGGATTCTCTTGCCGCTCGGATTTTGGCTTGAATTGTTAACTTCGATTTTTGATCCAACCCAGGTTTACCTAATTCATCTTCCAAATTTGTAACAGTACTTCTTAATTCGTCCGGAGTGGCTTCTTTCATTTCTTCTTTTTGTTCCAAAACAAACTGTTCAAATCTTTGATCTATTTTATCTTGAATAATTTTAATTTCCGCATCATTCTCGCCGGCTTTTAATTTTCCAAGTCGAGAAAGCAAATCTTCAGTTGAAACTTTCTTCAAATCTTCAGCCCAAGTGATCGGGGTAACCGCTTCTGAGTCAGATTTATCTGTAGAATCAGCGGACAACTCGGCTTTTTTAATTTCCAGCAAATCTCCAACTGCCTGCGCTTCGGCCCCACATTCACTCAAATCCAACATTATTTGAGCTTCAGTTTCTCTGGCCGCGGTTCGAGGTTCTATTTTGCGTGACTTTACCAAAGCCGAAGTCAGCTCTTTTTGTCTACCTGCCAATTCAGTAGCCCTTGTTTCCAAATCAGAAACCGATTTGCCTTTATGTTTTTCTGTAAAAGTTCCAATCAACGTCTTTTGTTTTTCCCCCTTAATCGAATCAATAGCCGCTAGTCTGGCTATTAATTCGGGATTTGTTTCATCTTTTTCCCGTGCCAAAAGCAAATCAAAACCAACCTTTCTTAAATCCAAATCACTGAGTTTTCTGTACTCATCCACCAATAGTTCTTTTTCATCTTTGGCGATTTCGACTGGAGCAGCTACCACTTTATCCTTTTCGTCTACTTCTGGCTCATCGACGGAATCGACCGATTCTTTAGGCACAGTAACTGGCGACATGTCTTGAATCAAATCATAAAGGTCCTTAAGGTCTTCGCCCAAAACACTCGCCCTTGATTTATCTGCAGTTCCTGTTTTATAAGCTTCCAAACCTTTTCCAATCGAATTTAAAATATTTTCAAGAACAAAAAGACGACGAATTTGTTGTGGAACCGACAAAACAGGTTTATCTCCTACTAAATCTTTTTGTATTTTACGAAAACTTGGATCAAAAACCACATCTGACATTTCTATCTCTCGACCGAGTTTTTTTCTTAATTCTTCGAGCCTTGCCTTAAACTCTGTCCATAATGGTTCAGTCGAAGTTAATTCTTCAAAAATCGCTCGGCCTTTTTTCGCCAATTCCTTAATTCCCTCAGTTTCTTTTTCGTTTAAATCAAAATTTGCATCTTTTCCTACAAGTCTTCGATAAACCTTTTCTATGAGCGTCTTTTTTACGGGCATTTCAAAAACAGAGGCTTTGGGCGAAGACTCGGCAGGAACCTCGACATCCACTTCAGGTAACTCTTCGACATCTTTTCCTTTCTTTGGTGGAGGTAAAGCTCCTTCTGGTTTAGCTGCAACAACCGGTTTAGCCTCCTCGATTGACAAACTCCGATATTCGCGAATATTTCGATATTCCCCGCCATCCCAAGTAAGGCCAAAAAACGAGCCTCCTTGTTCCGGTTGAAAATCCAATTCATCCACAACGCCTTTTTCTACCGGTTTTCCACCCTCAATACCAGTCAATTTATATTTACCATCGGCCATTTTTTCCACAATCAAAGAATTGCCTTCGGACTGCGTGCCAAATTCCAATCGACCTAATTTTGGTAATTCTTGGAGAGCCTGCTCAACCGCCGTCGAGGCATTCTCGACTCGCCGACCACTCTTTTCCAAAAGACCGGACCACTTACCAGAAATCATTTTTTCTGGAACAGCCGAAGGTTCTTCGCGAGGAGAAACAGGTGGAGTAGCTTCGGCAATCGGCGCTGCAGGAGCCGCTTCAACCGGCCGAGCAGCCGAAGTTGTACCTGGAACAACCGCAGATCTTCTGGTCGCCCCCATATTTGCTGTGGTTTTATGACTCGCAAAAAAGGTTTCCGGATTTACACCAGATGAACCGCTGTTACCAGAAAGTTCTGCTCCGGCCAACGAGCCGATTGCTCCGCCACCACCAACCACCGAAGTAAACTCGATGTAAGAATTTTTAATTTTTTCTCGATCCTTTGGACTAGCAGAAACCATAGCCTCAGCAAATTTGGCAAAAGTTGGTAATTTATTACCCCGGCCGTCGACAATAAGCATTGGCGGTCTTAAACTGCCAGGGATACTTTCCCAATTTCTAATAACCTGATCAAAAACCTTTTTATAATCATAAAAATTTTCGGCAATCAACTGGTCAGACGACTTTTTGGTTGTCCCTGTATATTCAAATTTTGGCAAACCAAAAGCTTTAAGAAAAGCCAACATTGGTTTGGTATCAACTTGTTCTACAACTTCAGCGTCAGCCTCAGATTCGGGTGTTGTAACGGAATCGGCAGCAACAACCGGTTCAGGTGTTTCAGCTGCAGTGGCAACAACTACCGCTTCCGGTTCTGCTGTTTCAGTTTCTGCCTTACGAGCAATGGCTTCCCGAGCCATTTTTTTCATTTTTTTTAAATTAGCTATCTGCCGAAGATTTTTTTTGATCCTTTCAGACAAAACTGAATAATTAGGGTCGGTCGTTTTTAAATCAGCTCGCTCTCTAAATGCACTAAAATTATCTTGTCCGTTCGCTTCTATATTTTCATCATAACTCTCGACAAGTCTTTTAAGTTCTTCTGAAGTCTTGGATTCAAAATCAAAACCAAAATCAGCGTCAACTTCTTCAACCGAAGAAATTTCCGGTGGCGACACAGCTGACTTTTCTGAAATCGGCGATGCAATTTCTGAAACACGAGGTGTTTTTTTTACTGCTGCGTTTAATTCACCTGATCTTTCTGCGTAATTTGCTTTTCTTTCTTCTCGCTCTTTTGTTTCTTTTTCTGCAGTTCGCAAAGCTTCTAACTTTTTTTTAGTGCGACTACGAACGACGGTTAATCGATTTCTTAAAGTTCCTATTTCAACGCCTAGAGGAGCCAAAATCTCCGCGCGTCCTTCTTTAAGACCTATACGATTGAGGACTTCAATAATCATGGTCGGGGCAGCAATAAATCTTTTTTGCACTTCCTCAGACATTACATCTGTAAGAACACCGATATCTTTTAAAACTTCCAGGGCCGCTTCATCACGAGCATCCGGACGACCTTCTCTTTCGTATTGAGCAACCAGGCTTTCAAATTTTTTTTCGATAACCGAAGAAGAGTCGATTTTATCAATTTCAACGGGCTCTGACGGCGCTTCAACCGCAGTTGGTTTTATTTCGACGGCTGGTGGGGCTTCATTTTCTATTGGAACGATAGGTGCGTCAGTCATACAAAAAAAATTAGTTTGTTTTAGAAATAAAAATTTTTGAAATAAAACCACGAACTCGATCAGCAGCTTTTGCCTCACCGGCTTTAATGGTTTTTTTAACCAAATCATCGTGTTCATTTTTAATCGCCGCCACCGACTGTTCAAACTCTTGAGTGATTTGAACGGCCGCTTTTATGCGATCGTCGGCAGTTTGTGAGGTGGGGTCGGCCATATGTTGGTGATTATAGCACGGATTGGGGTGGGGTTGGGAGGCAACCTGGGCTTTGGGGGACGGTTTTAGGGACTAAGGTTGGAATTGAGGACTAAGACCAGGGCGAGTGGCCACTCGCCCTTACGTTTTTCTCAATTTTGCTAAAGCCAGACGGGTTGGTAAAACGGAATCTGGGTTTAGGGACAAGCTGTCGATACCGGCTTTCATTAACATGACGGCGAAGGCGGGATAATCTGATGGGGCTTGGCCGCAGATGCCGACTTTGATTTTGTGTTCACGAGCAACTTTGATAACTTTTTTAATAAGTTCAACCACCGCCGGATTCCGCTCGTCGGCCACGGCGTGCAAACGCGGAGAATCGCGATCTAGACCGAGAGTGAGTTGAGTTAAATCATTTGAACCAATACTGAAACCATCAAAAATTTCGGCAAACTCGTCAGCCAAAATAATATTCGAGGGAATCTCGACCATCACAAAAACTCGAAGCTGATTTTTTCCGCGCGCCAAGCCGGCTTTTTTCATAACCGCGAGTACCTTCCGCCCTTCCTCGACTGTTCGACAAAACGGCACCATGGGGACAACATTACTCAAACCCATTTCATCGCGCACTCGACGAATGGCAGCACATTCCAAAAGAAAAGCCGGCTCGAAATCAGGATCATAATATCGCGAAGCGCCACGCCAACCGATCATGGGATTTTCTTCCTTAGGTTCGAATTCCGCACCGCCTAAAAGCGAAGCATATTCATTGGTTTTGAAATCAGAAAAACGTACAATGACATCATTCGGATAAAAAGCCGCGGCAATTTTAGCAATACCGCTCGCCAATTTCTCGATGTAAAAATCCGTTGGTTTTTTATAACCGACCGTCAGCTTAGCAATCTTGGCCACTAAACTTCGGTCTTTAAGTTTCGGATATCTGACAAGTGCCATGGGATGAGCCTTAACCATGTTGGCGATAATAAATTCTTCGCGAGCCAAGCCGACACCGTCGTTCGGAATGCGGCACAAATCAAAAGCCGTATCCGGCTGTCCGACATTCATCATGATTTTAATTGGTAATTTTGGCACCTTGGAAATATTCGTTCGTTTGACGCGAAACGACAACTCGCCGGCATAAATCCGACCGTCCTCACCCTCGGCACAAGAAACCGTAATTTTTGAACCGTCTTTTATCATTCGTGTACCATTCCCCGTACCAACCACGCAGGGCACGCCGAGTTCGCGGCTGACGATGGCGGCATGCGAAGTGCGACCACCACCATCGGTCACAATGGCCGCGGCTTTTTTCATAATCGGTTCCCAAGCCGGATCAGTCATTCTGGCCACCAAAACATCGCCGGTCTGGAAAGCGTCAATCTGTTTCGGATTCTTAACCAACCTGGCTCGACCAGAACCGATTTTCGAACCGACCGCAATGCCTTTAATAATAATTTTTCCCGGTTGATCAAGACGATATTCTTCGATCACCTCGGTATTTTTTTGCGTCTCAACTGTCTCGGGACGGGCTTGAACAATAAACAGTCGACCGGTTGGACCATCCTTGGCCCATTCAATATCCATCGGTTTAGCAAAAGCTTTTTCAATCTCGACCGCCCATTTGGCTAATTGCAAAACCTCGTCGTCGCTAATCGAAAACTTACGGCGCTCCCCGGCCTCGGTCGCCACAATCCTGCTACCACCATCTTTCTTCACGACATATTTTAAAAGCTTGCTACCAAGTTTCTGTTCCAAAATCGGTCGATGAGTTTCCAGGGTATTTTTAAAAACCGAAAAATGATCAGGCATGGCCTTGCCTTGAACAATAGCCTCGCCATAACCCCAGGAAGAATCAATGTTCACAATTCGCTCAAAACCCGATTCGGTATCGATAGTAAACATAACCCCGGAAGCCGCCCGATCGGAACGAATTAAAAATTGCACCCCGACCGACATGGAAACCAAACGGTGTTTGAATTTATTATTGACGCGATAAGAAATGGCCCGGTCGGTAAAAAGCGAGGCAAAACATTTTTTAACGGCTTCGACAACTTCATTTTTTCCAGAAATATTTAAATAGGAATCATGCTGACCGGCAAAAGAAGCACCTGGCAAATCCTCGGCGGTGGCCGAAGAACGTACCGCTACCGTGATAGCTTTTGAACCAAGCTCGGCTGATAATTTTTCATAAGACGTAACAATCATTTTTGTCAGCTCGTCCGGCATTGGCGTCGACATTATTAACTCGCGAATTTTTTTGCCCTCACGAGCCAATACCTCGGTATTTTGAATATCAATGGCCTCAACCGTTTGCCAAACTTGTTTGGCAATTTTTCCCTCAGTTAAAAAAAACCGAAAGGCTTCGGCTGTAACCGCAAAACCTGGCGGCACTGGAAAACTGATTTTATTTTTTTTACTCGATCGCAAACCAAGTCGTGTCATTTCACCAAGCGCCGCATTTTTTCCACCAACCAAACCAACATCAGTAATTTTAATTTGTTTAAACCAAAGAATGAAGTTGGACATATGGTGGAAATTTCTAAATTATTTCCCGCCGTCATAGGATTTTGGCGGGACCCCGCCAAAGGCCTCCGTCGGCGGGGGAATTTTCGAATTATTGAATTGTGGCATCGGTCCTCACCACAGGCGCCAAAAAAATCTACGTCTTCTTTCCTCTACATTTTCTACTTATATTTCTTTAATTTCCACAAAATTCACCCGCTTACCAACGGGCTGACCGGCTAGGATGATTATTTTTTCGCCTTGTTTTACCAAGCGTTCTTTTTTTAATCTTTTAATGGATTTTGAAATCAAATCGTCAATATTAAAAGTTTTTGGAATGGCAATAGGCGAGACCGCCCAGGACAAACACAGTTGATGACGGACAAACTCGGAAGCGGTCGCGGCAATGATTGGCAGTTCTGGTCGAAAACGGCTGACGAGGCGAGCTGTGCTGCCGGAAAGTGTGGCAACTAAAATAGCATTGGCTTTAACGGTACGAGACAATAAGTTGGCCGCGCCACCGATGGCATCCTCGATAACTTTTACAAAATCGGCCGCCTCGTCTGGCGAGACATCGTCGAAGGGCGAGGCTTCGGTTTCCATAATAATTTTAGCCATGGTCTCAACCGCCTCGACCGGATATTTACCGGTTGCGGTTTCGCCCGACAACATGACGGCGTCAGTATGATCAATAACCGCGTTGGCGACGTCGGAAACTTCGGCCCGGGTCGGTCGCGGATTTCGGATCATGGAATCAAGCATTTGGGTGGCCACAATAACTGACTTACCAATGGTCCGACACTTTTCAATTATTTCTTTCTGAATCAAAGGCACTTGCTCAGCCGGAATTTCGATACCCAAATCACCGCGAGCTACCATGACCGCATCGACTTCCTTGAGAATTTCATCGAAACGACGAACCGCTTCGTGTTTTTCGATTTTCGCGATGATCATGGGGATTGGTTGATTGATTTTGGCTTTGGTTTTTAAAAGACGACGCAGATTACGAATGTCTTTAGGGTCAGTGACAAACGACATGGCCACGTAATGCACACCTTCGCGAACACAAAAAGCTGCGTCCTTTCGATCTTTTTCCGTGAGTGGCTCAATCTTAAGCGTCGAATCGGGAAAATTTAAACCTTTATGAGAAGTGAGTGTTCCGCCGACATTAACTTTAATTTTTAAAAAACCAGACTTACCGCCAATACACTCGCCATCCATAATTCCATCATCAAGCAAAATCCGGTCGCCTTTTTTAACGTCACGAAAAAGATTCGGATAAGTAACAGGAACTTCGATTGTTTCACCTTTAACAATTTTCAAACCGTCGGTTGGCAAATCGCCAATCCTAATTTTTGGTCCTTGAAGATCACCAATAATAGCAATTGGTTCACCAAGTTTTTTCTCAACGGCTCGAATATTTCTAATTGTCACGCGATGACTTTTATAATCACCATGGGATAAATTTAATCGAGCCACGTTCATACCGCCCCGAATCAATCGAGTAAGTTTAACGATCGAAGAAGAGGCTGGGCCGATGGTACAAACGATTTTAGTTCTTTTTTGGTTTTTCATATTTTTTTTGAGGGGGCGCGAATTACGAACTTATTTTGTCATTCCGAGCCAGAGAGGAATCTCGCCACGTAACTTTAAACTTAATATCACGAGGCGAGATTCTTCACGAGGGTTCAGAATGACAAAGGGGTTATTTGGTTATTCGTCCCCTCTTTTTTATTCCTCCTTATATTCCTCGAGCGTCACTGACAATTCCAGCGTCTCCTCATCACGTAAGACAGTTAATTTAAGAACATCGCCAGACAAATGTTCGCGGACGACTTTTGATAGAGAGTTTTCATCGGTCAAAATTTCATCGTCAACTTTAGTCACAATGTCACCGGTTTTCAAACCGGCTTTATCGGCCGGACCATCTTTAACAATTGCTTCGTCACCTTCATCAGCCGAAATCAGAGCTCCAACTTCAACCGGCAAACTTTCCTCTTCGGCGTATTCTTTATTGATCATGAGAAAACGCACACCGAGCCAAGGTCGAATAATTCGCCCATCTTTTTTGACGCTCTCGACAGCTTGTTTAATCTCATTAACCGGAATGGCAAAACCCAAACCCTGACCATCGGAACTAACGGCCGTATTCATACCAATAACCTCGCCCAGCAAATTAATAAGCGGACCACCGGAGTTCCCTAAATTAATGGCCGCATCGGTTTGAATGGCCCCTTCGATAATTTCGCCGCCTGTTGAATAGTCATAAGTCTCCAACCGACGATTAACGCCGGAGATCACGCCTTTGGTAACTGTGTTTTGATATTGAGAAAGAGCGTTGCCAATGGCAATAACGGTTTGTCCAACTTCCAAATTATCAGCATCACCAAAAACCACAGTTGGAAAATTTTCACCTTCGATTTTTAAAATCGCGATATCAAAAAACGGATCGATATCAATAATTTGAGCTTCGTATTCCTGATCATCGTTAGTCACAACCGTAAAAAAACCATTTTCCTCTTCGACCACGTGACGATTAGTGACAATATAACCATCGCTCGTGACAAAAAAACCCGTACCGGCTCCGACTTCGACAAGTCTATCCGGATCTTCGATTTTTGGTTCAGACGGAACTTGGCCAAAAAAGAAACCGTTCATGGGATTGATTTGAATATCTTTAGCTTTCTTTTTTATAACAATACTCACCACCGCCGGCGTAACTCGATCAACCACACTGATAGCCGAGGATTCCTCCTCAATCATCTGGACAATATTTTTATCGACTTTACTGGCCGAAGAAAATAAATTAGAAGACAAAGAAAAATATTGATTGGCAAAAAAACCACCGAGCACACCAAACGAGGTGGAAATTAGAACGGTGATGGCCAGTAAAACAACGAGAGTTGTAGATTGTTTGTTTTCCATAGGGTTACAACGGGGCGATTATTTTCTTCCCCCACCCCAGCCCTCCCCCGTACGCGGCGTACAGGAGAGGGAGAATTATTTTTTAATGATTGTTAAAATAGTATATCAGAAAAAAGATTAACAAAACAGTGAAAAAAAGATGAAAAAATTATGAATTTAGGAAGGCTAAAATTCCCTTCTCGAGACTGGTAAATAAAGCATTAACTACACGATCGTCGTCAGGAAGAGTGTGTAATCCAATCTTTTGTCGTTCTTTTTGAAACACTGGATCGGATAAAAATTTAAGATATTTTTTTAGATACTCCGGATCGATCAAATACATATTAACGAGTTCCACCATATCTTCATTAGCCTGAACCCGAGTTCCTTTTTCCTCATAAAACGAAAGATTTCCAAGAGCCGAAAGCGCCTGACCATACTCACACATTTTAATAACCGTAGAAAAAAGCCGACCGGTTTTTGGACATAATTTTGTTGCTTCAGCACCAACTTCGTGAGAAATTTCGTGGTTCAAACGATAAAGCAATTCTTTATCACCTTGAAATCTGTCGTGCAAAAAAATGAGTTGCTCCGCCATTCCCTTTGGTAAACTTTGGATACCTAATCGAATAATTGTTCTGTTTGCGTTATTTTGATCAGCCAAAGTCTCACTTGCCCAACTATCTGAATCTAAAACAATGGAATCTTCATCAACAACACCTTTACTGAGCAACAAATTCCAAGCTTGTCCACCAAACTTTGTCTCGCTGTGAAGTTGATCAATAAGTCGCTGTTTGAACCTTTCGGGATTTCGTCTGGCTAGTTCCGGAGTCAACCGACGTTGAACCATTGTTATTGCTCGATCTTGTGAAAACGGCCTGTCTATATTTTGCCCCATAGTTATTTGCTTTTTTATACTTCCCATGGATAAATAAAACCGGTTTTTGGTTCGTAGCCGTCTAGGCCTATAATTTTATATTCAGCCAATTTATAATTTTCTGTAAAAAATTTAATCGTCGATAAATTTACTTTGTTAAAATTTATTTTAACCTCAACCGGAATAATTTTATTTTTATCTTTAATAATGAAGTCTATTTCTTTTTTATCCTTGGTTCGCCAATAGTAAATATTGGCCTGGCCGTATTTTTTTACCAGTTCGGAAAACACACTGGTTTCAAAAGCATTACCAATAATTTCCTTTTGCAATCCCTTAAACCAAAGCATTTGCATCAAACCGGAATCGTAAAAAAATACTTTTGGTGTTTTGGAAAGTTCGCTTCGAATATTTTTGCTATATGGTCTGACTAACTTAATAATATAAGTCTGTTCAAGTATGAATAAATATTTTTCAATCGTCGGAGCCGATAAATCGCAAGTGTTGGCTAATTCTTTAATATTAATCATTTGTCCGCTTTGCGCGGCCAAAATTTCCAATAATTTATTAAAATTTTCAATATTATCAATATTGGCCAATTCTTTTATATCCTTCTTGATGTAAGTATCAATAATCTGTTGGAGTCTTTTTTCTTTTAATTCAATTTCGTTAACCAAAGCGATTTTCGGATAGCCGCCAAATAAAACATATTCTTTATACAGCGATTTTAGTTCGTTTTGTTTAATTTCCGTTATTTTCACACTCGGTTCATAATAATAATCTTTAAACATTAAATATTCGCTAAAAGATAAATTGAAAATCTCAAAATTCACCGTTCGGCCGACCAGCGAATCTTTAAATTTACTTTTTATTTCAAAACTGGACGAACCGGAGACAATCAATTTTATGTCTTTGTGGTGGTCGGCGATTAATTTTAAAAATTCAGACGGATTTTCCAAATACTGAATTTCATCAATAAACACAAAAATTTTTTTCTTAGCTTGCGGCGCGTGGCCGACTTCACGTAAATGATCTATAAATTCATTAACTCCGGAATCTAAAATTTTTTTATATCGGGAATCTTCCAAATCAATATAGTAAACATCTTCTTTTTTCTCCTGCAAATAATTTTCCAACCACAATAATATGTTTGTTTTACCAACTTGTCTGGCACCATGCAAAACTATTATTTCTTCCAGATTGATAAACTTTAAAATTTCGTCAATTATTTCTCGTTTAAATATCATATGGTTGAATTATACTGTAAACCAAAACAAAAGTCAAGTTAGATTAAAGTTTGACCAAAATTAAAATCTGACTTTAACTTTAGTCAGATTTTATGATTTTTTTCAAATTTTTGGCTTTTTTAACTTCATAGGACTTTCTCGTTTGGATGCAGAACGAGGAAAAGCCTGAATTTTTTGTGAGACATATGCCTTATACGTTAAACAAAAAATTCAGATTTTGACGAAGTTATGCGCCAGACGAGGAAGTCCTACATCATTTTTTTCCTAATGAAGGCCGGAATCTCCAATTCTTCTTCCTCGGTCGTTTGCTGCGGTTGTGGAATTGAAATTGGTCTTGGGGCTGGTTTTGGTTGTGACGGCGGCAAATTTACATTAATTGGTCGCGATTGAGTTTGTTCGTCGATAAAACGCGGTTTCATGTTGTTTGATGGTGGTTGGAGTGATGAGGGTTTTGTTTGATGCTTTTCTTCCTCTTCGCGATCACGACGGGAGAAAAAAGAACTTGGGGTCCAGGTGCCTTGGGACTGAACCTCTACCCCACCACCCGGACGACGACGATCGTGATGATCAAAACCGGTAGCCACCACAGTGACTCTGACTTCTTCATTTAAACTTTCGTCGATGTTAGCGCCGAAAATAACCTTAGCATCTTCGTCAGCCGAACTGGTAATAATTTTTGCCGCCTCGGCCACCTCGTGCATGCCCAAATCCTTGCCACCGGTAATGGTAAACAAAATACCTTTGGCACCATCAACTGAAAGTTCGAGGAGTGGACTGGCAATGGCCTGCTTGGCCGCCTCAACCGCTCGATTTTCACCGGTCGCTCGGCCAATACCCATAAGCGCCGAGCCGGCATTTTCCATAATAGCCCTGACATCAGCAAAGTCGACATTGATAAGACCGGGAATAGTAATGAGTTCTGAAATACCTTGGACGCCCTGACGCAAAACATCGTCGACAATATTAAAGGCGTCCAGTAGCGAAGTTTTTTTATCAATAATTTGTAAAACGCGATCGTTAGGAATTGTAATCACTGTATCGACATACTGAAGAAGTTGTGTAAAACCTTCTTCGGCGATTCGACGACGTTGAGCCCCTTCAAAAGAAAACGGTTTAGTAACCACAGCCACGGTGAGGGCACCAATATCTTTTGCTAACTTGGCAACTTCTGGAATAGCGCCAGTACCAGTTCCACCACCCAAACCGCAAGTTAAAAAAACCATGTCCGCACCATTAAGGGCGTTACGAATATCATTCTGACTTTCCTCGGCCGAACGACGGCCAAGCTCCGGATTCATACCAGCTCCCAAACCGCGAGTAATACTTTTTCCAATGGCAATTTTAGTTGGCGCCGGATTATTATGGAGAGCTTGAACATCAGTGTTGATGGCAATAAAATCAACACCTTTTATTTTGTCGCTGATCATGCGGATAACTGCTGCGCCACCACCGCCGCCAATACCACAAACTTTTATTTTAGCGAAGGTTTCAATGTCCGGTTGTACTTGTGCCATATATTTATTGTTCAAACGAGTTACCGATGAACACTTTTTGTCGTCATTTAAATCTCTTCAGGACTACTTTAGGGCTCAAGAGGGTCTGTGTAAAGGCTTACCTGTGGACAAATAAATCCTTGAAAATTACTGAATTATTTAATTATTGAATTTCTGAATTATGGAGGTTGAATTATTTAATTATTTCCCGCCACCATAAGATTTTGGCGGGACCCCGCCAAAGGCCTCCGTCGGCGGGGGAATTATGGAGGGTTATTTATTTTAAAATGTAAAAAACATTTTTGTGACGATTAAAAATTTCCAAACAAAAAAAACCCGACCAGAGCATACTCAACAGTCGGGGTCGCATTGGTGCGAAGGAGAGACTATGGCACAGGAAGTCTGGCCTTGATCTCAGGTGAGAAAACCATGCCGTAGTCAAGTCCCATCTCTCTGAGAATGGAACAGACCTCGTTGAAATCTCCGAGGTCGGCGAATTGACGGCGAAGTTCTTCTTCGCTCGCCTCGCAGAGCTGAAAGATGTATATAAAGCCCGTCTCTTCAACCTCTTCAACCGATAGGCTGAGCAAGGAATATGCAGCAACAGCCCTTCCAGCCCGACGTGAAAGCTTAGCAACCAAGACATCAACCGCTTTGGTCGCGAGGAATGGCAGGACACCATAATCATGGCCACAACCAAGCTTTTCGATGATCTTGGTCCAGACTGTAGCCATCTCATCGAAGCCATCAGTAATACCAATTCTTTTAATAAGGTCGGCAAAGATGGCTGCAAGGGCACAGTTGTTGTCGAAACTGGAAGACGGTGAGGAACACATCAGGGCAAACGCACCAACTATTGATAAATTTGGCTTAAAATAGCAAAATATAACTAGGCTAACCACTAAAAAGCCTAGTTATGAACCAACAAAAACAAA
>JAGVPA010000025.1 GCA_020052445.1 bacterium
ACCGTTGCAAAATCAGCCCTTCCAGCCTCGCCCGCAGGCGAGGCGACCGCACCGCAGGTGCGTAAAACTTCCGAAAACTCTGAAATTCTAAATTGGCGGAGAGGGTGAGATTCGAACTCACGGTACCCTTTCAGGTACAACAGTTTTCAAGACTGTCTCCTTAAGCCACTCAGACACCTCTCCGGGTTTAAATCCCAATTTACAAATAACAAATTCCAAAGTGGAATTTATTTAAAATTTTGTAATTGGTTTTGTTGTAATACAACTAAAATTATGGTTACCATCCCCAACGTAGTCCCGTCCAACGGGACGAAGTGGGATGGCGGAGAGGCAGGGATTTGAACCCTGGCGCCGGGAAAACCCGACCTAGGAGATTAGCAATCTCCCCCCTTCAGCCTCTTGGGTACCTCTCCGTGCGCCTTGTATTCTAGCCAAATAGCTCAATTTAAGCAAGGGTCAATATTTCATGGACTAAACCCAAAAAAAGTCTTATAATATCCTTGGTCTTAAAAACAAAAATATGGAGGCTAATCCAAACAATTCGATTACCGAATACGGTAAAATCCTGGCTTCTTGGCAGGTGGACGAATACCCAAACCATGATCGTTCACGAGCCTGGTATGTGCTTGGCGCCATTGGCGGGGTTTGTTTAATTATTTACGCCATTGCCACAGCCAATTTTCTTTTTGCCATTATTATTCTTATCTCGGGAATTATAACCTTGCTTTCCACTTTTCAGGCCCCAGAAAAATTAGACATCGCCATCACCTCTTCCGGAATAATCGTCGGTAATGATTATTATGTTTATAAAGAAGTGAAGGATTTTTCCATTATTTACGAACCACCCACCATAAAAGTTCTTTATTTTGATTTTGAAAAACCCTGGTTACCGCTTGTTTCCATTCCCCTCGAAGATTCTGACCCAAATCATATCCGCGAATGCTTGTTGCCATTTTGTTTAGAAAACCTGGAACGTTCCGAAGAAACCTTGACGGATTACGTCAGAAGGCTGTATAAACTATAGGCTGGATTTTTGGAATGTCCAATTTCCAATGTCTAATGACAAATGGTGGAGGTCTATTATTCTAAGGTATTAGACTTCCTTAATTTGACATTCGATCAATTTGACATTAGACATTAAAAACAAAAATGCACCCATAGCTTCCTCCTTCGCTCGTGACGAGCTTCGGACGGACTTCGTCCCGTGGCGGGACTTCGCAGCTGGAATCAACGATCCAGCTTCGGAAACAACAATATGCACCCATAGCTCAGCTGGATAGAGCGTCAGGTTGCGGACCTGAAGGTCGGACGTTCAAGTCGTCCTGGGTGCACCATTCGACTCGTCGAACTCGCTCATGGTCTTCGACCACACAAAACAACCCAATCGGGTCGTTTTTTTGTTTCAAAAAAATTTTATTCCAGAACGGAGGTCGACTTCTTGACATTTTGGGGTTTTCTGCTACTATCTCTCGTTGAGTTGGTCGATTTGTTCAACCCAGAGGAGCCAAGAATGTCTCGTTACGTCCCCCGATTTTTCGCCGCTGCCGCCGGAAACGACGGCCTCAACGCCTTACTCCACCAACTGGCGGAGATCTTTCCAAGAAGTGAAACCCAACCAGATTCGAACGGCATCAAGGCAGAAGCAACGGCGGTGTTTCGCGCCTACCTCAAAGCCGTTGGAGATCCTCTCACCGTCGCTCGTCACCCGCCACACCTCCCATTAGGAGGTAATGAATGGCATGACGCCATCTGCTCATCGTTCGGGATGGCGGTGTACGAGGCGTGGTTCGAAAATGACCGCCTCGTCGAGTTGGCCGACTTCCGCCAGAGACACGGACTTCGCCGTTGTAATATAGAAGAACGCGGATCGGAAGTTGGGTGTGTCGTCACGTCGCCTGACGGACAACGAATCGCGTATATCCAGCCACAAACTTTCCGTATTCGCGCCGGCCAGATGACCGTCGTCCCACTGGTTCCGCCCGAGGGAGCCAAGCACCTCCGGACGCAGCCCAACGGCACCGAGGTCTACGAGCTTGACCTTCGATAGCACACGCACTTCTCCGCGGTTCAACCTGAACCGCACGATGGAGAAGTGCGGTTTTATTTTTCCAAAAATTTCAAAAACCGACTTTTTGTGATAGATTAATACTACTATGAAAATGATTAGTGTAAAAAACTTGGTTAAAAATTTTAAGGAAATCAAAGCCGTCTCTGATGTTTCTTTTGAAGTTGAGCAGGGACAAATTTTTGCTCTGCTGGGTCCGAACGGCGCCGGAAAATCGACGACAATTAAAATTCTGACCACTTTACTCAAACCGACAAGCGGCGAGGTTTTAATAAATGGTTTTGATATCAAAAAAGATCCGGACGATGTCCGACGTTCTTTTGGTATTGTTTTTCAGGACCCAAGTTTGGATGATGAACTGACGGCTTACGAAAACATGGAATACCACGGCATTCTTTATAAGGTGCCAAAAAAAAATCCGCAAAGAACGAATCGAACAACTTTTGAATATGGTTGAACTCTGGGACAGAAAAGACTCTTTTGTTAAAACTTTTTCCGGCGGCATGAAACGCCGTTTGGAAATCGCTCGCGGCCTGCTTCATCATCCAAAAGTCATTTTTCTCGACGAACCGACTCTTGGTCTTGATCCGCAAACCAGAAATCACATTTGGGATTATGTAAAAAAACTCAATCAAGAAGAAAAAATCACCGTCGTTTTTACCACTCACTACATGGACGAAGCCGATAAAGTTTCCGACAAAATTGCCATTATCGATGAGGGAAAAATCATCGAATACGGCACTTCGGAAGAATTGAAAAAAAAGGCTGGTACTGAATCTCTCGAGGAAGCTTTTTTAACTTTTACCGGTCACGACCTAAGAGTCGAATCAGCCAACAGTCTGGACCGGATGCGCATGATTCGCAGTCATCGAAAATAAAAATATGAGTACTATTTACATTCTTTGGTTAAGACAATTAAAAAGATCGCTGCGTTCAAAATCAAGAATCATCGGTTCTTTGTCGCAACCGATTTTATTTCTACTGGCTTTGAGTTTTGGTTTTGGTCCGGTTTTTCAAAAAGCCGGCGAAGGCAACTACATTCAATTTCTCGCCCCGGGCATTATTGCCATGAGCGTTTTGTTTTCGGCAATTTTTTCCGGCATGGATATTATTTGGGACAAACAATTTGGTTTTTTAAAAGAAACCCTGGTTGCCCCGGTCTCAAGAATAAACATCATGATCGGTCGAACTTTGGGCGGTGCCACCATTTCCGTCTGCCAAGGTTTTTTCGTTTTAATAATTTCTTTTATCGCCGGCTTTAGACTAGCCTCAATCACCCCAATTTTCACCGCTTTCATTTTCATTCTACTCATTGCTATTTTATTCACCGCCTTCGGCACAGCTATTGCCTCAGTTCTGTCAGACATGCACGGTTTCCAACTGATCATGAACTTTATGGTCATGCCCCTCTTCTTCCTCTCCGGCGCCATCTTCCCTTTAGCCGGACTACCAAAAGCCCTGGAACTCATTACCAAAATGAATCCCCTCTCCTACGGCGTCGACGGTTTAAGAGGCGCCCTAACCGGCGCTTACCACTTTGGCTTCTTCCCTGACCTGGCTGTCCTGGGTTCAGTAACCCTTATTCTGATTTTTATCGGCGGCTATTTGTTTTCAAAGATTGAGGCTTAGAAAAATAAAAAAACTTCGAACTAAACCTCGAAGTTTTTTATTTTACCTTTTTAAAATGCAAAACCGCTCCCCGAGAGGCGCGATCTGCACATCCTTTTTGAGGACTGTAATCGACGCCGGAAAGCGGCAAGTTACGGACGCGAGGCGTCCCAGACGGTCACGGTGATGCCTTCGAACGGCACCAAGACCATCTTGGTTCCGTTCCACGACACAGATCCTCCGACCCGTTGTTCGATTGCGTACACTGGTGTTCCGACGTTCGACTCGGAGACCGAGAACCACAAGATGGTCGTTGCCGGAAAAGGCGTACCGGAAGGGGAAACCATGTCCGCAACGATGTTGAAGCCGAACATTTCGTGCCGCTCAAACTTCACACATCCACGATACTGGCCTCCGGCGTAGACTTGGGTCTGGCCGTCATTACCTACTGGAAATTCCAGGTAGATGAATCCGGCAGGATCGAATGTCATTGGACCGACGGAGGATGCGATTGGCTTGAGTTCGACACGGTCGACGGTCAAATCGACTTCCAGGGCTTTCGTGCCCTGAGGACAAGTGACGGCTCCTGCAGAAGCTGTTCCACAGAAGAAAAACGACAGAAGGCCAAGAATGATGGCGTTCATCTCTTCTCCATTGCTGGGGTTGATCGGATTTTTCGGACGATAAAATATACCACAAAAAAGCCGTTTTGTCAATCGGCTTATTACAAAAAACGGCTTTTTAAAGCCGTTTTCCAAATTTTTTCTCAAAAAAATACTTTTACTCCGCCGCCCTGACAATCGTAAACCCCCAGACAATTTGTGCGCCGGCTTCTTTTAAAACCTTAGCTGCCGCGTCCATCGTCGCACCACTTGTCAAAACATCATCGCAGATTAATACGCATGGCGGGACCAATCCGTTTGTTTCAAAAATTCCATCAAGATCCCCAACTTTACGCTCTTCGGCCGCTCGACGGGCTTGCGGATCGGTCCATTCAATGCGACTTAAAAGATTCAAATGTTGACTGTCAATCTCGCCTGCCAGCACACGAGCGATTTCTTCGGCTTGGTTAAAACCTCGTTCGCGTTGTTTGGCTTCGTGAAGTGGAATGGAAGTAATGTACCAATCGACTGGTGGAAACAGTTGGTTCAGGGAAAAAGTTTTTAGCCAATCAGTCAAAGCTTGGCCGGCCGCTTCATCACCATTAAATTTCCAATTTTGCAAAAGACCCCGCAGCACGGGGTCATGATAAAAACTTAAAGTTGTGCAACCATCCAAAAAAGTTTCGGCCGCACAATTTTTGCAAGTCTGCCCTTCTGAATCAGCCTCGTGACAAAACGGACAACAGCTTGGCGCGCGCTCGACAAAAATTTCACGTTGACAGTCTTTGCAAAACTTCCAACCTTCGGTTTGACAATGCAAACAATAAACCGGAAACAAACCGTTTTTCAACCACTGCCAACTTTTTACTGCCAAACCGCGCCGTTCACTTTCCATACAGCATTTTCTTTCAAACAAGACAAAATTAATTTCTGATATTTTATTTCACTGTTTTGCGGACTGCCTTTTGATTCCTCACGTTGAGTTGAAACTTCAACTGTGGCCGAGGTTTCATCTGAACTCGCAACCTTGGTGGTTAAAACTCTGGTGGTTACGCCATAATATTCAGTCGCGGCTTTAACTGAAGCCAAAAACTTTTCGGTTTCAGTTTTAAAAGAGCCGCTCATCAAATCCATAACATCGTAGATATTGGAAAAATCACTTTCTGTGGAGTAACTACCGTATCGTTCGGCGAAAGTTATGGCTAAACTCTGAAGACTGGTATCAACATTATTTGTCTCGGCTGGAGTTGTCGGACTGGTCACCGCCCCGCCATTTTCTCTTGGTTGAATAACCTGCTCAGTTTTCGGTTCGGTGGTAACCACTGGAGTTTTGATTGAAGTTTTTTGGCTGTTTAAAAACCAAACCAAAAGGAATAATAAAATTATCAGCAAGACGACAGCGGAAATAATCAAGATCTTTTTTTTCTTAGACATATTTTTTGAAGGAATCGAATTACTAATTTGATACTAATATACAAATTTGGATTGGTGCCACGCGGCGAGATCCTTCTCCCTTCGACTCGTTGGCCTCGCTCAGGGCTCTGAGTCCAATCGCCTTTCGATCCGACTCAAGGCGACCATGAGGCCGATCGAATGGTCGAAGAGCTGGCTCAGGATGACGGATGATGCGTGCCAAATTCGTATATTCGCCAACATTCGTAATTCGGTTCCTCTACAAATCAGTTAAAGTTTTTCGAATACGGTCGGCTTCAATTTCGCCTTCTTTTTCGCGAGACAAAGTTTTTATACCTTCGGGAATTGATTCTTCGAGCGGCGAGGTTTCAGCAGCTTCTTCCGGCGCGCCCTCTAGGCTGGACATTTTGGCTTGGAATTCTTTTTGAGCCTGCTCAATTTCTAGAAGTTGTTGAGGGTTAGTGGTGACCAATTGATCTTCGGTGTAAGAGGCGACGACTTTCATGGCCGCGTGTTTTGAACCGGCAAAAAACAGACCTTCGCCGACACCGGATTCCAGTAAAAGATATTTTTCACCATCGGTAAGATTAAAAGTTTTTTGAATCAAATCGACTGAGGCCGGTGACTGTTTTAACAAAAACTGCATTGATGAGTTGGTCACAATAGCTTGACCGTAAGGCGAAAGCAAAAAGTCGTTGACGTCTTGGGTGATGGTGGTAATGCCAAGATAATATTTTCGACAGCGTTTAACCAAAGCGTGAATAAATTTAGCACTATCCTCGTGCATCATAAGCCACCAAGCCTCATCAATAATCAGAATTCTTTTTTTGCGTTCCGAACGCACAATATTCCAAATATAGTTGATGATGGTGTAAATAGCCATTGGTCGAAGTTCGTCTTCCAAATCGCGAACTGAAAAGACCACCAACTGATTAGTCATTTCGACCGTGGTTGGTGAATTTAAAATTCCGGCAAAAGTACCGTCAGTATATTTTGTTAAACGCGCCACCAAACTTTCCGCGCCTTCCATACCACCCAAGACGTCAATCAAATCAGAAAGAATTGGCGGTTCCACGGTCGATAAATTTATTGTATCGGCCGTAATATCTTTTTTGGCGTAGGCTTCAAGCAAGGCACGGTCGAGAATTGAATCTTCTTCCGGCGAAAAACCAATAGCTCCACCAGCTCCCTGAGGTTGGCCAATCATAATGCGCAGCAAACCCTTAAGAGTAATGACAGCGCTTCTGATAATATCCTCAGTTTTAGTTTCCTCGCCTTTTGGTTTTGGAATGTCAAAAGGATTGATTTTGGCCTGGCTAGCCAAAGAAACGCTAATATATGTGCCACCAACCGCCTCAGACAAATGTTTATATTCCATTTCCGGATCGATGATGATAACTTCTGTGCCCATCATGAGGGCTCGAAGCACTTCGAGTTTTACCATGTAAGATTTACCGGCCCCGGAGGTGGCAAAAACTACGGCGTTAGCATTTTGCAAACTGAAACGGTCAAAAAGAATGAGTGAATTGTTGTGGCGATTCACACCATAAAGAATACCGTTGTCTGAAGTTAAGTCGGAAGAAATAAAAGGAAACGAAGCGGCAATCGGCGAGGTGTTCATGTTATAAGAAATCATGAGTTCGTCGTTGCAAAGCGGCAAGGTAGAATTAAAACCTTGTTCGGTTTGGTAATAACCTTTTTTACTGTAAATTAATTTACTGCCAAATTCCGATTCCATATCACTGGTAATTTTATCCAATTCCTCGAGCGACTTGGCATAAATGGTGACGTAAAAAGCAAACTGAAAAAAATGTTCAATACCTTGAGTTAAAGCGTCGCGCAAACCCTCAATATCACGAAGAGCCGTCTCACGCAAAGGATCGCGAGGTTTTCCTTTCTCGGCATCCATGGCCAAACCGGCCTCAAGATAACCAACTCTCTTCTGCAATTGTTTCAAAATAACTCCAGCCTTAACCGGATAAAAATACATGGCTAAGTCCAGAGTTTTATTAAGATTAATAATTGAAGCCGACCAACCAAGACCAATGTAACGTGGGTAGGTAATGATAAAAATCGATCGAATAAAAACCCCGGAAAGAACCAAGTAGGTTGGTGTAACCTGAAAAGCCGCCGGCGCAATAAGATCGCGTACGGTTACGACACCGCGCCTATAAAGCCGCTCTTCTTCAAGCGTGATTTTTTCTTCAGTCAACTTTTGCTCTTCGGCCGAAGGCGGCTTGGGAGCCGAAGCTAACGGAGCCACGGTTTTCAATTCTTCTTTTGTTTTACTTAGTTCTATGGGCATAAATTTGACCTGTCACTCCGAACATCTTGGAGGAATCTCGCCGCGCTACATCAATTATAAGTGATATGACGTGGCGAGATCCCTCTTTGGCTCGGGATGACAGATGGTGCAAGGTTTTAAATCAAAGTAATCTTCCTTAATTCAATAATTCGATAATTAAATAATTCAATAATTTAAACAACAGGTGGATTTTCTTCGAATTTTACTTTATTTATATCGCCGAGCTTTTCAGTATTAAAGACGTCTGGATTATAACATTCATAATACAACTCAATCAGTCCTTGAGTATCCAAAAGCACACCACCGACGCCCATGCTGGTGAGTTGGCCATTTATCATGCCGGCTCGTTTTACAACCTCTTCTTTTCTTTCCAATAACTGTTTCTCCTTAAGTCGGATGCCCATAACCGGCGAGACTGATTCGGTAAATCTGGTCCAAAAAGTTTTTCGTTTATTGCTGACTGGATCGTAAGGAATAACGACATAAAAACGCTTTTGCATAATTTCACCCATTTCCACCAGCTCCTGAATAAAACCTCGGTAGTCGGCAATTTGCGCTTTTAAAAGTTCATTGGAAATTTCTTTTTGTCTGATGGCGAGAGAAATAAGATAGGGATCAATATTCATCTTTCGTGATTGAATGACGATTTGGATCGGATATTCCAAACCATTCAAAAAAGACATGTAAGCTTGAACAATGGCTTCCTGTTCATCGACCGATTTAAGAGCAAAATTAATACTCGAAACCATAAGTACCACCCGCACCGTACCGTCTTTCATGATCACCATGTCGTCACGAATTTCAGCAATATCCAAATATCGCTGAGTGGCTGGTCCTGGTTTAGTTGAATTTGTAGTAGGCATATTTGTAGTGGGGGGGTAAAAAGGGGAGGAAAGAGGAGGAAAGGGATGGAAAGTTGGATGGAACGGAAAAATTTTCCTTCTCTTTCCCTCTCTTCCAATCCCTTTCCTTCCCCACTCGTGTCATTCCTCCGGATGATAAGCGCCGCCGGTATTAACTAGGAGAGTTAATTCTTGTAATCGTGAACCTGAAAGTAGAGATTTTCTTAGTGGCGGCGGTGTGGGCATGGCTGGAGGTGCACCCATGTATTGTCTGATTTCATCTAAAGACAGGGCCTTGTCCCAAACTCGTAACTTAGGTTTACGCAAAGACTGAATAAGATTCAGAACAAAAAAATGAAAAGGCATGCCATTAATTTTGGCAAAAGTGAAAGTTACGGTCAGAGCAAAAATTGGTAAGGTGGCCAAAATAAAAGGAATGAATCTTAACATTTTGTACAAGGCCACAATAATCAAAACCCCAAACAACAATATGACAAACTGCCGAACCGAAAGCGGGCCCAAGATTTTATCTTCGACTTCAATAAATTGCGGAACAACATATTGATTTGGCATAATGTGGTACGGGGGGTGAGAATAACGAATTTACGAATTTACAAATCTGAATCCAAAACGCTTGTCATCCTGAGCCAAAGAAGGATCTCGCTTGCCACGCCGTAGCTCGACGTGAGCGAAGGGTGGCCACGTGACTCAACCCAACATTCGTATATTCGTAAATTCGTAATTAATTCGTTATTCGCACCTCTCCCCCTAAAATCTTAAACTTCCATTCAGTTCATTAATCGCTTTAACTTCAGTTGCGGAAAGAGTTTCTTGGTTAAGTCTGGATCGTTCGGTAGAAATGTCTTCGATGGTTTTACCAGAAAGCAGCGCGGCTTTTGTCATCTCCAAATATAAACGACTTACTGGCGATGAATGCCAGGCTTTAATACCTAAAATCTTTTGACCCATACCCTGCTCTTCCAGTAAATCAATTTTGTCTTTAATTTTAAGTTTCGCTTCTTTTGGGTCTGACGATAAACGACGAAATTCTTCTAAAGTTAAATTTTGCAACTCATCAATTGGACCGGCTAATTTTCGAGCCGGTGGTGTTATATCGTTTAATATTGGACGCGATGATTGGGAGGTGACAGCTAAATTATTATTCATGACCGGAGCTATTGGTTTAGGCATGATTTTTGGTTTAGCCGCTTGAGCCGCCGCCTTGGCTTCGATTTTTTTTCTAGCCTCCTCGGCCAACTTTGTTTCACGAACGGTTTGTTTATTTTTATCACTTTCTGTTTGCATGACTTTTTGCCAGTCACTGACTATTTCTTCGAGCAGCTCGGTGGTTTTTGCCAATTGCAAACCAGAGATTGCCAAACCGCCCTGCTCAACCGAACGTTCCAACACACTTCGCGTCTCAAAAGCATCACGAATATCTTTTAGTCGTGCTTCAATAATAGCCGCGAATTTTTTCTGATTTGTTTCGTCCAATTTCAATCCAGTCTCGATCATGATTTTTTCCACCGCATCATTGGCCGAAAGAACAGGTTTGGAAACAGGAGAAATTTTTTCTTTGATCATTGCGGTGGCTGTGGCGATTTCGGTGGCGTTGGTCCCCCACCCTCCCCTTCGCCGGGCTTCGGCGGAGCGGGCCAGGTCCCCTCCCCCGTTAATGTGGTCTAGGTGGGAGGGGTTGGCAACATCGGCAACATCGGCAACATCGGCAACATCGGCAACATCGACAACATCCGCCTCCGCCGAGCTACGACGTGATGAAGAAGTAACATTGGATTGGTTGTCTAAACTGGGATTTTGGGGGTTGAGTGGATTAACAGGATTATTGGCCGGAAAAGCTGTGGAAGCTTTGATGTTGGTCTTTGAGGCAACAGATGCAGCAGAGACGGCGGAGGCAACAATTGGTTGGGTAGCCTGAACCAAATTTTCAACTAATTCTCCCTCCCTCGCAGCCACTGCGGGGGAGGGTTGGGGAGAGGGCTCACGGGGAACGGGAGAGGGCTGGGATAAGGGGGCCGATACCGGAACGACCGTTTTAATAACTGGAGACGGGACATAAACTGGCGGTCTTACATCCCTAAACATAGTTGGTTTTGGAGCTTCAGCGACAACAACCGGTTTATCAAAACTCAAACCGCCGGTTTTTTCTAAAAATCTACTCAAAAACAAATTAGCTTTTGCCTCGTCCAAAGCCAGCCCGCCAACTTTTAACGGCCGCATAAAAGCTGCTTTGGTTTCCTCGGCCGTCCTTTCACCTTTTACCATGGAGGTTAAAATAAATTCCAAACGGCTCTGCTCCAGATGATCAGGCAGTTTCGTCTCCATTTCCGTCAAAATTCTGGCCACCATTTCGGCCGGATCTTCCTTCATCGGTTCCAAACGTGGAACGTTTTTAAAAACCGCCGGATCACCACCCCAATCACGAATCTGTTTTTCAATGTCGGCCTCGATAAAAAAGGTAAGTGGCAACAAACGATGACCGGCCAAATCTACAGCGATTTTGCAAGCTGTTTCCCAATCAACTTCCAGCTCGGATAAAATTATTCCCGGTAAAATTTCGAGCAAACTTTCATCCAAAGTCACCCGCTCGGCTATTTCCATTAACACGGCAATTTTTTCCTGAGGCAAACCAAAACTGGCCACAGTTTTTTTTGCCCATTCCGGCAGAGTGGCGTCAACGAGAAAATTCTGAATGTTTTCTGGAAGTTCGGAAAAATCTTTTGACACAAAATTCAATTAAAATAAACTCGGTCCTTTCTTGCTTTCTCGAAGTTTTCTTTTGGCTTCTTTCAACTCTTCATTTAATATTCGCAGCCGATCGGCTATTTCTTGATTAACTTCGCCTCTGGTTCTGCTTTCTCCGGACTTTGGTCTGGCCAATTCCTGTTGCAACTCTCTGATTGATTCCTTAATTTGGTCAATACCGGCCTGGTTTTCATCCGGCGGCGCCGACGGCGTCGCCGCTCTTTGTTTTTCAAAAGCGATTTGATTGGCTAAAGTACCATATTGTGCGTGCAAACCGTTAATCGTTGCCACAGCTCTAACCATTGATCCGGCATCGCCTTCGCCTCTCGCCTCTGCCGCCTCAGCTCGATCAAGTATCTCTTCACTTCCTAATGAACCGTCTGCATTTTTTTTCCGGACTAAAACAGTATTAAGAATATAATCCAAATCCGCCATAGCCGCCTGTTGTTCGGCGCCGGTTGATGATTTGGCTTTACGAAGCAACTTCTTAACAACATCAGGTGTTAAGACTCTGGCTAATGCCAAAGCCGGCTTATTATCCGCACTTCGAGCCGCCGAATCCCTAAGCGCCTGAACCAACAAACGCGGATCGCTGGCCGCGGCCGTAGAAAATTCTTGTTTGGCCGCATCGTCTTCAAAACGTCCGTCATCTCGGAAATCAAAAGCTTTAAGAACCCCCGAATCTTCTGTCGATCTTTCGTTTATTAATTCTGCTCTGGCCGCGCTAAGTCGAGCGTCCCAGGCGGCAGCGTCTTCGGCAAAAGGCGCCACACCAGCCTCGCTTTGTCTAGTTGTCGCCAAGGCCGTTATTTCATCATCGGTCGGTGGAGTTAATGGTGGAACTTTTGTTTTCATTAAACCACCGGCCACCAACTTCTGACGAAAAGCCGCCCGAGCTTTTACGGTTCCGGCCGCCGCCAAACCGGCCGTCTTTATAGCCTCCTTATCTGTATCTGTTCGGCCTCTTAATTGCTCAACTCTATCAGCCGAACCGCTTTTAACTATTTCTGCCGCGTCTTCTGGCGAGGCATCGGCTGCACTGGCGGCTGATGTAGCCAAAGCTGTTTCACCATCTCGCCAAAGTTTTTGTTTAGCGTTACCCATTAAACCTTGCTGGATAGCTTCGGCTGTTGAAATTGCCACTGGTTTTCCATCGGCGCCAAGAACATCATTTCCATCCTTGTCTTTTTTATTAACCGTTTCAAAACTACCATCTTTATTTCTACGCCTATAAGTAACAGTTCCAAGATGATCCCGAAAATCTTTATCTTGATATTGTCCAGCGTCAACACCATCAATATCTTCAGCGTCCTTAATTTGCCTTTCAAGATTTTCTTTACCAAATAAAGTTGGGGCTTCTTTTTTCAAAGTATCCATTTGCTTTTCAAATTCAGCGTCGCCTTTAAAAGTTTCGTCCATTTCTTCAAAAGCCGTCTTGCCGGTTATTGGATCTTTTTTATTCATTAGAGCTTTTAATTTTTCCGGTCCCATTTTCTTACGGAAAGATTTGTCGGTCATAGCCCGACGCATAAGAGCCATGTGTTCCTGTTTTTTATCGGCATCGAGCGGCACTCCTTGAGCTAATCTTGATTCCATTTCACCAGAAGAAATGAGTGGCTGACCTTCCAAGGAAGCCATGGCTCGAGCCGCACGTTCGGCCTTAAGTTGGCTGGATTTTTTGGCGGCCATTTGGCCAATAAAGGTGCCTTTAAATCTGCCGCTTTCAGCCAAACTGCCTAATTTATCTGCAGCTGTATTTTTTAAAGCATTTACACCACGACCGACGGTATTGGCATAAGCCTTATTCCCGGCCCACTTGCCGCCAGCCATAATTCCCCGACCGGCCAAGGCCGCACCGGCTCCGGCCGCAGCGACCGGGGCCATGGCGATACCTTTGGAGATACCGCCGGCTTTACCGGTCAAACTCTTCATGGCTCCGGTTAAACCACCGGCTTCACAAGCGTCATCAGCTGCTTTAAATCCGGCAAAAATTAGAGCGATACTAACAATAAAACCCACCATTTTTGAAGTCGACATCATTTTTAGCATGCTGAAGGTTTCAGTTTCGGTGCCACTTTGAGGAAAAGAATCGCCAAGCGTACCGCTGCCAGCCACAGCCAAAGCCAACCATAAAAAGAAAACCAAAACCGGCCCCAATTGTAGACAACAAGTAAACTGTGACCACCAAGTTTTATACGGATCGCCCTTAAGTTTAAGAATGCCGTCCGTACTTTTAAAAAACCAGGCAAGCGGCGCTACGGTTACCAAAACCCAAAGAGTAACGATACGGAAAGCAAGAATAAGCGCCAAAAAAATTAAAGTAACCAAGACGATCAACATTAACATTAAAGAAACAATGGCCGCAGCAAAAAGATCGAATGGTTTAACACCGCCGGAAGTTGCAGTACCACTAAAAAGAACGGAGGTGGTGCTAGCCTCCATAATGTCTTGCAAACCAAACATTTGGATAAAGTTTCCGCCGGCAATATCTTTTATGGCGCTGACAAAAGTCATCATGATAACCTGACTGAAATCAATCATGAGTCCGCACAGCATGCGACTAAAATTTATGAAAATAGCCACGAGGAGCAAGCGTGGCACCTGTTGACGCCATTTGAAACGATCTAAGCCACCCAAAATTGTGCCAAAAGCAATGGCAATAAGAATGAGGACAAAAAACATGTTGACCACATCGCGAATAACCGCCCAACCAACTCCCACGGCCGGCGAACTGGCAAAATCGTTATACTGCATAAGTGGCACAACGATTGCGCTTATTAAAACTATAACTATCTGCCCCGCCACCTGAGCCATTGAGATTATCATTTGAGCTAAAACACTCAAAAGTCTCTCAACAACTTCTGGAGCGTCGACATCCAAGTCCCAAGCATAAGCCGGCAAAGCAAAAACCAAACCCAAAAAAATCACTGGAAGTATTAACTTTTTTAACCCCCCGGATTTTGATGAAAATAAAGAAAAAAAATCTTCTTTAATGCGAAATAAAAAACCCTTCATAGTTAGGTACAGTATAACACATTTTCAATTGAAAATTAATTAATCCACAGGTTGAGAAAGTTACAAATCACGAATTGACGAATATTAAAATTTTCGTCCGTAGGGACAGAACACTGTTCAGTCCCTACGACCATCAATATTCTTTTCAAATTCGATGATTCGTGGTTTCGGCAAGATTCGTCCCACCTCTTAGGTTTGGACGGGATCCCGCCAAAGGCCTCCGTCGGCGGGATAATTCGTAACAAACAAAAAACTCCCGGCCTGAAGAACCAGACCGGGAAACGTATCAGTCGCAGTTGGCCATCACTATGGCCTCACAACCATCCACCACACCCGATGTTTTGTGATAAACCTCGGGGGCAAGATCGCATTCAACGCCATTCGAGGCCAGGTAGACGACTTCGTGCGAACCGATTAGGGCATCGCCAGACTCGTAGGACGATGTGGACTCACAGCTCCAGTCGTCGTGACCATAACTGCTCGCGGTGACGTTGTAGCGAACTGCGAAACCGTTCGGCACCATGAACGAGAAGCTGATGGTGTCATCATCTTCCGTACTGAAGGTTGTACTGAACCAACCGGCGAACGCTTGGTCGCTGGCGGCATATTCGTACAGAGCTTCAAGAGAATCGGAGGGGTAACCGAGATCGGTTTCCCAAGTAACGGTCATGATGCCCCAGTCGGAAGCTTCAGGGGTCTCAGGGGCTTCAGGGGCATCGGTATCGGCATCGGAGTCTGAATCAGCGTCTGCGTCGGCATCGCTGTCGGCGTCCGCATCAGAATCAGTGTCCGTATCGGTGTCAGAGTCAGAATCAGCATCGACATCGGAATCGGTATCGAGGTTGGTGCCGGTGTCGATGATTTCTTCGGCGGTGTCACAGTAGGTCACGGCGGGATCACTCATATCACAATCCTCACCGTTCACCACCCCGTCACCATCGATGTCCGTATCGCACGAATCCCCTACCCCATCGCGATCGATATCGGTCTGGTCGGAATTGTCGTGATACAAACAGTTGTCATAAGCATCCATCACGCCATCACCATCGGTATCGGTTTCGTCGGCCGGACACAGATCATCAGAACCCGAACAATCCTCGTCGACACCATTGCCACAGATTTCCGTGGCGCCGGGATAGACGTAAGGATTGTAATCCCAACAATCGTCGCCGCCGGAGTATTCGGAACAGTGACCATCCAGGTCGCTGTCGACACAGGGAATTTCTTCACCCGTGTCGCCAAAATCATCATCATCCTCGTTACCACCCAAGTCACCCGGATCCGACAAGTCAAAACCGCCGCCGCACTCGATGATGATGTCCTGGGTCAGACACCAAAGTCCAACCGAACAGTCGCCGACATTGCCCTGTACTTCCTTCACCGTACCGTCGGGGACGACGATGATGTTGTGGTCATAGAAGCCGAGCATGAGGTAGGTGTTCCAGTCAACGACCGGCGCAGCCACGCCTTCTGTGATGACGTAAACATCCGAACGGGTCTCTTCCTTGACGACCGAGCCGTCACGGAAGTGAGCGTAACCGGAATGCTCGGGCCATTTTTCAAGGTCGTAACCGGAATCGCTTGGCAGATTGACACTCGAGTAGTTGAGCCCCCATGATTCGAGAACTTCTTCCCAAGCAAAATTATTCACCATCTGACGAAAACGATTCTGGTCGGAATCCGGGCCCACGATCAGCCAGAGCAAACCAAATTCATCGTAGGTCGCATCGACCAAACCTGCTGCGGTAATCTCCTCCCCATCACCGAGGCAAGTCAGCTCTTCGTCCGAGACAAGAGCGACGTTTTCGAAGTCATAGCCGAGACTCCAAAAAACTTCTTCGTTCAGGATCCAGCGAGCCACACCTTTCTCGATCAGAAAGACTTCCGGACTTGAAGGAACTTTGACGAGGGTGCCGTTGGGATGCCACCTGGCGACCGGCAAATCCGACAAGTACCAGTGGCCATCCACCGGATCACCCGCGTCCTTGATGCCACAGATGAACGAATCGCCCGATTCATTCTCGAGCTCTTCTTCGGCCGTGGCATCGGCGGCTCGAAAATAGGTTTCGACCGAGGTGCCATATTGCGCCTGCTGCCCAGCATCACCTTCATGGTGACCAAGATGAACATGGTCGCCGGTGCAGTAACCGGTACAGCCCTCGTAACCGAGAAGCTGGCCGGCCGCCACCTCGTCACCATCCGAAACGAAAATCTCGGACATATGAGCGATGACGACGTAGGTGCCGTCGCCAAGTTCGATGTTCACGTGGTAGCCGAAGTTGGTACTGGCCGATTCCAGGTGTACACGAGCGATACCGGCGATCGGAGCGAAAAGTTCTTCATCCCCGGAGTTACTGGTGTCGAAGTCGAGATCGTGGCGGGTGGAGTTGCCAGTGTGACTGAAAGCACCGCCGGCTCCCTGCACGCACAGGCGATCCTCGTCATCCGCAAAGGGGAGCTGGATAACCAACTCGCCACCACCCATGTTGTCGTGGTCAGAACCGGCTGTGTCGCCGCCGAAAGGCATCGTGGGAATGTTCAGAGCACAGGCCGACAGAAGCAGGAACAGAAAAACCAGAAAAACGAAGTAGGAACGCATAGCCTCACCTTTAGGCAAAACCGCCTTGAGCGAGGTGACTAACGAAACTGTTAGCCGCCTCGACCGGCGCACTAGTACTTTCACGCCGATCGAGCGCGGCCGTTCGGCCGTTTTCGCAAGTTCGTTGACTGAACAGGCGGCGCTCCCCCTTGCCCTGAATTAAAAGTCAGCAACAATTCAGGTTCCGTCACCTATTAACAAACAACTTCACTTGTTTTTTGAAGAAACTCCCCCCAACCCCATTCTGCCGAATAATCCGAACGCCCTCCGTAATCTATTCGCTGTTCGTATCGATCGGTAAGATCAGTAGCCGGGGGGTTTCTCCAAAAATTTGATAATCAGTTATCAGGTAGCAATCCCGGCAACTTTTTATCGATGGGAAAAATTTTGTTTAACCTCCATCTGCCTCTAGCAAAACATGAAAAAGCCTCAATGTCAATGATTTATTGGCTAATTTAAGCCTAAAAAAGTGTCAGCCGCAGCTGACACTTTTTAAATTGATCTTTAAAAACCCCTTAAAAATCAAAACTTTTTCTGTCAGAAAAACCTCAACGTCTGCGGTGAACAAACCTCTGGACGAAAAACAAATTTTGGGGCATTATTTATAGGTGACATCGGTGGGGCGAAAGGGATTTAAGGGGCTGAAGAGAGTTTTTATCCGTCCTTTTGGATCTCGTTTCTTCCCCCAGCCCTCCCCCACCGCGGCGGTGAAGGAGGGAGAAAAAATTTTTGAATAAATAAATTCCCTTCAACCCCTTCCGCCCCCTTAAACCCCTTAACCCAAAAAATATGATCGACATAAAATACCTAATCCAACACACAGATGAAGTCGCTGAAAATAATCGTCGTCGTAATGTCAATATTGATTTATCTATTGTTAAGGCCTTATCCGAAGATCGCATTCGTTCGCTCCAGACGGTCGAGGATTTACGCTGTCAGGCCAGATTGAACGCTGAAACTGTACGGACTGCCGAAGCTAAAGACCGTGAAACTTTTGTTCAAGAAGGCCGCAATTTAAAAGATCAAACCAAGGAAGCCGAAGAACACTTGGTCGATCTTGAGGTTCAGCTCGAAAACGAAGCTAAAAAATTTCCTAACTTACTTAGACCGGATGTCAAAATCGGTAAAGATGGTGATGAAAACGAAATAGTTCGCTTGGTTGGTGAACCAAAAACTTTTACTTTTTCAGTCAAAGATCATGTTGAGATTGGTGAAAAACTTGGCATCATCGACATCGAACGGGCCAGTAAAGTTTCCGGTAGCCGTTTTGTCTATCTGAAAGGCGACGCGGTTTTATTGGAACTTGCGCTCATCAATTACGTCATCACAACTTTGGTCAAAGAAGGTTTCACCCCGGTTATTCCGCCACACATTATTTCCACTCAAGCCATGACCGCTATGGGTTACATGGAACATGGTGGTGAGGAGGAAATTTATCATTTAAAAAACGACGACGCGGTTCTTATCGGCACTTCCGAACAATCCATTGGCCCAATGCATATGGATGAAATTCTGCCTTTGGCCAGCCTGCCTCTTCGCTACGTCGGTTTCTCCCCCTGCTACCGCCGCGAAGCCGGCAGTCACGGCCGTGATGTTCGGGGTATTTTGCGCATGCACCAATTTGATAAATTAGAAATGTTCTCATATACCGAACCGGGAAAATCTGATATTGAACATGAATTTTTGCTTTCCATGGAAGAAAAATTAATGAAAGGTTTAAATCTGCCCTATCGAGTTATGCGACTCTGCTCCGGAGACACCGGTCGTCCGTCAGCTCGAACTTACGACATCGAAACCTGGATTCCTTCACAAAATCAATATCGCGAAACTCACTCCACTTCCAACACCACTGATTATCAAACCCGCCGCCTAAAAATTCGTTACAAAAAAGCTGACGGTAAAAACGAACTTGTTCATGCCCTAAACGGCACAGCTTTCGCCATCGGCCGAATCATGATCGCCATTCTCGAAAACTATCAACAAGAAGATGGCTCGGTTGTGGTACCGGAGATTTTACGGCCGTGGGTTGGGAAGGATTTATTGGGTTAACGGCTGGAGTGGGGCGTTTTAGGGCACTAATGGGCATTAAAGGGCTTTAGGGGCATGGAATATTTATGTCAGAAAAAAGATTTGATGAACTTTGGGATTGGCAGGAAGCCGAGGATTTGGCGCAAGAGATTTATAGGGTGGTCAATAAATTTCCATCAGAAGAAAAATATAATTTGATTTCTCAACTTAGGTCAGCCGCTGTTTCAGTTTTCTCTAATATCGCCGAAGGCTGTGGCCGAGGAACAGATAAAGATTATGTTCGTTTTTTAATTAATGCCCGTGGTTCAACTCAAGAAATTCTTGCTCAATTGCATTTTGCCGAAACAATGAATTATATTTCTGAAGAAGAATATAAAATGTTTTATCAAAGATACAACAAACTAGCTGCCGCCATAAACAACCATATTAATTTTTTAAGATCAAAAAAGAAGTAGAGGGGTGGTTGTTGGGGCTTTAAGGCATTGAAGGGTGTTAAGACAAAGAAAATATTTCTTACGCAAAACCCTCCATGCCCCTAAAGCCCTTTAACGCCCCACAACGCCCCAAAACCGATAAACACCCCCCCCAACCAATATGCCCTCCCTCGATCTCCTTAAACAACTTGTCGAAATTGCCAGCGATAAAAAAGCCGTGTCTTCTGGCGGCCAAGTGGAATATGGCGTGGCTTGTTGGCTGCGTGATTATGTGCAAAAAAATCTACGCGGTTTTGTGGTCGAAGAACAGAAAATTGAAGAAGGTCGCATGAATCTTTTTGTTCACGATAACAAACCAACTTCCTTGCTCTTTCTTTGTCACATGGATACCGTGGAAGCTGGCAGCGGTTGGACAACATCAGCCAGTGGCGAACAAAAAGGTTTGCGTTTTTACGGTCGCGGCAGTGCTGATATGAAATGCGGCGCAGTGGCGATTCTGGCCGCTTTGCACCAAGCTCAAGAAATTAAAAAAACTGGTATAGCCGTACTTTTTTATGCTGATGAAGAATACGATTCCGTCGGTATAAAAAAATTCGTAGCTGAATACGAAAAAAAACTTTCACCGAAGTTAATAGTTTGCATGGAACCGACTAACGGCAAACTTCGCCGCGGTTGTCGTGGTATCGTGGAACTCCGTTATATTTTGCGTGGTAAGACCGGACACGCCGCCAGGGCTAGCAGTGGCATTAATGCTTTTGATGGTTTGAATCAAGGTATAAATTCTTTAAATGAATTACTCAAAACTATTGGAGATCCCTACCTCGGCCACCCAACTCTCAACGTGGCCACTGTACGTTGCGGTGCCATCCAACAAAAACGCCCTGATGATTTCATTGTTTTTGGCAGTGCTGGCAATATAATTCCCGATTATTGCGAAGTGGTTTTGGAAGTTCGCACGGTGCCCGGTTTGGATAGTGAAAAAATTAAAAAAGTTTTTCATGAAGGTTTAAAGAAAACCGGCGTGGTTGTCGAAACCGTGGAAACTCGACTCGAACTCGGTTCGTTTGCCACGCCAAACGAACAGCTAAAACTTGTCGAAGATATTTTTTACGAAGTTGTAGGTGGCGATATGTATCAAGACATTGAACAAGGCGGCTATTCCGATGTCCAAATGTTAGCCTCGCTCTGGCAAACCCCAACCGTCATCTGGGGTGCCAAAGGCGACAACATCCACGGCGCCGATGAATATGTAGATGTCAGCAGTTTTGAAAAACTGGAAACCTGTTTGAAAAAGTTGGTGGATAGGTGGGAAGAAAGTTAATTCCCCCACCCCAACCCTCCCCCGTCGTGGCGACGATGGAGGGAGAATTATTTGGAGTTAAAATAAAAAACAATCGACAGAAGAAATCTGTTGATTGTTTTTTAATTCCATTCCGAGTACTTCTCCCTCTCGGCGGGAGAGGGCTTGGGTGAGGGGAACTAACACCTTGACCCCAAACCAAAAAAGTGATGAACTTTAGCCGGGAATCCAACGTCACCGCTCGGTCGACGTTTCCCAAAACCCCCTCAAAATTCCGCGTATCCACCCAAGGAGACGAAGAAAAGAATGCATCAGCGTTCAACCCCTTTTCGTCCGCGCGGGGTTTTCTAGTCGCGGGCAACCTTAGGTCAATCGACCTTACAGGAGCCAGAAATGGCCACCCGCGTACTTTCAAAAGAAGCTTTGGTTAGCTTCGTGATGACTGTCTTCGGTCCCAATTCAAACGATCACAACCTGGCCATCCTCGTCGACCTGCCGACAGGAGAAACTGCAGACAATCCAGACTGGCAATGGCGACGAGCCTTTGCTCTGGACTGCTGGCGCAAGCTCAACCGGTCTCTGGTCGAGCTTGGCCTCATGGCCGTCAGTCTCTTCTTCTACCCGGCCACCGGTTCTGACGGCGCCGACCTGCCCAAAAACCTCTGGAGGCATGATTCGGGCGATAGAGTGCCACACCACGCCGGCGAAATTCTGATGAGTGGAGAAACACCGCTCGATCAGGTGTTCAAGGGTCACCAGATCCTCTGGGCACTCACAGAATTCTCAACCACCCAGCCGTTCAAGCAAGCCATCTCGGAAGGCAACACCTTCCGCGCCGGCACTTCGCCCGGTCTGGCACCAGCCGCTCTGTCAGTTCTGCTTCTCGATCCTAGAGAAACCACTCGCCGAGTGGAAATTCTCACTCAGCTCCTACAGGAATCCGTGGCCGCAGACATCGTCTTTGAAGTTGATGGACGGCTTCACCAACTTCATCTTGATAAAGATAGACAGTGCCAGGCCCACGCTTCAACCGGCCTGCTTCACAATCCAGGTGATGTTGGTAACATCCCCTCGGCCGAAGCCTACTCCGCGCTTCGCGGCAACCCGCGAGGCCGTAGCAAGACCAGAGGTGTTCTACCAATCCAGATCGGCAACACTGTGGTGCTGTGCCAAGTACAGAACAATCGAGTAGTTAGCGTCATTACCAAAGACAAGGTATCGAAAAAATTCTGGCGACGCATCAGAAACGATCCGGCTCGTGGCAACATTGCCGAGCTTGGCTTCGGTGTCTGGCGCGCCGTCTTGAAAAAGCCGATCGACCCCAAACTGTTCAGGAACGACCTGACGGCCGAAAAGCTCGGCCTTCACATCGCTCTCGGACGAGACGATGGATTTGGCGGTTGTGTTGGACCAGCCGCTTTCACAAGCGGTGTGTCCGAGCACATCGACCACATTTACATCTCGGAATGCCAACCCGATGTTCGTATGGCGAGTGTGGATCTGGTGATGACCGACGGTTCAACCGTCAGAATCATCACTGATGATGAGTACGTCGTCAGCCTGTTCTCATAGTTGTCATCTCTTTACTATGCCTTCTTCCCCGCTCGGAAGGAGGCAAATTTTTTACCAAAAAAAACGGACGGCCTCTATTTCGAGAACCGCCCAGACACGATGGACTAAACTCCGCAGCCGAAGCGCGAAGTTAATGAAAGAATCATCGGCGCCTCGATGGGTGCCGAAAGGAGAACGGGCCAACAGGCCGGTCAGGAACCGACTCGCTGGCTCGAGCTCGAAGCAGGACCTCTCTGAATCCACGACCGTGGTCGGAATCTTCCAGATTAGCCGACCAACTTTGTCGTCTTGTCTGCCCTTCGAACGTTCGGGACAGGAGACGGGGTCAGGCCGAACCGGAGTTTTGCAACCACCGTAGCCACAGACGTAGGTGAGAAGAGTGAGATCAGAGATAGACATAGGTGACCCCGTCCCAAAACCGTCGACTGAACTGTCGAAGCGGAGGGTCACTGACAGCAGACCGAATCTGCTCCGGATTACTCTAAGGTTCTTTGTGTGCTCAAGGGTTCTGATAACGGGAACGCAAAGCACCTGCTACTCATCTCTCTGCCCTACCATGCCTTTTTAACAGATGTGAGAGATTAAACAAGGGTTGGTTGTGGATAAAAAAAGACCGTTCACTTCGCGAGGGAAGCGACGGCGACGTGGCAAAATATGGTTTAGTAACAAACCATCTGTCCTACGATCACGCAAGAAAAAAAGATCGAAGGAATTTGCGACATAAAAAGTGGTGCACTGTTGATCTCATATTTGGCGTGAACAAACCACGCCACGCTGGCCAGACCGGCAGAAATGAACATCCAACCACTCAGACCGGCCGTGGAATGAGAGTGATAGTTCAACGAAATCTGCATCGGCATGCCAACGAAAACCACAGCAAGCTGTAGAAGACCGCCGATTGCGCCAGCGGGGTGCTTGGAAAACCGGGCGATGAAAGAAGCGATAAATTTTTTCACGTGTTCCTCCGAAGCAGGCACGGGTGGTAATTTTTGTGCCTTGTAGAACAAAATATAATACCACTTTTTTGCCCTTTTGTCAAGCCCTGCACCTTAAATTTTTGTAAAAATATTAAGGTTTTTAATAAAAAACTGTCATTCCTCACCCCCAGCACCCCTCTCCTAAAAGGAGAGGGGTTTGAATCGATTATGTAAAATAAAAACACAGGAACAAATGGCCATTCGCTCCTGTGTTAAAAAAATCTTATGAACTATAATTCCAAAAACTCATCAATCTCTATTCGAACGTCATTCAACAATTTACGAACTAAGCCGATACCGATTTCTTTATAAACCCTTTTATTAAATTCGGTTCCTCCTTGGCACACAAAAAAATGGCTTCTTTTATATTTACCAAGCAATCCTCTATGGTTTTGCCTTGACTGTAACAACCTTGAAAAGCCGAACACTCGACCCAATAACCACCGGATTCATTATCTTCGTGAACAATAACCGGATAGGTCATGACTGAACGAAGAAAAGTTTTATTTTTAACTTGTTTTTTCATACAATTTCAACTTAACAAAAAAACACCGTTTGTCCAAAAAACCACCCAAACCTCTCTCCTGCTAGGAGAGGGGTGCCTGGGGTGAGGACCACCGGTCAAAACCCAAAATCCTGCCAAATCCCCTCCCCCTTCGCCCGTGGCGAGCTACGGCGGGACAAGAAAATCCCATTAATCCCAGTCCGACTTATCCACAGAAACCCCAAAAAACAAGCAAAAAACCACTCTTGACTTGACAACTTAGCAAAAATATGGTGAGAATGGATTAGAGAGGGGCCCAAATGGGTGGTCCCGCGTCAACTTGAGTCGACGCATCTGAGGTCCATGTCGGGCCAACCCACACTCTGCTTAGATCCTTCACTGGATCCAGGTGAAACCATGAACGCGAACTTCTTCGCCTTTCTGGTGCTCGCCCTGTTCGCAGGGTGTGGCAATCCGACCGAGACCGAAACCCCCGACACCGGCGTCGAAGCCGATGCGGACACCGATGCCGACGCTGACGGCGACACGGACGCGGACGTGGACACGATCACGATCACCTTCGAGGTGACAGTGCCCAACGCCCAAGACTGGTACGCAGTAGATCCGCCCAGTACAGACCCCGCGTACCTGTTCGTCGACGGAAAACAGAAGTCGACCGGCACGTACTACCAGGGTGAAACCTTCACCTTCGCTTTCGAAGGATCGAAGGACGATCACTTGGTTGAGTTCAACGGCGGTGGAATCACCTGCGCACCGTTCACGACCACGGACACCACCGACGTGACATACACTGTTACCTGGGAGCCGGATCAGTGCCGATTCTACACGGCCGCTGGCACCTATGATGACGGTGAAGGCCACCAAGTGGAGGTCGGGTTCGGCTGGGACGACCTTGACGAAGATGGCAGAGACGAGGCCACCATCCTCTTCATGGATGACTGGGCCGTCACGGAAGGTGACTTCGTGCCTGAGGTTCCTGCCGGAGGAACCATCGATCTCGAGAGGACTCTCGAGGACATGACCTGGACAGGACCTACTGGAGCGGACGAACACCTCCATCTCGTCGATCGATAGTCCAAGAGCCGACCCAAGACATTCGACCTTGTGCGCTTCTCGTACTTGGTCGATTTTTTATACAAAACCCGCCGGCTTATGCCGACGGATTTTTTTATTTAAATTTTCATGACCGACTGGTTAAGGGCGAGCGGCCTCTCACCCCTACGGTATAATAATCATATTAATCCTTTAATCACGGAAATCATCCTCCTTCGTTCGTGGCGAACTTCGGAAGGACGTGGTGGTTCAGATAAACTTATTGTGTCGCCCAATCAACAATAATCACACCATCATAATTGATCCAGGGATTTGCTATATCACCAACTCTATCTTCTAGTGCATCTACGCACCAATTACTCGATGCTTCACTTGGACAATCTGTTGGGTTGCATTCTTCTCCATAACACCCTGTGCCTTCGCCAGTATCGGCATCTTCTGTTCCTGCATCACAATACCCCGTACACCACCCCCAATTGTCCTTCACGTGGACGCGGGGTTGATAGACGCATTTACCGGCGGCGTCTTCGGCAAAGCCGACGCCATTAATTGGATTTCCGGTACACGGTGAGTTGAGTAGACGGCCGGTGGCTTCGTCGGCCCATTGGCATTTTCCTTGATCGGCGTCATCATCAAACAACATTTGGGCAAAATCTTGTGAACAGTAATAGTCGTGTTCAAAACTGAAGTAGGCGGTTTCGCAGGCGTCGGCGGTTAGGCCCCATTCGTCTGGATCTTGGGTAGCTCCGCCGCCGCAGATGGTGACATCCTCTTCTTCCAAACCACGACGATTTTTGTAATAACTGCTGGTGCTGCCGACGTCGCCGGTTTGACTGTCAGGTGGCCAATTATAACCTGCGCTTTCCGTGATACGATCCCCATCACCCCAGTCGACAATTACGTTTCTGATTGGCATCTGGTTGGAATTGGCCCAAGCATAGAATTTAACTGCGGCATGGTAGTTACCATCGGAACCCAACAAGTCATCGCTATCAAAACCGTTGACACTGAATTTTCCTTGATTGAGCTCAAGACAATTACTGTCATAGCACTCACCAACCGAAGCGATAACCGGCGGAGTTGGCGTGCCACTATTGGGACCGGAACCATAAATATCGCCAGTGCCGGAAATATCGTCTGTACCGTCTGTAACTAAATCTGAATATGTCGCACTAAGACCAACCTGAACATAAGCACCATTGCTTGTAAGACCCGCGTCCCAATCATACTGCCAAACATCAAACACCTTGGCAAACCATTGCTGTAACAATTCCTTCACTGAATAAGCTGTTTCATTGGAACTAAGGCCCTGATCATCAAAACCGTCTTCGCTTATTCCACCTTGTGCTATGTCGGAAGAATCACCGGCTGTCCATTCTTCAAACGGAGCGGCCAGAACCGAGTAAGAACCACCGTTGGTTAATTCGTCGTCATCAACCGTTTGCCACTGTTGTTCTTTGGGGTAGTCGTAAGAATCGAGACAATCGTTTGGTGGCTTTATATAAAGACCCAGACTGTTTGAACCGCAAGAAGCTACCGGCAATGGCCAAGAATCAGCAAAATCCAACATTTCGCTTGGAGTATTTAATCCGAAATACTCCTTAAACAAAGCGCGACCGGCATTATCGGGGTCAGATTCAGAAGTGTAATCATAATTATCGGCAAAATGACTACCTGAATCGCCGGTGACTGATGTAAACAACGATGGTGCATCATTCCAAAGACGATTGGCCCAAGCTTTGTTGCCGTCTGTAATATTGGAAACTTCTGTTAGTTCATAACAACCGACGTAAGGAAAAAAGGAACCGAAAATTTCTGTTTGCGACGGAAGAATGCAAGATTGAGAAGTTGGGCAAAAAATACTATCTTCGTCGCAAGACCCATAAGTTATACTGCAACTTCCACCGCATTCAAAACCAGTACAACTACAATCATTGGAACTGATATCTAAACAATCCCCACTTGAATAACAAATTCCGCCAGTCTCTGAACACGAACCAATTTGACCCAAAATCGGCAAATAAGATACCCCGTAAGCGCCATGTTCTAAACCATCACCATAAGCATAAAAATAACCACTCGTGATTCCGGCGTTATCACCATCTCTGACAACATCTTGAACAGCTTCCGTTAAATTTGTACCAATTGTAGAATCCCCAACCGGCACGCCTCTTCTTACACAATCCATGAATTTAGTTTTAACAGAATAACCCTCCGCCCAATCCCAACCGGTATCTGCCGTTTGATAATTATATAAATCATAAGCCGTAATTACCGGCGTATCAAAGCGACTGATTTCACTGCCAAGACCGCCGTCAATTTCATCAGCATAATCAGATGAACTGTAATATACACTCTCCAAACTTTCTAAATCATCGTTACATGAGGTATTAACATCGTCTCCTTCGATGTGATAACTATCCAAAGGAATACAGAAATACGGGCAATCGAGTACATTATCTTCGAGGTAAGTACCATTGGCCTTGATGGTGGTATCGTCTGGATTTCCAGTGTTATCGTCATCATGGCAAATCGTGTGTTCACCGGGCCAGTCGATATCGTTTACATAATCTCCGCTACTTCTGTCCAATTCGTTAGTATAACCCTCAAAAGGGTACATTGTTTGTGTTTGCGCATCGTCCGGATCCATATCTTGATTGCAAACACCCATTATAGCCACATAACCCCCGGGGCAATAAGCATTGTTTTGGCAATAATGTGTGGTGTCTTGTCCGTCTGCTCCACCGTACAGACTATAAAAACAACCGCCTCTTCCCGGTCGACCGGTTTCTCCATGAATTTGATTAGGATCACTAAACGCACAAGCATAATCCATTTCTTCAACTCCACCTATTTCGTCAATCGTCACGCCGGTCGGATACAGGTCGGCGTACAAACCCAATTCTGTGCAATAATAGGATTCTTCGTTTATACCAAAACCGGCATCGGTATCGTTGGCGTAGGCGTTACGTGAACCGATTAATTGGTCGCTTGGAAACCAGGTAAGACAAGCCGGATAATCATTGGTATCTGAACCGAAAAGTTGGATGGAAGTATCGCGTTCAATGCAGTAACCGTCCCAACCGTACATTACGTCTTTACGAGTTAATTTTTGACAAATACCGGTGCCTGGGTAGCCATCACTTACCAAAGCGCTCGGATTACAAGTTACATCGTCTTCACAAGAAGCGCCCGGAACATCACCGCCGACACAAACCCCTGACAAAACCAATTCAGTTGGCGTATTTAAAGGATAATAACGAACCGCCGCACTCTCACCATATTCGGCTTTATCGTAAGAGCAGAGACAGTCATTGTTTATTTCATAAGAACCGTCTGGCAATATGGTCGGAGCGCAAGTTGTAGCGTTGTTGAAACCGTAAACGTAAGTGTATGGCAAAGCGTCCAGGTATTTGTCCCTGGTGTAACATGTTTCATCGGTGGTTCCGTCATCGTCACTATCGCATGAATATGTAGCATAACGATCTGACAAGAAACCGGAAATTTCGCCGTAATTATTAAGACTGTTGTCATCAAAAACATCGCCCAATTCATCCGGATCAATCCAGTTTTCCACCACCAAATAAGTAAACGGTGAGGAAATTTCCGGATAACCGCGACAGGTTTTATCCTCGGCGTCATCTATTTCAAAAGCATTACCATCTATTCCAACCAAACACGAACTGTCGTAACAAGTACCGGTTTTGGCCAAAACACCCGGCACACAAGTAGCTCCTCCGGAACAAGAATGAGTTCCGGTTTGATCGCAAGTTTCCACAGAATTTGCCGTGCCGGTTGTGGTATCGGTGCAAACACCGTTTTTACAATCGTTGTAAGGAAGTGTGGTGCAGTCAAGATCAACACTGCAATAAGTTGCACCAGCCTCTTCGCAATAACCAATAATACACTCACCACCTTGGGAACACTCATTACTATCAGAACACGAGTTGCCTGAATCGGTGCAATAACCGGCCGTACAAGTATCCCCATTGTTGCCATTACAAGCCGAGGCAGTATAAACCAAATGATAATTATTTAATTCAATGTCATAATTTTCAAGATCAGCCTGATTCAAATCAAGAACGTCCGTACAAACATAACCCTGAGCCGGAGGACAATCAGCATCAACCGAGCATGAAACAACGGGATTTTCCAGGTAATACGGTATTTCCCCATCGCTATTGGTACAATAACCGCCCGACGAAAGATTCACTTGATCATAATATTGAACCGGCAATTGCTCCGGAATGGCAAAACCGGAATAATCCATACCATACCAAGAAACATCGCGAGAGGTGTAACGTTCGGAATCCAAAACCGTCGGCACGTCCCTAGACCAACTGGCACAAGCGCCCTCATCGCTGGTAGTTGAGTAAGCATTACAAAGATTCACTCCCTGGCAAACATCCGTCCACTCGGCCGTACGTTCGTCCCAAGCGTCATAGGAATCCGAGCAAGCCAACCATTCGGCGCACTCACGGTCACGATAAACTTTAAGGACACGATTGGTGTCGTCTTCAAAAACATAACCGGCAAGATTAAAATCGTGGCGATCGTCTACAGCATCAACAATGCCATCATCATTTGAATCAAACACTGCTTCATCATTACCCACACTACCATCGTTATCACTATCCAAATTCGCACAGATTCCTTCCACTTCATTGTTAGAAATACTATCCGTACCTAACTGACAATCCGTATCATAGACGCAAGCTGAGCCATAAAAAACCGTAGAAGTACCGGCTGAATTTGCCGGTCCCTCAACTGTACTCAAATTAGAAATTCCGCTGCCGGTACTGACAAAATAAGCGCAACGATTGTAACAAACATTAATTGAATCGCCGGTCGTGGTGGTAAATTCTCCATTGTTTGGATCACTGCAAGAAACCGGGTCTTGGAACGAACGCGGATTTTCACCAAAGAAAATGTCGGCGTGTTCGGAAATCAGGTAACTTGGTGAAGAAGAATAAGTTAATTCTTGATTCATGACATCGTCAAAAAGTACGCAACCTTCTTGCAAACTCACTTGGCCATTGCAACGATCAGTCGAGGTACTATTTTCTTCGTCGATGGTTTCGTTATCAAGATAGAAATAAGACGTACCTTCGAGATTTTCGTTTTCTTTGGTATCGAGTGGATCGATAAATTCCGTACAATAGTCGTAATTCGAACTGCAAGTACCGGCCCAACCGTCGTAATCATCATCGCCACTAAACCAAAGACTGGATAAAGTGCCATTTTTTAAATAACTGCCGTTTGTGATAGTGCAAGTACCGAGGTCAGAAGAAGCACAGCCGGCATCGTTTGTACATGAAGTGGTATTATCGCTACAGATACCGGTGCCGTAGCAGAACTCGGTCGTACCGGTTCTAAACCAACCGTCATAAGAAACTGAATTTAAAGATACGCCGGACTTATATTCGCAAGACTTATTGCCCGGGTCTTTAAAGTAATAATTTTCAGCTTTGGTTGTCACCCATTCGCCGCAGAATAATTCATTGTTGTTACAGAGAATATCGTCATAAGAATCCGGCTGATTCAAAAGATAAGCCGATTCAAAACTCGTAACTAAAGAACCGTCGTCGCTGAAAGTCGGGAGTCCAACTTCTGTACAACCCATATTGGCGGCCGAACAACTAAAGTTACCGTCATCGATAAGATAAGCCACTTCATCGGCCGGCACAAAAACCGTTTCTGGCCCAAGCGCCAAATGGACAGCGAGCGGCGTTGGCAAAGTGCCGTCATAATCAAACTGACACTGATTGTGACCAGCGGTAATTGTGCACAATTCTTGACCGGTCAAAGTGCCATCGAGTGTGCAGGACGTAGCCGAAGCAACGGCGTCTTCCTCGGTATCATGAGCCGTGTAAGCAAAATTAGTATCGCCGTCGGTTGAGACAGGATTATAACAGGTGGCGTTGAAAATTTGAGCGTAAGTGGCGTCCGAATTTTGCGTAACATAGAAATCGTCGCAACCCACCGCCCCCTCGGAACAGATACTCGAGAATTGATAAATATTAAAGGTGCTATTATTTTGATCGGCGTATTCCTCGCAACCTAAATAATACTGTGCCGAAACCGCGCCTTCCGGAGTTTCGTCGCAAGTTGAAGGTGTGACCCAAGAATTTTTTATCAAAGTCAAATTTTCCTCGGTCTGTTTGAGTTGAATATTATCGATGTAAAAAGTTTGGGCGCCGGCACTCAACGAATAAAAACCAAGAATGGCGTTGTCATCAAAATTTGTCAGTAGTGAAGTATCGAGCGGCCCCAATTCGTACAACTGCCAGCTACCGGATAAAGCGACTGAAGTTAAATTGGCTATCGAAGTTGGGGCAGCCTGACAATTTGGCACCGACAAATTTGGTGCGGTTTCACAATCCGGAACAGCGGCCGCCAAATCTCGAATTATTCCACCAGTTGTGCCTCCCTGCTCTGTTAGAGCTACGCCAATGTTACCAGAACCCTTGGCCCAGAATTTAAGCACGTAAGTTTTTCCAACCACCAATTCATCCACCAGAGTCCCGCAACTTTCTGCGCCGTTTTCTACCGTACAAAGAGTGCCGGACGAAGCACAACCATCGGCTGTCGCACAAGCGCTTGTGCGATTTGCATTGTAATAATCCTGAAGAGTTTTAAAACCATCTCCGGCTGCCGTGGCGTAAACCCGCAAAGAATGTCCGTCTACCGCCACCGATTCATTACTAATTGTCAAAGTAGAATTTGTGGTTCCGGACTTAACATAACTATCATAAGTTCCATCCTCAAAATAATCGGTCAAAACAATTGACGAATTACGACTGCCGCCGCCAGTGTATTCTCGACAACCGGCTGATGAAGCTGAACAGACCGTGCTTTCATCGGGCTCGATAAAATATCGACACTCACCGGAACCGGTCCAGTAACCGCCGGAGTCGTTGCAATCAGTTGCATTAGCATCGGTTTTTCGGTAAGCGGTACAAACATCGGAGATACTGATAGTTTCGGAATATAAACGATAATGGATATCGCCGAGGTTGTCGTAGAATTCGCGACAGTCGGGATTTATTAAGACGTCACCATGCACCCGACAAGTCGTTTCGGCGGCCAAAACTGTTATGCTGTCTTGACAAACTAACGTATTTTCGGAAGTCACATCCCAAGTGGTGCAAGGAGCATTACCAAGAATTGAAAATTCTGTGGCATCCAAAACATTATCAAGATCAGTGTCCACAAAAGCAGGGGTTGTAAGATTGGAACTTAATAACTGATAAGAAACCAGTTGATAACCGGTCATGTCCGAGCCTTCCCAGGTAAAATAAACAGCACTCCGATCTACATTATTTACATCTGCCATTTCTGGCGTCAGACAAGCGCGCAAATGAGAATAAGCCTCTATCCCTTCAGTTTCCAAATTAGTAAATTCGTCACAACCAACATCTGAAGAACTGCAAGTCTGGGCTGAGTCGGCGATAAAATAAAGCGGGAATTCTTCGGTATCATAATCAGTCGACTCCTGTTTGTAAGTCGCATAACCGACGCACTCGCTCGGACATTGATCGCCGTCAGAAATAACAGCTGGTACGGCCGGGTCACCGTCACTCGGCGTGTAAAGAGAACAACCTACTTCGGTGGCCGAACAAAGCTGAGCATAACTGTCGCAATCGGCCGGATCGGTTGCTTCGCCAGTGCAGCCTAGCCAGTCTGGTGGAATTTGCAGGTATTCAGCAGTTGGACTGCCATTATAATCAGAATGAAAACTGGAAGCGGTTTCACGGGCCTCGAGTTGAATAGCATCAATATAAGTTCCGAGGGTCGGGGCTCCACTAAAACTTAAATCGGCCACAATCCACAAACGATCATTGGTTAAAATTGGCGTGTTGAAAGTACATTCATAACTTGTAAAAACAGAAACTGAGGTTGTTGTTGCAGACTTTGTAACACTGTTACCGGCACTTGTTGTGCAATTCGAACTGTAGCCGGTCAAACTGACAACCGAATTATCTGAAGCGCTAAGGGTTAGCGAAGCTGTAACAACATTACCCACAGCTGCTCCTTTAGCATAAAAAGATAGGACGTAAGAATGATTTTGTTGAAGAGGAATATCGTCTTGACTAAGAACACTCCCGACACTTAATAAGTAATTACTGTTTCCTTGCTGACTCAAGGAATCGTTTTCATTATAAACAGGTGGGCTAACGGTCGACACTGACCACAAATCGGCCAAACCATCTTCATCCTCATCGTCTTCAAAACTGGGATTCTGGATAATATTTAAAGAAAGTTCATTGTCTCCAATAGCATAAACTTCGGAACAACCGGCTTCGGACTCAGTACAAGTTTCGACTTCAGAATTAAAATATGCACGGTCCTCATAAGCATAAACATTGTATGAACCGTCATCGTCTACCCCATCGGCATCGGTGTCGTAAGTAAAAGAGGCGCGAGTTGAATAACTGTTGTTGCTATAATACTGCTCCGAATCATCACGAATCGAAGTTTCATAAACTTCGTCACCCGGCAACCATTCATAAGCATCATCACTAACATCATCGGCCGTGCCGGCATTATCTAAATATTTATTGGTGCGATACCACAAACAACCGGCATTGGCCGCCGAACAAACACCTTGGTCAAGGCTGTTAAAAAGCCAAGTGCCAATTTCGTTGGAATCAGAATTGGTAAAATTTAGACAAGAAAGACTTTCTTCGGGACAAGAATCACCGTTAAAATCCCAAGTGTTTTTTTCACGAACACAATTACCGTAAGCTTCACAGGTGCCATCATCATTCTCAGCTAAACAGCTTGGCGAATCAACACAAGCCGCTGAACGAGCGGAAATCATGGAACTGATGGACAATTCCCCGATCATGGAAGCGTCACAGCGTTGCTGGGGATATTTGATAATCCAATTCGGATCAATCATGTGACACCAAGGAAGCGAAGAACTGGCCTTCCCTTCACTGTCACAACTATTAAAATTATCCACCACTTCCTGAAGAGTTATCGGATCGCTGGTATCAGACAATGCCGCGGCCATTTCCCAACCGACGGGGATAATACGCGCTTTGCGCAGTTTAACTAAATTACCGTAACAATAACCATAGGTATAACACAAAGAATCTTGATTATGAATTCTATCGTCCGGAGAATAAAGCGGCCAGTCGCCATGCAAATAACCGGCCTCAAGAGCATCGGCTACGGTAATAACCTCGGTACCAAAAGTCCGACCGATCCCTTGAATTAACGAGGCGTCAGCCACGCAATTATTAATTTGGCGAATACTTGGACTTTGCGGACAGACAGCTAGTTCGGACAAAACATTATATTCGCTTAAAACAACCGGCGTGGTGGAAATCAGATCGGCATAAAACACCTCAGCATCGGCTGAAGTTGAAGAATTTTGCGACAAGTCATCGAAAGGATCTATATCAATATCTTCGGCCTCAAAAAAACCGGTTTGCAAATTTTGAATAAAAGTCCCGACTAAAGTAGTGGTAAAAATTTTAACCGTCTGATAAGCGATGGATGTCCAAATATCTTGGTTGGCCAACATGGTGGCAAAAAATTTATCCCTCTTCCCTGTGGTTGCCTCCTCGGCCGCACTTTTAAGTTGTTGTTGAACCATGACGCTGGGAGTCAAAACAGCTCCGGTGGTCGGATCGGTAACCGGTTTAATACCCAGACTAAACAAACTCTCCATGAAATCGGCATTTTTTTTATCCCAACTTTTTTCCAATATTTTATTATTAACAATGGATAAATAGGCCACACTGCTTTGACCAGGCTGAAAACTTTTGGCCAGCATATTTAAAGCTTGCCCGGTTGGGTCCTCGGTTGATTCCAAGGTGTTTTGTATAAAACCGTCCCAATTTTCCGCCACCGCCTGCCATTCGCATTTTGGCGGACGTGGTGCATACATGCCCTGAATGCCGATTTGCAAACCCAGTCTAAGTGCAGGGCTTGATGGAGCACAAAGATTAAAATCTAAATCAGTATAAGCAACAATAACATTTGATAAGCTACCCAAACCCTCAGCCGCCAAATCCAAACCAAAAGCCTTCCAGCTTTCATAACCGGTGAGCACCTGATAAAGAGGTTCTTCGCCCGGAGCGCCGTTGGCTATCCAAACCGCCGCATTATAAGCCACCGTATCAGCCGAATAACTAACCAGATCAAAAATCGCACTTACGGCCATTTGTTGCAAAATTGGAGCGATGTGATTTTTCCAAAGATCGAGTATATACTTTCCGGTATTTCCAGCTGACTCCGGAATATTTTCTGGCATTAAGGGAATTGTGGAGACTAAATTAGCCGATTCAATAGTCGTGGTTACTCCTATGTCAGGTAAGCTTGGTCTCGCAGAACCCCCCTCGGCCAAAACGTAATTCGCCGAAAACAAACCACTAAAGAAAACCAATAACAGAAAAACCCCGCCTATTTTTTGTTTTGAAAACATACGACTAATTTATAATTGAACTATGTAGGACTTTCTTATTTGGATGCAGAACGAGGAATCCCTCCTTTCGCGAAAGGACAGGGATGACGAAGTTATGCGCCAAATAAGAAAGTCCTACTATTCTAAAACACCGGAAGCCGAAGCTTGATTATAAGCTTCGTCAAGCATTTGATTAATTTGGTCATCGGTTAATTGATCCAAATCAGATTTTGGTACACCTTGTTCAATCAAAGCGGCGCGAATTTCTTCTGGAGTCATACCAGCGAAAGGATTGGAATTTTCCGTGGCTGTACCGCCAGTTTCCGGAATAATGCCAGCCAAAGCCCCAGAAGAGGTGGCTTCCTTTATTGTTTCGCTAAGCAATTGTTTAATTTGTTCGTCGGTCATTTGGTCAACAACGTCTTTGGAAACACCTTGAGAAATAAGCATTGACCGAATTTCTTCCGGACTCATTTTGGCTAGAAAATCTTGAATGTCTTGAGTTGAATCAAAAGTCACGCCGCCCAAACTGCCGGAATTCAAATTAAAAACATTGGAAAGAATATTGTTGTTTTCGTTACCGGTATCGGCACTACTAGCGGTTTCCAAACCCTCAGAAGTTCCGGCACAATCCTTGCCTTCCGGACAATTAGGGTTGTTGCTGGAGAAAATTTCCGTCTTATCGTCAAAACCATCGGAATCAGAATCAGACAAATATGGACTGGTTTTATAAACATAAAGTTCGTCGTAATCAGTCAAACCATCGTTGTCGGTATCGGCGGCTTTTTGACGAGCGATTTCTTCTTCCTCCTGCTGGCTAAGGGTTTTAAAATCTACACCGGTATAACTTGCGAGCTGAACTTCGAAGGGGCGACTGAGCGTGGCCGGGAATGATTTAAAACCAAAAGATACGCCAAGAATACTAACCACAAACAACAAAAACAAAACGGCCTTTTCCTCTTTGGTTAAGGCTTTTTTCTTTTTCGGCGACATCAACCGTTGTTCGTCCATAGTCGATGAATATTATAACACAAAAAGTGATGAAAGGGGACGAAGGGGTGGAAGGGGTTGGAGGGAGGTTGTGGAAAAGTAAAACCCGTCATTCTGAACCGAGAAAGACTTCACTGCATTACTTCCCCCACCCCACCCTCCCCCGTCGCGGCGACAGGAGAGGGAGAGTTCTTTTTTGCATTCTTTTTTAAACCAAATTCCGATAATCAAGAAGATCCTTTAATCCTTGTAATCATGGTTCAGACAACCAACTTAACGAGGCGAGATCCCTCTCCCTTCGACCCGGCTCAGGGCTCTGAGTCCAATCGAAGAGCTGGCTCGGGATGACGGTGGTAAAAAAACAAAAAAAATCGCCACCAAAGACGATTTTCCAAATATCAAACCGGTCCCCTTAGTCCCTTCAACCCAAACCAACCTTAATCCCTTAATCCGTGCCAAAACCCCACCCAATCCTCAACCGATAAATTCTCAGCCCTGGCCTTTTCGCCCAAACCAAGTTTTTTCAAAATTTCCCGAGTTTTCTCCGAGGTACAAATTCCCGCCTTGTCTAAATTTCCATGTAACTGTTTACGACGAGAAGAAAAGCCAACCTTAACAATTTTCAAAACTTCCTCCGGATCCACCTCACCCAATCGTTTCGAACGAAGATCGAGGCGAATGACGGTCGAATCAACTTTTGGGGCTGGCCGAAAAGAGCCTCGACTAACTTTCATCATCTTCTTCCCTTCTGAATACAGCTGACAGGCAATCGAAAGGACACTCGTATTTGGTGGTACGGCCAAAATCCTATCAGCCACCTCACGCTGAACCATAAGCGTCAACCTCGACGGTTTCGGCTCGGCTCGAAACAAGGTTTCAAGAATTGGTGAAGTGATGTTGTATGGAATATTGGCAACGACGGAATATTTATTTTTTCCAATCAACCGACGAATTTGTTGCCAAGTTTGCTCGGCCAAAATATCGCCTTGAATTAAATTAATTTTATCACCAAATTTTTCCTTAAGCGGTTCAATAAGATCCTCGTCCGTCTCAACAGCAATCACCCGGGCCTCAGCTTCCAACAAAGCCTCGGTCAGAGTTCCCTGTCCCGAGCCGAGTCGAGGGGCCTGCCCCGGACCAATCTCCAAAACCAAATCACCCGATTTTACCTCGGCCGATTCGACAATTTTACGAACAATATTTTTATCGTAAAGAAAATTTTGCCCGAGAGATTTTTTGGCTTTCATAATTTTATTTCGCCGCGTTACCCCCCCAGGGCAAACGCACCAACTATTTGTGTCCACAAGGCAGTCTCACTTAAATCCCCAATAAAAATGGAATTTATAATTCAAATGAGAGAAAGTCGTATA
>JAGVPA010000088.1 GCA_020052445.1 bacterium
GCCTTAAAGTCCAAATTGTATCTCTGTGCCATCAGATCCAGTATGAACGAACTCACGCGATTGAGACAGAGTCATGGGTGGAGTGCGTAAGGTGAGTTAATTAGATAATTCAATAATTTTAAACAAGGCTTCCCTGCTTGGACATTAGACATTTCCAACTCCAAACCAAAGCAATACTATCTTTTTTCCGATTTTTTGGCAACCTGCTGATCTTGCCAGTTTTCTAAACTTCAGTTATAGTATTCCCGCAAGATGCGGACGTGGCGGAACTGGCATACGCGCTAGCTTGAGGGGCTAGTACTCGCAAGGGTTTGAGGGTTCAAATCCCTCCGTCCGCACCATTCGACAGGGCTCATGGTCTTCGACCACTAGCCGAATCGAATTAAAAAGAAACGGCCAATGCCGTTTTTTGTTTTTTAAAACAAAAGCCTCTGAAGCCCTTGTCGCCCATGCAGCCCCATTAAAATAGCCGCCCTTTCCCAGTAATAACTTTCAAAATTTTCGGCTCAACTGAAAAATCGAATCTTGTGCCTTCTACTGGTACCCCATCCATCAAAGCCATAACCGGTTCCTGTGTTCGAACTTCGAGAGATTTTAATGGTAGAACCGATTCGCCACGAACTTTTTTCCAAAAAGAGAAACCTGGAGCCTTGGCTTCAATTTGCAACACGGCTTCCAGCCGACCATCAAAAGGATTGGAGACTGGGCCGCTTTCACCTTCTTTTGGCGCAAACAAATTTCTAACCTCGATGGTTCCCCGGCCCTGAGGTGTAACTTTATAATTTCCCTCGCAATTTATTTCAGCTTTGGCCGCTGGGATGGAAACACCGCAGACAAATCTTTTTCCGTTTACTACGCCAGCATCGATAATTTCCACAATACGAGCCGAGAGTACATCGCAAGCCGCCTCACCTTCTGGAATACCAAAAATGTTAGCCAAGCGATTATCTGGACCGAACGGTATAATTCCCAGAACAACCTTGGTATCAACAACCACATCGACAACCTGACGAACCGTCACATCATTGCCGACAGCCACGACAGTTGTGGCCCCGCCGCGCTGCACTTCGTCGCGGATAAATTCATCGGCTCGACGAAACAAACCAAGCCGGACAATTTTTCCAGCAATCCCCAAGTCAGTCAGGCGATTCTCCACCTTCTGAATCTCTTTTTCGTAGCGACGGTCCTGCACGAACGCATCGTAGACGTAAAGATACATAATTTAAAAATCCAAATACCAAACTCCCCCGCCTTCGTCCTATCGAACACGACTTCGGACGGGGTCCCGTCAAAGGCCTCCGTCGGCGGGACAAATACCAAACAAATCTCAAATTACAAAAATCAAAAATCGGAAACTCTTTGAGATTTCCTCCAAATTAAATATTACACTTCGGCCGAAACTTGGTTCTTTTTACTTCCATTCATAGTCACCTGACCATTCAATTTAGCACCGGCGGCCACGGATAAAACTTCGGCTTCGATATCGCCGTTGATCCGAGAGGTCTCTAAAAGTTCAAGTTTGCCACTAACAACCAAGTTACCAGCAACTTCTCCGGCCACCACAGCCTCGCCAGCCCAAACATTGGCTTTAATCTTGGCCGAAACCCCAACCTCCAAATGCCCAGCCGTTTTGACCGAACCGTTGACCTCGCCTTCGATGATTACATTACCATCACTAACAAAGTCACCTTCGACTCTTACCCCCTGAGCAATAACCGTTTCCCCGTCTTTCCTCCCATTGTCTTGATCTTTGTTAAACATACCTTATAAAATTACTTAATTATTGAATTATTGAATTTCCGAATTATGGAGTTTTTCTCTTAAAAAAGCTCCTTCAAACTTGAAAATTCGATAATTAGTAAATTTGAAAATTTCTAAATCCATTACGTCACATTTCCTTGATTGTTTCAATACCCATCATCCACAGGCCGTTTTTTAGCACCTGACTGACACTTTCGATCAGAGCTAAACGAGCGGCCATGGTTTCTTTATCTTCGGTTTGAGTCACTGGCACTTCGTGATAAAAGGTCGCAAAAGTTTTGGCTAAATCGAACAGATATTCGGCCAAACGATCCAATTTAAAATCTTGCGAGGTCTTTAAAACGATTTCCGGATATTCTGAGAGTTTAAAAAATAATTTATGCTCAATGGGCAAAACCAATTTTTTGGTTTCGATTTTTGGTTTTACCGAACCGGCTTTTCGTAAAATCGATTGGGCTCGAGCGTAAGTATACAAAAGATACGGACCGGTATAACCATCAAAAGACATGGCTTCCTCCATATCAAAGACAATCTTCTTAGCCGGATCTTGGCGCAACATACCGAAACGGATAGCCGCGAAAGAAATAAGCCGAGCTGTCTCTTCAATTTTCTTGTCTTTCCATTCTGGATGACGTTTTTTAGTCTCGGCTCGCGAGGCATCGATCATGGTGTCACGAAAATTTTCGTAACGAATGATATTTCCCTTCCTCGACGACATGGCACCTTCTTTTAAGGTGACGAAATCATACGAGAGGTGTGTAAAATCTTTTTTAAAACCGACCCGACGCAAAGTAGCAAACAGCTGTTGCAAAACTAACGATTGCCGAGAATCAACCACCAAAATCGATCGATCTGGATGATATTGAGCTTCTTTTAAATAAGCCAGAGCTAAATCTTTAGTAGAATATAAAGCCGAGCCGTCAGTTTTTAAAATTAAATAAACTCCAAGGCCTTCTTTTTCCAAATCAACAATTATCGCCCCCTGACTTTCTTGAGCCACGCCTTTTTTTAAAAGCTGTTGGACAATTTTTTTACCATCTTTTTCCACTTCTGACTCAAAATACCAAACATCAATAGGCAAACCCAGCTCTTTGAAAACATCTTTAAACATGTTTAAAGAATATTTTCGTGTTTTGCGCCACAAACTAACCCAAGGGCTTTTTCCCGCCTCAAGTTCGCGTTGTACGACAGCAATTTCTTCTTTAACTTCCGGATGATCTTCAACATATTGACTAGCTTCGGTATAAACCTCGCCCAAAAATTTTGCCCAATTATCAGGTTTTTCTTCAGCATGAAATTTTTTCAAAGCCCATAAACATTTAGCTACATGAGCACCAACATCACCAATATAGCAAGCTGGGATAACTTCATAGCCAACCGAATTCAAAAGATTTACAACCGTATGACCGATAAAAAAATTTCTCACGTGACCGACATGCACTTCTTTATGAGTATTAGGCTGAACATATTCAACCATAACTCGACGTTTACGACCTTCCTTAGCTTTTCCGTAATTTTCTTTATCTAGGTTAATCTCCTCCAAAACATTTTTACCAAAAACTTCTGATTTCAAAAAGAAATTTACATACGGGCCCTTAGCTGAAACTTTTTCAATCCAACCCTTCGGTTCAATTTTGGCCGAAACCTCCACGGCAATCTCGGCGGGATTTTTCTTCAAACCTTTAGCCAAAGTAAAACAAGGAAAAGCAAAATCACCCATGGTTGAATCTGGTGGGGTCTCAAGCTCGGCGGCCGTTGGCGAGTAACCTTTGCCAAGCGCGACTTTGAGTTCTTTGATGATTTTTTGTTTGGCTTCGGAATACGTACTCATAATTTACGAAAATAATTAAGTCACAGAATAACGGCGATCGCCGTTATTCTGCGACTAACCGTCTCTAAAACACCTTAACAAAGCCGCGTTTTCCTTTTTGAACAATTGTTCCTTCTACTGTCGGTTCAATCATAAATCCGTAATCAGAAACCACTTCGCCGGCGACTTTGACTCCACCACCATCAACTAAACGACGAGCTTCGCCTTTTGAGGTGGCCAATTTTGTTTCTATCAAAACATCAAGAATGTTTTTCGAGCCCAGATGAAACTCTGGCATGTCATCAGGAATTTCTTTGTCTTTGAAGAGTTTATCAAAATTTTCTCGAGCTTGAGTCGCCGATTCTTCGGAATGATACATTTTAACAATTTCAAAAGCCAAATCGGCTTTGACGTCGCGTGGATTTGTTCCGGAACGCAAATTTTCTTCGTAACCTTTTACCTTATCCATCGAAATCCTAGTGACAAAAGTAAAATATCTAATAATCAAATCGTCGGAAATCGACATTACCTTACCAAACATATCATCTGGCTCGGCAGTTAAATTAATAGTGTTTCCCCAACTCGAACTCATTTTTCTTCCATCAGTTCCTTCGATTAAAGGATTCATGATTATGTTTTGTGGTCGTTGTTTGTAATATTCTTGAAGATTCCGACCGGCCAACAAATTAAATCTTTGGTCAGTTCCACCAATTTCAACATCGGCTTTAATTTCAACTGAATCGTAACCTTGCATTAATGGATACAACAATTCTCGCAAAGAAACTCGAGTTCCAGCGTCCAGACGACGACGAATATTTTCTCGGCTAATAAATTCAGCTAAAGAAAACTGATCGGCTTGAACACCGATTTCGCCATAACCGAGTTTTCCGAGCCATTCACTGTTACGATGAACTTCACACTTTTCAATATCAATAATTTTTCCGGCTTGGGCTACATAATTTTTTAAATTTTCTTCAACTTTTTCTTTTTCAAGCATTGGTCGCTCACTTTCTTTATCCGAAGTGTCACCGATAACACCAGTAAAATCACCAACAATTAAAACAATCTGATGGCCGAGTTCTTGAAAATCTCGTAATTTCAAAAGCGGCACCGAACGACCAATATGCAAATTCGGACTAGTTGGATCAATACCTAGTTTGATTCGCAAAACCTCGCCAGAAAGCATCCTTTCACGAAGTTTTTCTTTAACGATAACCTCATCGACACCGCGAGACAAAACTTCGTCTACGGCTTTTGGGTCAATTTTTACACTCATAAATTTTCCAATTGTTGTTTAAGACCAGTGGATTTTTTGTTGGCTTCGTCTTGTTTTTGTTTCAAACCTTCGATGACCTTGGCTGGTGCTTTGGCCACGAATTCTTCGTTGGATAATTGCTTTTCTAAAGTCACAAGATATTTTTCGACGTTCTCGAGTTCTTTGGTTAGACGATCTTTTTCTTTGTTTCTGTCTTCTTCCGACATAGAAAATGAGACATGGACGCTACCACCATTAAACGGAACCATCGTTGTCCCAAAAGTTGAATCTTGCTGTGAAGTAATCTGAAAATCTTCCATTCTAGATCTAACTAAAATATTTTTTTTATTTCTCTCCAATAATTTCGCAGTTTCGTTTTCGTAAACAAATACAGTCGCATTAACCAAAGTTTTAGGTTCAATTTTTAAATCACCTCGTCGAGACAATACTTTATTTACCAAATCGTCAATGATGTCAGTATTCCTCATGGCTTCAGTATGGTCCTCGAACTGTCTAGCAAGCGGCCAAGATTCAACCATCAAAAAGTTCTTTTCCCCGTACATTTCTTGCCATATTTTTTCGGTCACGAATGGCATAAAAGGATGCCAGAGCTTCAAAATGGTGTTTAAAATATAATTAAGATTCTGAGACTTATCTTTCTCAATTTTTGTCACCTCTAAATATTTGTCTGCAAATTCACTCCAGGTGAAATCTCTAAGTTCTTCGCCAGCAAAAGAAAATTGATAATTTTCCAACGCGTTAGTTACCCTGCACTTTAAATTTTCTAATTTATCAATAATACTTTGATCGTAGTCGGATTTTATATTTGGTTTAGCATCAATATCAACTTTATCAATATTCATTAAAGAAAAACGTGCGATATTCCACAGCTTATTCGTAAAATTCCGAAAACCAGCGATCTTCTCCTCCGACATTTTCATGTCGTTACCCGGGCTGGTGCCAATGACCAAAGAAAGCCGAGTGGCGTCAGCGCCGTATTTTTCAATCGCCAATAAAGGATCGATCGCATTCCCGAGTGACTTGGACATTTTCTTGCCATGCTCGTCGCGCACCAAACCATGAAGATAAACATTCTTAAAAGGCACTTCGCCAATGGCGTAAGTGGTCATAAGAATCATCCGCGCCACCCAAAAGAAAAGAATATCATAACCGGTTTCCATGATGGTGTTCGGATGATACATCTCAAAATCTTTGGTTTTGTCTGGCCAACCAAGAGTTGAGAACGTCCAAAGGCCGGAGCTGAACCAAGTGTCGAGGGTGTCTTCGTCCCGAATCCAACCTTCACCCGGCGATTCCAACCCAACAAATATTTTCCCCTCCCACCCTGGGGGAGGGGTTAGGGGTGGGGGTTCATACCAAACCGGCACCTGATGTCCAAACCAAATTTGGCGACTAATGTTCCAATCGCGAAGATTATCGATCCAGTGAAAATAAGTATTAACAAACTGTTCCGGCATGATTTTTATTTGATTTGTCCGAACCACGTGTTGCATTAATTGTTTCAAGGTCACTTCCTGACCCTCAACGATACCTTCAATCGGTGCGTGGACGGAGGCGTGAAATTTGAATGGTCGATTTACACCAATAAACCATTGAAGTTTTGGCAGTGGTTCGACTGGAGTTTCGCAACGGTAACAAACTGACAAATTTTGTGGCACTTCTTCCTCTTTTTCAATCAAACCTGAATTACGGAGTGACTCAATAATTTTTTCTCGAGCTTCTAAAACCGACAAACCAACAAAGCTTCCGGCCTCGGCAGTCATTAAACCGTCTTCACCAATAACCTGAATGAATGACAGTTCATTTTTGTAAGCCATGTCAGCGTCGATTTGACTATGGGCTGGAGTAACGCCAAGCGCACCGGTACCAAAAGCCGGATCAACCGCTTCGTCGGCGATGATTTTGATTTTTAATTTCTGACCGCAAAAATCAGCTTCAAAAATTTGACCGATAAATTTTTGATATCGTTCATCGGTTGGATGAACAGCTACGGCTGTGTCACCGAGCTTGGTTTCTGGACGAGTAGTAGAAATGGAAATTGGAAAATTTTTGTCGTATTTAAAAGCATAAAATTTAGCAACAGTTTCTTTGTGTTGAACTTCATCATCAGCCAAAGTTGATTTACAACGAGGACACCAATTAATAACTCTATGACCACGATAAATTAAACCGTCGTCGTACATCATTTTGAAAACCGTGTTCACGGCCTTATTTCGATCTTCGTCGAGAGTATAGGCTTCGCGTGACCAATCGAGTGAGGCACCCATTTTTTTGACTTGGTGAACAATAGTGTCATGCGATTCTGAAGCAAACTTTTTGACCCGATTCAAAAATTCTTCGCGACCAAGGGTGCGACGAGGATCTTCAATTCCATCTTTTATCAAAAGTTTCTCAACCTTAGTCTGAGTGGCGATAGCCGCATGATCAGTACCAGGCACCCAAAGAGCTCGTTTGCCATTCATACGAGCAAAACGAGTCATAGCGTCTTCAATAGCCAGCATGGCGGCGTGACCTAAATGGAGAACACCAGTGACGTTTGGTGGTGGCAAAACCATGGAAAAACTTTCTTTCCTCTCCCCTGGCAAGTTGTCTGGATTAAAAAAACCACTTTCCAGCCAAGCGGCATAAATCTTATCTTCATGTTCGCCCGGCTCGTAAGCCTTGGGCATCTCTGGTTTGTCTAACATAATAGAGAAAGTATACGTAATTTTGTGGTTTTTTGGAAGAGACTGACTTCTGAAGTGATTATTGGGTAGAATTATTTATTCAAATTCTTTTAAAAACCACCTAAGACTATTTTTATAAATCTTCAACACCTGCCGATACCATTTGTTTTTTCGGCCATCATCGGCTTGATTCAAGGCCTCAAAATAAGCCCGGCGATTTTGATACAAAAACAAAATCGGCGGATAGCCATATTGCAATAAAATAAAATTAAAAAGAAGCCGCCCGATTCGGCCGTTACCATCTTCAAACGGATGGATTCTTTCAAAGCGCTGGTGAAAATCGGCAGCTAAGGCTGTGGGGTGCCTTCGGTTCTTTTTATTTTTCTTAAACCAAATCAATAATTCGTTCATATCCGCTCTGACCCGCCCGGCCGGAGTGGTGATTTTGTTATTAACAACGATATCGACTTTTTTATAACCGGTCTTTATGTCTAAACCGGCCACCAATAATTTATGCAAATTTATTATAGTATGTTGATTCAGTTTAAAATTTTTCCCACGAATAATATTAAAAGCCTCGATGGAATTTTTTACTTCTTTGATTTCTCGACGTTCCATGATCTTTTTAATATAGCCTTTTTGAACAATGGCCTCGACTTCTTTCTGACTCAACCGACTGCCTTCAATAGCATTAGACTCAAAAATAAACTGAACGGCATAGCGCGTCCATAGCCGTTCTTTTTTAAAATCCGATAAATCCATCATTTTGTATTTTAAATCTAGCCTTAAATCTTCTAGCCTGCCGACCGATATTTTGTTAAAAATTTCGTCTAAAACAAATAAACGATTTAAATTATTTTTAACAAAAAATTTTTCTTTTTCTAATAATTTACAATAATACTCCCACAAATCCTTAGGGATATTTTTTCCAAGATAAACCTGAATTTTTTTATTTTTTCCTTCAATACGCACCAGTTCACTCAGGTAATAATATGGCTTATTTAACAACTTTTTTATATAAATTTTTGGCATAAAAATTAGGTGCACTTTTTATAGACTTATTTTATTCTAAAATTAAAGTTCTGTCAAACAACACTTCAATACCGATCGGAGGAATAGGCTGAAGAGATATAAAATCATGTCCAAATGTATAATTGTCAATAGATCGGCCTCTCCTCCTCAAGCCTTTCCAGCCAAGCGGCATAAATTTTATCTTCATGTTCGCCCGGCTCGTAAGCCTTGGACATCTCTCGTTTGTCTAACATAATAGAAAAAGTATACGTAATTTTGCGGTTTTTTTGGAAGAGGGAAAAAAAACGAGCAATTTCAGAAAAAATCACTCGCGTGTCTACGGTCTGGCCTCAAAAACGAACTGCATGGCCAGCAAGCTTGGTCGTAAGCAAGAAACTACACGGTTAATTCGGTGTGGCCACTCATCACGGTAAATCAGTGAAGGGACAGTCATAGGATGAGGTGTGCAGTCTTCACGCACAACTTCATAACCTGACTGGTTTAGAAGAACGGTTGCCGTCTCATGCGTAAAAAACCGTAAGTGAGTCTGGTCTAAAATTCCAGTTTTAGTATAACTCCACCGACCAAACAACAAATCTCTGCGCACTGACCAATGTGCCACGTTTGGTATGGAAACAACCAGGCTACCAGAAATGTTTCGTCTTAGCATCCGCAAAAGATTCCATGGTGCCTCAAGATGTTCCAAAACATCAGCACAGACAACATAATCGAAACATCTGTCTCCAATCAAATCGAACAGTTCACCAAAGTTATTCAAATCGGTCTGTTCGACAGTCACTCCTCGACGTCTGGCACAGACAACATTTTCAGCATCACCCTCAAGACCCATGACACTGCACCCGCATTCCAATAAACACTTTGCCAAATAACCGGTTCCGCAACCGACATCAAGTACAGATGAGCCTGGTCTTATCCACCCACTTATTATCTCGTGGCTCGAACCTGGACGAAATTGTTCCTTGTACTTGCTCATATTTCCTCCTACAATAGAACGAGACAGCGTACCAAAAATCTTTCTTTTTTACAAGAAATCTTATGCCCCTTCGCAAAGCCGCCGGACTGCTCCTTATTCGAGCCGACGGAAAATTCTTACTTCAACATCGTGATGAAAAGGCTCGACGTTTTCCGCTTTACTGGGGATTTTTTGGCGGCGGTATCAATAATTCCGAAACTCCGGAACAAGCCATGATTCGGGAAACCAAAGAAGAACTTGGTATCAATGTCGTCGATTATCAATTGGCCTTAGAACAAAATTTTTCCGACGATTTTGATCCACAGGGAAAAAAGTGGATATTCACCGCCCCGTTCGAAAAGCAAACACCTATCACACTTAACGAAGGCCAAGGAATGGACTGGTTTTTAACCGAAGATCTGGAAAACCTAATGATTATTCCTCATGATAAAAAGGCTATTGCCGACATAGTGGGGACACGGTTGCCCCTCGAAGACCCCGAGGCAACTCGAGGGGTTGACCAAAACCCCGCCACCCGCTAAGATATCCCCTCGACACCCTTCCATGCTTTGGGGAAAAGAGAGAGAATGTAATGTCCTAGACAGCTAATCTAACCAGCATGGTTTCCGAAACTTCTAAACAAATTTTCGACACAATCAATCGGAGTTCCTCACCACTTTTGGTTTTACCACGTGGTGCTGGCGCCGATGGTTTTGCTAGTGCCGTCGGACTTTCTAAAGTCATCGACAGCCTGGGCAAAAAATCAGAAATCGTCACCGCCGACAATTCAACCCCGGTCAATCTTGGATTTTTACCGAACATCGATCGCGTCAAACCATCGGTTGAAAATATGCGCCGCTTGGTGGTCGAAATCGACACCAGCAAAACGCGCGTCCAAAACCTTAGTCATGAGGAAAAAGACGGGCGGCTTTTTATTTCCCTTGTTCCCTATCAAGGCTCGTGGAACGAAAAAGATGTCACGGTTTCTCATTCCGAATACCGTCACGATCTGATCATCTGTCTCGGTTCACCAGACCTCGAAGCCTGCGCTCATATTTACCACAACCACAAAGATTTTTTCTTCCGCACCCCCATCATCAACATCGATCATTCCGCCGGTAACGAACATTTTGGCCAAATAAATCACGTCGATCTTACCGCTTCAGCCATTGGCGAAGTTTGTTTTGAACTCGTTCACTCAATCAACCCAGCTTTAATCGATGCAGAGATCGCCACAGCTTTTCTGACCGGAATTATTGCCAAAACTCGAAGCTTCAGAACACCTCACCTCACTCACAAAACTTTAGACACGGCCAGTCGTCTCGTCTCACTCGGTGCCAATCGACACGACATCGTCAAACACTTGTTTCAAACTCGCTCTGTTCAAACTCTTCGTCTTTGGGGTCGTGCTCTCGCTCGTCTCAAATCCGATTCAATGAATAAAATCGTCTGGACACTTCTCTCGCAGCAAGATTTTCTCCACGCCGGTGCCAAAGAAGAAGATTTGCCAGACGTCATCGACGAGCTCATCTCTTGTTCACCTGACTCCAACATCATTCTGGTTCTTTACGAAAATCGCGCTCGACATATTTGCGGCATAATTCGCGCCGAATCACCACACGACGCTCGAGCTCTTTCAGCCTCATTCGCTTCGTCAGGTACCAAGGAAGAAGCTCATATTTGTCTGGAAAACAATTCTATTGTCGAGGCGGAAAAAATGATTATTGAGAAAATTGTGGGATTGGTTGGTGGCAGTAAAACCGTTTGACACTATCAAAAACCTATACTAAAATAACCACGCTGTTGGAAACAACCAATTTCCAATGCCAAATGTCTAAGTAAGGAAGCCGGTTCGCGGTTGGTATCACTAAACCAACTTCGCTAAGATAAAAAAACGGGCGCATAGCTCAGTTGGTTAGAGCGTCACATTGACATTGTGAAGGTCAGAGGTTCGAATCCTCTTGCGCCCACCATTCGACTACAGCTGTATTGTTACTGCTGTAGGCGAATGCCCTGAGCCGAGTCGAAGGACTCACCGTTTCCTCATCCCTCACTCGATCATGGCGGGCCACAACATAAAATTTATATTAAAAATCCCATTGAGAATTTCTCAACGGGATTTTTGTTTATTTTATTTTTACCATGCCGATGCGGCCAGTTCCATTCTGGTCTTCATGATATCGAGATCAACCAAGTCGCTCTCTGTCATATCATCACCGACTGAGAACCTGGCGAAAGTTGTTGATTCAAGATCGATGACATAATCAGCCCAAGCAGATCCATAAAGACTGATGGCCACTTCCTCGGTTGGTACCCAACGGAGTACGTCACCGGTGTCGATGGCATAAACTTTGGGATCGGATTGGATTTTGACCAGGACGACACCGACTTTTGGTAACATTGGAGCGCCCAGAGTCATTGTTGGTAAAGTGGCATCAGTTACCCAGACCACTTCATCAAAAGAATCGGCATAGGTAAAAAAGCTATTAGTATCCAAGAATGGACGACGTTCGTTGTTTTCATCGATATAATAGATAGTATTGAAGGAATAGCCGCGAATGAATTCGCCTGCCACGACAGTGGAAATAACTTCATCTTCGCCCGTGACCGGAGATGGGCCGGTTAAACCCGAGTCGGTGCCGACGGTTCTGCCTTCATCATCGGTGGCAAGGATATCTTCAGCTGGAGTTTCTGCTTCAGCAACTGTTTCCGAAGAAGCCGTGATTGAGAAAACGGTAGAAACATCAGAATCAAGATTGCCTTTGCCGGAATCGTAAGCGATTATTTTGACGAGAACGGTTTCTGAATCAATGTTTGGCAGAGTCCATTCGTAGGTTCCGAGGCTCTTGTTTAGGTTGTAGGCGACAAGGTTGTAGGTGGAACCATTGTCGGCGGAGTAATAGATACCGACGGTATCTATACCACTGCCGCTGGTGGTCCAAGTGACATTTTGGACGTCGCCACTGGTTAGATTGACACCGCCGACTGGGGTGGTAAGGGTGACGACCGGGGTAGTTGAAGTGACAGTGGACGATCCACCGCTGACAGAACCGCCGCCTGAAGCTGAAGTAAAGGTAAGAACAGTTGTTCCAATAGCATTAGCCGCGGCTGAATTATCTTTAATACTCGAAGAAATGGTTATGGTATATGAAGTATGGGAAGCAAAAGTAACCGAGGGATCAAAAGTCCAAGCCACATCATTAACGTCAGATGAAACAATTGGTGTTCCCCAGGTTGGAGATGCGGTCACGTTGGTTAAATTAACTGCTGTTTCACCAGTATCTTCCATTACTTCCGAAAAAGTTAATACAATATCACCGGTTCTGGAATAACCGGCATAACTAGCAGTTGGGGTTGAAGAGGCAAGCATAGGGGCGGCGCCGTCGACTAATGTTTTAGAAATCGCACCCATATGATTGGTACCGTCTGTAACTCTGTTGGCATTGTTTGTATAATACCAAATTGGTTCAGTTCCAGCCGCTGTTTGTTTGCCGGTTTTATTTATTCCGGAACCCAAACTACTGTTATCAGCATCTGTACAAACAATTGTGGTCGTACCGGTTCCTAAACAATCAGCTGTTTGAAAACCACTGCCCATTGCCACATCGCCTATCGAAAAAAATTCCCAATCAGCTAAATTAAAAGTGAAGTTGGTATTTTCTGTAAAAACCAAAGTAATTCGATCAATTTCACCATATCCGGTACCGCTGGTTTGAGAATCAGAATAGGTGGCGGAAATAAGATATGGTGCAGCGCCGTCGGTGGTATTCGTGGCGACAGAGGTGACAGTGTTGTTGTTGGCGGCATCATGAAGACTATTGGCTGTGGCACCGTTTGTATAAGTAATGGTTGGAACTGTACCACCATCACCAGTTATGTTGGCAGTGGCCGTAACAATTAAACGGACATCAGCACTGTTAGTTGAGGCGGCTGTATCAGCCAAGGATAGAACGGTATTGTTTCCAAATGTCCAGTCGGCGGCATCGTATTCATCTAAAGTGACAGCTTCGGAGAAAGTTACATCGACACGATCGACGGTACCATCAACCAATGTTACATCTTTATATAAAGCCGAAACCAAGAATGGTGCGGCACCGTCAATATATGTTATGGCGCTACCTAAAGTTGTTGTCTGACTATTTAACATGTCGGAATTATCTTCCAGTGTCCAAGCGGGGCCACCAACTAATCCGATAGCAAAAGTTCCACTGTCATCTTTTGTGTCAAATACAGTAGATGGCGTCCCTAAAGTCAAATTAACACTCATAACAGTGGCGACTATCAGATTATCAGCGTTTCCGCCAATAGCCGCGGTTGTAAAATCACCAGCTGAGGTTAATTGAATATCCCTAGGTTTAATTGTTGAATTAGAAGTAACCCATTCAGAAAAAGCGATTGTTAAACCATCAATTTTTCCATCACCACTATTATCTTTATAAGTGACAGTACTAATAACTGGTTTAGCACCATCTATTTCATTATCAATTCCAAATTCATCAAAATCTCCTGTCACGATATTGTTCAAATCTTCATCATTTCCGTCATCAATACACTGACCGAACGACATTCCCGTATAAATAAGCTCCATTTTGTTATCGCTACTTACTCCGTCTGTATCCACAACCAGTTGTGGATCGGATTCGTCTAAATTAATCGTCAAAACTGCCGGATTTACTCCCGTTGTTATTGTTGGTGTACCGGAAATCGTGATATCCTGTCCGCCATATTGGACATCCAAACAATTTGCTACCGTGTTTGGATTAACCACCATTTGTTCAGTGGCAAAATTTGGATTGGTGATATTTACGGTAAGTCGATCGATTTTTCCGTTAGAATTAGTATCTAATAACCAAATATCCGAAGATACTCCATCACCAACCGCTGCTTTGGCCTCCTTAATCGGCATGGCCTGCCAAAAAACGATTGCAAGGGTTAAAACCATAGGTATTGCCACTAACCATGACAATTCCTCAGAATTAGAAAAGCTCTTTTTAAAGATTTGTGCCATATTTGAAAAGTTAATTTCTTTAAAAATATCTTAACATACAAAAAACCTTACATCAATAGCAGGGACCAAAAACCCGCCAAGAAAATTCTCGGCGGGTTTTTATTCGGACTATTCTTATTGCGCGAGTGCGGCCAATTCCATTCTAGTTTTCATTATATCGAGATCAACCAAATCGCTCTCTGCCATATCGTCACCGACAGTGAAACGAGCGAAAGTTGTTGGTTCAAGATCAATGACATAGTCGGCCCAAGCAGATCCGTAAAGGCTGATGGCCACTTCTTCGGTTGGTACCCAGCGGAGTACATCGCCGGTGTCGATGGCATAGACTTTAGGATCGGATTGGATTTTGACCAGGACGACACCGACTTTTGGCAGCATTGGTGCCCCAAGGGTCATGGTTGGCAGAGTGGCGTCAGTTACCCAAACAACTTCATCGAAAGAATCAGCATAGGTGAAGAAGGTGTTGGAGTCCCAGAAAGGCCGACGTTCGTTGTTTTCATCGATGTAGTAAATGGTGTTGAAGGAATAACCACGAATGTATTGACCGGTTACGACGGTTGAGATGGCTTCGTCTTCGCCGGTAACTGGCGATGGACCGGTTTCACCGGAATCGATAGCTACCGTTCTTCCTTCATCATCGGTGGTAGTCGCTTCCTCAGCCGGAGTTTCTTCTTCGTCGACTATCGTTTCTTCGGAGACAGCTGAAATTTCGAAAGCGGTAGAAACATCGGAATCAAGATTGCCTTTGCCGGAATCGTAAGCGATTATTTTAACGAGAACGGTTTCAGAATCGATGTTCGGCAGAGTCCAAGCGTATGTTCCAAGACTCTTGTTTAGGTTGTAGGCAACAAGGTTATAGGTGGAACCGTTATCGGCGGAGTAGTAGATACCGACGGTGTCCATACCGCTACCAGAGGTTGTCCAGGTAACATTTTGGACTTCACCACCGGTTAGGGATTCACCGCCATCGGGTGAGGTTAGGGTTACGACCGGAGTGGTTGAAGTGGCAGTGGACGATCCACCGCCGCCGCCGCCCGTGCTACCGCAAGAAGCGGTTGTGAAAGACCAATCACCGTCGGAAGGGCCGGTTGTAACAAGAGCCTTTGCACCAACATCTGCAGCCAGAATTGTCGCCTCGGCAGTGGTTACGGCAACCGTGGCAGTACAACCAAACTGCAAGGCGTGAGCCAGTGTAACAACCGAATTGCTTGAACTCCAAGTTTTAGTGAAATCTCCCGGATCGGTTGTTACATCATACTGAGTGTCTTCATTAAATGTTGTAGCCATTGGTTCTGAGAAGGTGATAACCAAGCTGGCCGAACGACTTATGTTTGTAGCCGAATCAGCTGGCGTAACTGAGGAAACAACCGGAGCGGCATCGTCGACAAATGTGGCATTGGTTTGAGCACCAAGCGTTGTGTTTGTATTGGTTCCATCTGTTAGCGAAAAGGCGTACTGGGAAGTAATTGCGATCGTACCTGAAGCATCAGCAGTATCAACAGCGGTTGCTTCTGTCCCAAGAGTAACTGTGGTACTGGCAACCGAACCGGTAATAAGATCAGTGGTATTAGTTCCGAAAGCTGCGGCGGTAAAGTCACCAACGTTTGTTAAGGTTAAATCATTGGCTCGAAGAACCGAACCGGCCGCCACGGTTTCTGAATAAGCCGCGGTAATTTGGTCAATCTTTCCGTCGCCGTCACCATCAAGATATGTGAATGTTTTAATAATTGGATTAGCGCCGTCAGTTTCCACCACATCGGCCGCGACAATTGTGCCGTCTGTAGTTGTATTAAGTAAGTTTCCGGCCAAGTCGACAATTTTTACAGAGGCACCAGTATAAAGGAAACCAGCGGCTGTAGCTGAAGTATCGATTGTAAGAGCGGAATCGCTAGTTAAGTTAAAGGTTGTCGTGGTGTCATTAGCTGTACCGGTCGTAAAAGTGCCCGCTTCTCCACCTAAGGTTGCTTCATCGTGCCAAATATAACCATCATGAACAGCCTCGTCGAAAACCACAACCGCGCGATCGATTTTTCCATTACCCGTTTGATCGGAAATTGTAACGGAGGCGATAGTTGGTTTGGTTAAATCCCATGAAGCACCACCACTTGGTGCGACTGCGGCTCCGGAAGTATTTGTTTGACGACCAACAGCATCAAGAACTCCAGCGCTGGCCAAAGGTGAAACGTCGCCACTTGGTTCGGTTGTTGAAGTACCATCAAGATAACCATAAAATTCACCAGCTAAATCAACATAAATTGTTGTGGTACCGTTTCCACTGATTGTATTTTTTAGAGTGGTAACAGTTACATCGCCGTTTGTAGCAAAGTCACCGAGACCGGCCACGGTTCCGACTGATGTGACATCGCCAGTCGCTGTGGTTGAAGCATCATTTGTAACATACATGGCTTCTGAATAGGTGAAAGACACTCGGTTTCGAGTTCCTGAATTTGACAGAACCACCGTAGTAAGAACTGGAGAGGCACCGTCAATTTCTGTAGCATCAGCATCGACAATTACACCATCGGTTGCGGTGTTAAGAAGGTTTCCGGCCAAGTCAGTGACAGGGGTAGTTACACCGGAATAAGTAAACTGAGCAGCGTTAGCAGCCGTGTTAACGTCTAAGGTATCGGCGGTTAAGTTAAAGACGGTTGTTGCGTCGTTGGCTGTACCGGTTGTGAAGGTTCCTGAATGCACCCCGCCACCTAAAAGCGCATCGCCGTTAGTTATGTTTGCATCACGCATTGTCGAAGAAAAAACGATTGTGGCTTGGTCAACTTTTCCGTTATTCCCGGCGACATCAGCTAAGGTTACCGATGTAATGGTTGGCTGAACCAAATCCCAAGCCGAACCACTAACAGCCGTAACTGTATGAGCGGCATTGACTTGCAAAGCGGCGGCGTCAACCAAAGCGGCGGCCGCCACCGGGGTAAAGGTGCCTGAAGGTTCGGTTGTTGAAGTGTTATTCAGGTAACCGCCGACTTCAGCTGCCAAAACCACACTAATTGTGGCTGTTCCGTTTCCGGAGACGGTGTTTTTAAGGGTTGGAACCGTTACATCACCGGTGGTTCCAAACGAACCAAAACCGGCTACGGTTCCCGCTGTCGTAATATCGCCTTTTGTTGCCGTCGAGGCGCCGTCGGTTACTGTCATGACCTCGGAATAAACAAAGGTCAAAACATCTTGACTGCTGGACAAAGACTTTGTGGCAGAAACCAAGATTGGATAAGCGCCATCGGTTGAAGTTTTCAGGGTAAAGGAAGCCAAGCTGTTAGTAGCCGCATCTGTTATGGCTCCAATTTGTTGAATCTTAATTGTGTAATCGGTTTTATTGGTGGAAATTGTTTCAAGACTGCTTGTAATACCAATAAAAAGATAAGCATCGTTAGCCGAATCTGTTTCTAAGATTCCGGCACCGGAAGGAATAGTCGAAGCAAAAGATTCAGTTAAATTACCGCTTGTAGTATCAGCGATACCGGTTTCAAAGTCACCGGCTGCTACCGAAGAATCAAGAACAGCTTCTGAATAAGTAACTTTTACATAATCAACTGTGCCGTTGCTGTTGTTGTCCAGGGTTTGGGAAGAAACGTAGACAGGAGCGGCTTGGTCGGTAATGGCCGGAGAGGAGGCGGCGGTAAAGCTTGTGCTAACCATTTGGTTTCCAGCCGCATCCAATATTCCAGCATTGGCCGTAAATCCAGCTGTCAAATCACCGATTGCCGTATAGACCGAAGAACATGAAAAATCAAGATTAAGAGATGTGCTAACTGCCGGATCTGCGGTTTCTGCATTACAAGTTCCGTGGTTGGCCACTGAAGTTACATCAAAACCGTTTGCACCAGCGGCTGTATCCTGAAGATTTTCAGAAAAAGTAAATGATATTCGATCTATTTGTCCATCTCCGTTGGTATCTTTCATGATTGCCGTGGTAACGGTTGGGTTTCTGGTATCAACAGTCTGGTTGGCATCGGCTGTCTCGGCCGCCATGAGGTTGCTGTTGGCATCGATCAAATCGGCATTGGAGACGGTCACGCTAATGTTGGTGACAGAATCATCGGTGGCGGTCACGACCAAAGTATAGGTGTTGCCGTCGGTCGCGGTGAAAAGACCTTTGGCGCCACCGGTAACGGTGACGTCAGCGGTTGTGAAACCGGTAACGTCTTCGCTGAATTCAAAGGTATAGGTTGTTTCAGCATCAGCGTCGTTTAAGATATCTAAATCATCATCGGTAATGACGACCGTCGGGTTTCTGGTATCAACAGTCTGGTTGGCATCGGTCGAGTTGGCCGCCATGGCGTTGGAGTTGAGATCGGTGAAAGCATCTTTGACAACTGTCAGGCTGATGTTGGTAACGCTGTCATCGGTGGCGGTGATTAATAAGGTGTAGGTATCATCATCGACAGCTGTAAAGGCACCCTTGGCACCTCCGGCGTTTAAGGTAACATCGTCGGTAGTGAAATTCTGAACCGCTTCAGTAAATTCAAAAGTATAGAGAACGGTCATGTCGGCATCGTTAACTGTGCCAGCTTGACCATCTGAAATTACTACTATCGGAACAGCACTGTCAGTTAAAGCTTTAGTAAAGGTGGCGGTGTTGTTTATTGTGTCATTAATTCTATTACTGTTATTTGTGTAAGTAAACGAAGGTTCTACTCCACCAACAGTTTGTTTACCGGTTTCATTTGAATCAGCATCAACCGTACCGGTACCGTCATCAGTACAAGTATAAGTAGTCGCTGGCGAAGCTGTACATTCAGAAGGTGCAAAAAAACCGGTTAGATTGATATCACCAGCAATCGAAAAGGCTGAATCTGCCACCAAATTCCAAGTTGTTGATTCTGAAAAAACGTAAACAACTTGATCTACTTTTCCATCAACACTAAAGGTATCGGAATATGTTGCCGAAATAAGATAAGGCGCCGCACCATCTGCTTCAGTATCAGTCGCACCGGTATCACCTGTGGCAATTGCGTTCATCTGTTCGTCTATCCCATCACAAATACCATTTTCAGCTGCGGTATTACAAGCATTCCAAGTTGATGTCTGGGTATAAATAAGTTCCACAGCACTTGCAGCTGTGTTTTGAAGAAGCTGCGGGTCAGATTCATCAAGATCAACCTGAATTGTTACAGGATTAGCTGTGGCAAGAGAAGTAATCGCAACCGATGATATTGCGACGTCACCAACTCCGCCGTATGTAACAGAAAGACCGTACGGCAAGGCTCCTTTCAAAGCCCAGGTTTCTCCGTTAGGATTAGCTATTGAAAAAGTAATCCTGTCGATTTTACCATTGACAACTACAGTATCTAATAATTGAATGCTGCTAGTTGCACCGTCACCGGCTACCGCTCGAGCGTTATTAACCGGCATTGACTGCCAGAACGTAATCACTAGGGTTAAAACCATAAGTATTGCCACCGACCCTGGCAACACTTTGAAGAGACCCTTTCTGAAAATTTGCGCCATATTTGAAGAGTTATTTTTCTTTTTTAAAGAAAAAGAAATTATATTTTTTAAATCAAAAATATTTTATCACAAAAAAAACTTCATTTCAATAGCAAAATCGGGGGTGTGGACAACTTGTGTTCATAAAGATCTGCGAGATAAACTTTTTTTCTTTGTTTGGACACTAAAAGTCCGTTAACAAAAACGCTCCGGAAAATCCGAAGTGTTTTTAAAACTAAATTTACTTAGCCAATTTTTGATCCAACAAAGTTTTCAATGTTGCAAAAGGTACCGCACCGCCCTTAACCTGTTCGGCTACTCCATCTTTACCAATCACGAAAGAAGCTGGAGTGCCGCGCACACCGGCAGCTGAGGCGGTGGTTTGATCTTCTTGAATAGCTGTTAACATTTTGTCTGAAGAACGACAGGTATCAAAGGTTCCGGTGTTGAGTCCAACTTCGGTGGCAATCGACTTGTAAAGATCTTCTCCAAGCGTAGTCTGATTTACGAATAATTTTTCTGCATACTCCCAAAATTTTTCTTGCTCGCCAGCGCATTCAGCTGCTTCGGCTGCATCCATGGCGTTTTCATGAAAAGACAAGGGAAAATTTCTGAAGACGACTTTTACTTTAGTGGAATATTCTTTAACCACCTGTTGAATCGAGGTGTCAAAACTCTTGCAGTAAGGACATTGGAAGTCAGAATAAATAACCAAGGAAACATCACCAGATCCAGTAACATGGTCGACGGCTGTAACTGGGGCCAAGGTTCCAGAAACCGCGCTGGTTAATGAACCACTAGCTGTACCGGCGGCCGCGGCTGTATTAACAGCCGCTACTGTATTGGCTGCAGCGACAGTTGTACCAGAAGGTCCGCCAGTTCCCTTCCAAACATAAGAACCAAGCACCAAGCAGCCAATCGTACCCGAAACCAAAACCGTAGCCACACAACCAAGAGCAAAAGCCTGCTTAGATGACAAAAGATCAAAAAAGGATTTTTTATTTGGGATTATGTCCATAATATTTTTAAAATTATAAAGTAAGTTAAAATGATTATTAATTTAGGATTACGAGGCGAGATCCCTCTCTGGCTCGGGATGACGGATAGAGTAGAATCCATCACTCCATCACTCCATCACTCCATCACTCCATCACTCCATCACTCCATCACTCCATCACTCCATCACTCCATCACTCC
>JAGVPA010000041.1 GCA_020052445.1 bacterium
ATATACGACTTTCTCTCATTTGAATTATAAATTCCATTTTTATTGGGGATTTAAGTGAGACTGCCTTGTGGACACAAATAGTTGGTGCGTTTGCCCTCGCGTTAAGGGGCATTAAGGGCAGGGAGTTTATTTCTTTAAAATATTTTTCCAAGCCTATAGTGCCTACTAATACTCCAACAAAAAACGCCAGCCCTTGGGCTGACATTCATGATATCTTAATACCAGAAATTTTACCCGCTTTTTTTGCGTTTGTCAATCGTCTAGTTGTGGAAAAGTTGGGGATGGGGTGATGTTGGAAATGTCTAATGACCAATTTCCAATGTCTAAGTGTGGAGGTTAAATTTCTATTATAATAAATTCCATCATTTGTCATTTGACATTGGAAATTTGACATTCCAACCCACCCGTCATCCCGAGCCAGCCATTCGATAGGTCTCATGGCCCTGAGCCGAGTCGAAGGGAGAGGGATCTTGCCACGTGATTTGACACCAAAAAAATCGCATGCTAAAAATAAGTCATTATGATTCGCAACCAAAACATAATCTCTATCTGCCGTCGCGAAATTTTCTTCAAGAGAATTTCGGTGTTTTGCGTTGCGTGATTTTCACCCACGAAAAATGAAACCCTGGAATTCTCCAGGGTTTTTGTTTTTTAGGAGGTGAGTATCGAATACCTCGGGTTTGGCTTCTCTCAAAATTCGTTCTGGTTTCATCGGAGAACAAAATGAAAAAGTTGACCGTTGGTCTTCACCTTCAACAAACTTCCGAGCCGGTTCTTGACTCGGTGTGGCAAAAACTCTCTGCGGCCATGCGGCTCGAGAAACACATTCTCGGTTCGCGGATCGAGCCGGAGAATCTTCGGAAAGTCTTCGAACAAGGACTGGCCCTCCTTCTTACCTATGAAGGAGAAACTGTCGGCTTTTTTGCTGCTTGGCCAGTCGCTGATGGTTACTTCGAGTTCGGTTCGCTCTGGGTCAATCCAAAATGGCGAGGCCAAGGATTCGGCGATCTTGTCTGTGAATTCACAGCCAAGCTACCAGGACTCATCGGTCACGTCGGTTTCGCTGTGACGCAGAACCCACTGACCATCAGCGCGCTTCGTCACGCCGGTGTCGAGAAATTCGATAACTGGGAAAATCCGGTTCCTTGGGAGTTGACTTGCGGCCCTTGCGACAAGTTTGCGACCGACGAAGAAAGGAAAGCCTGCCCGTACCGCAATTCTGTTTGCTGGTTGTGCGTACGTCGCTTCGAGTAAGTAAACACTTCGGCACGTCGTTTTTGAGCAACGGCGTGCTTTTTTTGGGCGCGAATTACAAGTTAACCACCTGTGTCATTCTGAGCCCTCGCGAAGAATCTCGCCTCGTGATATTAAGTTTAAAATCACGTGGCGAGATTCCTCTCTGGCTCGGAATGACGGCCGTGTAATAAAATTCCGAATATGAAGAAATTATGAATGTAATATACTTGACCAATCGTCGTTTATCTGATATATAAGTCACATAATAATATGTCTATGAAATATCAAAAAATCGCTATATTTGGCCTTTTGGGGCTACTCCTCGCCACTACCATGCCGGTTGCAGCTTTGGCTCACGTTAATCTGGATATCGACGAAAAGAACTTTGCTCCAGCTGTCAGTTCTTGGGTCGAATACGGTAACGTTGACGTTTTAAGCGACGGTCGAGTTCGAATTACTCAAGATGGTACTCAAACCGGCCATCTTTATACCGACGTTTCAATTCCTAATAGCGATGATTACATCACCTTCATTTCCTATACTCGAGCCGAAAATCCATATCCCAATTTTTCTAACGGTGTCGAAAATATTTCCGGTTTGCCGTATTTGTACGCTTACTTTTTGGATAAAGATGGAAAGATCGTCGAATATATTTCCGAATCTTCCATGCGTCAAAGTGCCGATCGTGGCAAAACTTGGCAGGTAACTTATGGCACAGTTGATGTTCCAAGCACCGCCAAAAGTTTGCGTCTTTTCCTTAAGCAGGCCACATACAGTGGTGTTACTCCAGACGGTCGGGCCGCAGCTTTCTACAAACCAGGTCTCTACTTCGTCGACTCGACATTAGAAGCTTCAAAAATAGTTAATGCTTATTCGGATGAACTTAGCGAAGTAAAAAATAATTTTGATTCGAATTTTCCAAACACCAGTAGTGCTACAAGTTATTCGATCGGGACAATCCTCAAATGTCCAGGTGAATCAGAAATTTATTCAGTGACTTCGGCTACCACCATCAAACTTTTTCCAAACGAACAAACTTTTTATGCTTGGGGTCATTCCTTTGCTGAAGTAAAAACCATTTCTTGTGATCGTCTTGATGATTACACGGTGAGTGGAACCTGGACTTATGAACGCGCTGATTATTTGGTAAAGTTTCATGGTCAGTCAGGTGTTTATACTTTGGACAACGACAAATATCTTCGTCTGATTCCCGATGAATATACTGCTCGCCAAATGTATGGCACTCATTGGACCAGATTGATCAACGAATATCCGGTCAGTGAAATGAATGATTATTTGTACGGCGTGCCGCATCGGTCGTTGCGATAGTTTATTAAAACCGCCTTCGGGCGGTTTTTTGGTTCTCTTTTTTATGGTAGACTTACATTTGTAATATGACTAAAAAAATTCTCGTTTCGATAATGTTTTTCGTGTTTGCCATCGGCTTGTCTTTTGGCGTGGCGAAATCGGCCTTGGCTTGTGATCCGCTTGGTTGTCTTCTTGGGGGTAAGGATCAGGATATTTTAGCTTTGGTTACGATTACTGCGGTGGATGGAGAAATCGCTACCGTTACCTCTGAACATTTTTACGATCAGAGTCAGATTAAACCAAGTGGTTCGTTCACCATTGATTTTACTGGCGGAACACCGTGGTTTCCGCTTACTCCGGAAGTCGGAAAACATTATTTTGTTTCTTTGGCTTGCGAGGAGAATAACTGCGTTCCGAAGTGGGGAACTTGGGAGGTTGATAATGTCGATTACCAACAAGCGAGATTATTAGAAATTCGTAATGGTGACGATGCGGCTATTCAGTGGTTTGTTCAAGGCAACAAACCAGATTTTTTTGGTGATGAAGGTAAAACATATGTAAGAACCCCAGGTGGTGTTTTGGAAATTTTTCCTGAATACAAAATCGCCCCCGGTTCGTATCAGATAGTCAGAACAGAAGACCGTTCCGACTGGTTTAAATTAATTTACATCTTATCATTCGGATTAGTTTTTTTTGGTAGCATCTTCTTGGTTTGGAGAAAAAACAAAACAAAATAAACCCCTCACCCTCCCCTTCGCCGGGTTTCGGCGGAGCAGGCCAACCCTCTCCCGCCCCACTTCGCTCGGGCTTCGAGGGACACGGCCGGAGAGGAAGAAATAATTTTTTTCCTGTCATCCCGAGCCCCTGCCCGTCATTCAGCCTCCGTCTGTCATCCCGAGCCAAAGAGGGATTTCGCTTGCCACGCCGTAGCTCGGCGCGAGCGGATGGTGGCCACGTTATCCGATAATTTACATATTTACGTTTTTACATTTTTTACACCTCACTAATATGACAAACAAAGGACTCAAAATGACAATTTTTGGTAGTGCTTTACTCATCATAAGCGTTATTGTCGATTTACCACCCGATCAGTTTGGTTTTGGTCTTCATTTGTTTTTATTTGTTTTGGCCGTCGCAATAAGTATCGTTGGCATTAATCACGATGACAAATAAAAAAAACTCGCAACGGTCGACGTTGCGAGTGGGTGAAGGGCTTGGTTTGTTCAACTACGCGGAAGTGGGTGGATCTTCAGGATGCGGATCTTGGGCACGGAAAGCCCTTTCGAAGGCCTCGTACTTTTCTCCGAATTCTCCTCTTACTCGCGCTTCGGCTAAGATCCGGGCTTCTCTTATAGCTTTGCGAAGTTCACGTTCATAGGTTTCCTTGTCCAACCCTGCTTTTTTTTCAGCAGCGTGGTGCCTGCCCGTCCAGGCCGAGAGTTCCGCCCACGGTCTCCACTGGGCCAGGATTGCATCCCGTTCTTCCGGTGTGATCAGAATAGATGTTTTGAGGATGGTGCTTGTATCTCCGATTCCACCGAATCCGTTTGAGTCGTATCCAACGAGAACTATTTGCTGACCGCTCGGTGAGTTGATGAGATCGGCGATGGAGAGTGTGAGGCTCGGTTGGTACCGATGGGAACTGTCAGATCAAAGAACTGTCAGATCAAAGAACAGACCGACGTGGATCACCGAAAGGATGCTAGATGACACACTTTCTGTGAGGCCTTCGAGGATTGGAATGAGCGAGATTTCTCCATTACCTCTTCTGTAGCTGGTGTGGCGAGTGAAAACTAGGGATAAGAGCGGGATTCTTCGCATTATTGGCTTGTGCCTCCACTAGGTTTTTAAGACAGCCCACCGATCTTATTCTAAAAAACGCCTTTCTGTCAAGGTTCTTGCCCTCTTCTCACTTCACAGATTTTTCTATATACTTAAACCATATGGCAAACACTTCACTTTTTATCGGGCGTTTTCAGCCGTTTCATAACGGTCATTTGAGCGTGGTTAAAGGTATGGCCAAGGTTAGTGACAGGGTAATCATCGGTATCGGCAGTTCCGAGATTCATGGTACGCCGGACGATCCGTTTACTCGCGAGGAACGGCGGGAAATGATTCAGCGGGCTTTGCAGGAGGAAAATATTATTCCTTTGCGCGATGTGAGTTTTGTTAATTTGCCAGACATGCTGGAAGACGAAGCTTGGGCCAAAATGTGTTTGGAAATTTGCGAGGGTGGCGTGACAACGGTTTGGACCGGAAATGAATGGACAAAAAAATCTTTTGGTGGCGTTGGAATAAAAATTCAAGATATTAAAGAAGTTCCCGGTATCAGCGCCACCGAAGTTCGTCGTCGCATGAAGGCCGGTGAAAAATGGCAGGAGTTAGTACCTTCGGCGGTGGCGGAATATATTAAGGAAATTGATGGTGTTAATCGGTTGAAGTAGGGGCGAGAGGCCTCTCGCCCTAAATTGATTGGTTGGTTGTAAAAACGTAAAGGTGTAAAAACGTAAAAATTGTAAAATGTAAAAATCGTTGGTGTGGAGCCGGCGATTTTTTTTGTTTCTCCCACCCGTCATCCCGAGCCAAAGAGGGTTCAGAATGACAAAGTTTTTTAATTTTTTACACAGTGATTGACGGAAATCAAAAATAAGATTTAAATAAGAGAGCCGTTTTCAGGGTAATACAACAGTCAGAATTTTCTAGACTGGTGTTAATCCCGGCGGTTTTCTGGAAACGAGGTAAATCATGGGCGACGCCCAAAACCAACCCGGTATCGAATCCTCAATGACTGCCGGTAGTGGCGGTGATCTCCTGGCTACCCTCAACCTGCTTTTTGCTCACCCCAGCTTTTCAAGTTGGCTTGGAAAAAGTATTCGGCAAAGAGATGGTGGGGATAATGCGGGAAAAGCCATTCTTGCCATGAAGTTCGCTTTTCTTCATTCAGGACTTTTTGCACGTCTTGTCAAGGAGGGTATGGGACGAATCGAGGATATTGAGAGATTCTTTCATCAAAGACACGGCGACCGTCCGTTGTTGACAGATCCGACTTCGTTTGGAGTTTCGTCGGGTGGCAAACCGAGCATTGTCGTGCCATTCGATCCGCAAAGGTTTGTGATGGAAGCCTGCATGCGTGGCAACTGGGATCTTGGAGAGATTCCGGAGTTTCCAGAGTTGAGACCGGAAACCGTCAAGGGCTTTCAAGAACTCGGTGGTTTCATGCCGGTGTTTTTTCCGGCCAGGAGTCAGGATGAATTAGCTCAAGGTTGTCAGGGTTTTAGACCCTTGAAGTTCCCGAACTATCCAAACGGTGAACCATCGAAGGTTGATCAGTTTCCACTCTCGATCAATCCAGCCGGTACCTGGCGGATGATAGAGGTAAGACAAAGGCCGGCGGTTCACAACGATCCAAAAGGATATGGCGAAGACGATAAGGTACCTGGGATTCTGGGTCTTCAAAGCCGCAGAGGTTGTTCGCCAAGACAGAACGTGGCCTGGAACCGACTCCAGACCGACGGACTGAAACCTGTGAGTGAAAAGCTTGGTGGAGTCAACGTAAGGCTTTTGACACTCGAAGAATGGAATTTTACGGAGTTCTACCTGAGGATGCTTCACCGAGTATTCGGAACAGGTCCTTGCGGATTCGGCGAGCATGGTATTGCCGAGTGGTGTGCGAATATTCAACACCTCGATGCGGGTAATCCGTCATATGTTCATCTGGGCGAGAGTCGTTATTGGTGTAGCTGCTTTGATAACCAGTTTCACAAAAACGATAAGGTCGAAGGCATCGGTTTTCGTCTTATCGCCGACCTCACCTAGTTCGTGTCGGTCGTCTTTAGTCCGTGATTTTTTGCCGGAGTCGCGGATTTTTTATTTCCTTCACTTGTCATCCCGAGCCAGAGAGGGATCTCGCCACGTTATTTTGTCTTGAACTGGGATTCAAATGATTTCTATGAAAACTATGATTTGGTTTGGAAAAAGAGTTCAAGCAACTAATCCGTCTACATCCTCTAAATTATTAAAATTAGTTTCAACCAAATCTTTTTCTTTAATTCGAAAGAAAATTAAAACTGTTAAGCAAAGGGCCAGGCAAATATAAAATACGTATTCGATTTGAATTTTAGCTAACCAACCGGCCAGTAGCAGCAAGGGAATATCAACAAAGCTTTTTAAGGCGTTGAGGTTGGATAAGGTCGTGGCCCGGCTTCGAGATTTTATTCGATTGTTCATGGCCGTAGCAAAAACTGGTTCACGGCCGATTTCTAAAAGGGTGACAAATAAAATTGCCAGGGTTAAAAACCAAGGATTGTTTACGATTATTAGAATGATTAATCCAAAGATACTAAAAATTGCCGACCAGTTTAAAATTTTTGGCGCGCCGAATTTTTTTTCTAAAGCCCCGATTTTCCATTGTAAACCAAAAGATATTATGTGCAACAAAAAATAGTAAACCGCTAAGAAAATAATTGGTAAACCTTTTTCGACCAAGAATGGTTGATAGATGCGAAAGATGAGAAAACCGGAAACAAAGATAATTATTTTATTCATGGCTGCACGAAATAAAAAAGGATTTTGTTTGAGGGTTTCGAAACTTTCTTTAAAGATATCAATTTCTTTTTCGGCGACACTGGAAAGATGTTTGGGTTCAGTTAAAAACAACAAAACAATAAAAGCGATTATAGCTCCGAATAAATCCACGCCGATTAATATGTTAAATTGCCAGTTGGCCAGTTGTGAAGCAATCAGAACCCCGATAGTTGGCAGAAAAATTTTGAAAATATGACGAGCTGAATGTAATCGGCCGTTATAATGTGTCATGTCTTTTTCTTTGCCAGTTTCTTTCAAACTGTCGTAAAGCATGGCCTCCTCGGTGCCAGAAAAACAGGAGAAGGCAGCGGAGAGTAGAGTTATTACAATAGAAAATTCTATGAAATTATAGGCTTGGAAGTTTATAATAGTGGCAGAAATAAGAAACAGTAGGCCAAGCAATAAAGTCCTTTTTCGACCAAAACGATCGGCGAGATAACCAGAAGGAATTTCAAATAAAAGTGTAGTTATCGACCAAACAATGCTCAGATAAAAAACCTGGTCAATACCCAGCCCGCGTTGCAAATAAAAAAGCGTAATTAAACCGTTTAGGGTTTTTAATTCAGTCAAAGCTCGGCCCCAAAAAAGAAGCTTGGGATTACGCAATAGTTTAGCTTCGCGATTCATAGAGGTGTTTTGGAGTTTAGCTGAATCTGTTGGTTTTGTAAAAACGTAAAGGTGTAAAAGTGTAAAAAATGTAAAAGGTAAAAATCGTTGGTGTGGAGCCGGCGATTTTTTTGTTCCCCTCACCCGTCATCCCGAGTCAGAGAGGGATCTCGCCTCGTGGTTTTGTCTTGAACTGTGATTAAAATGATTTATTTGAAAACTATGATTTGGTTTGGATTTGAAATTAGAATTTTTAACCACCCCAAAATCATTTCAATCATTTAATCAGTTGAATCACAGTTCAAGATAATTTACGCACCACCCAACTCGTGCTATAATATTTTTGGAATTTCCAAAATCCAAAATCTCCCGCCTCCGTTTAACTTCGGACGGGATTCCGCCAAAGACCTACGTCGGCGGAACAATTTCCAAAATTTGTCATTTGTCATTTGAAATTCCCAATCCTATGGAGGTAACCAATCGTGATGTTTTAAAAGTTTTTTGGCAACATGCTCGCAAATATAAAGGGAGGGTTTTTTTCTTTTTGTTTTTTATTTCTACGGCTGTAATGACTGACTTGGTCGTGCCGTGGATTTTAAAAGATTTGGTGGATACGGTTTCGACAAATACCCCTAGCCCAGAAGTTTGGTTGACACTTTCAAAAATTCTTGGTTTTTTTGGTTTAATTTATTTCATTGGTTATACCAGTTGGCGGGTTCAGGGTTACATAGCGGCCGATGTTCAATCACATGTTTCGACTGACTTGGAAAAAACCTCAGTTCGATATTTGCTTGGTCATTCCTATCGTTTTTTTACTGATAATTTTGCTGGTTCATTGGTTCGCAAGGTTGGTCGTTTGAGTCGTGGTTTCGAAAGGGTGTTGGAAGAAGTTTCCTATCGTTTTTTTCCTTTGATTATTATTGTCATTGGTACCTTTTTTGGTTTATTTTTTCGTTTTCCAATCGCCGCTTATCTTTTCTTGGTTTGGATTTTTGTTTCAATCGTTTTTAATTATCTTGGGGCTCGTTGGAAATTAAAAACCGATGTTTTACGAGCCGCTGCTGATTCCGAAGTTACTGGTGTGGCCTCTGATATGGTTTCTAATATTAATACCGTTCAACTTTTTACGGGCAATGGTTTTGAAAATCAACGATTTGGTGAGGTGAAAGATAAATGGCGTATTTTGCAGCGTCGTGGTTGGTGGCAAAGCGAAACAATTTTTGCCGTTCAGGGTTTTTTGATGATCACCATTGAATTTGGGGTTTTGTATTTAGGTGCTTTGTGGTGGATGAAGGGAATTTTTACGGTTGGCGATTTTGTTTTCATGCAATCTTACGTTTTCGCCGTTATTAACCGAACTTGGGATTTGGGTCGTGGCTTTCGTGGGTTGTTCGAGGCTTTTGCTGACGCTAAGGAAATGGTGACGGTTTTGAAAACTAAACATGAAATACCCGATCGGACTAATGCCAAAGAATTAAAAGCTCACCACGGTAAAATTGAATTTAAGAAAGTTAAATTTTTCTTTGATAAGAAACGGGTGATTTTGGATAATCTTTCCTTGGTTATTAAACCGCGGGAAAAAATTGCCTTGGTTGGTCCTTCGGGCGCTGGTAAAACCACCGTGACCAAACTTTTGTTGCGGTTGTTCGATATCAAAGGTGGAAAAATTTCTGTCGACGGTCAGGACATTTCCAAAGTCAGTCAGCAAAGTTTACGACAGGCTATTTCGCTGGTGCCACAGGAATCCGTGCTTTTTCATCGGACGATTATGGAAAATATTCGTTACGGTCGGCGTGATGCGACTGACGAAGAAGTTCTTGAAGCCGCCAAAAAAGCTCACTGCCACGAATTCATCGATGATTTACCAAATGGCTACAATACTTATGTCGGCGAACGCGGGGTCAAACTTTCCGGTGGTGAACGTCAGCGTGTCGCCATCGCTCGGGCGATCCTAAAAAACGCGCCAATTCTCGTGCTCGACGAAGCCACCTCCAGTCTTGATTCCGAATCCGAAAGTTTGATTCAAGAAGCTTTGCGCGAACTTATGAAAAACAAAACCGTCATCGTTATCGCCCACCGTCTTTCAACAATTATGATGATGGACAGAATTGTGGTTATGGACAAGGGTAAAATTGTCGCTGCCGGCACTCACAACGATTTGCTCGAAGACGAAGGAATTTATCAAAAGCTGTGGCGAATCCAGGCTGGCGGATTTATTGGAGAGTAGTATACTTAAAATTATTGAATTATTTAATTATCGAATTATTTCCCGCCGTCATAGGATTTTGGCGGGACCCCGTCAAAGGCCTCCGTCGGCGGGGGAATTTTGGAGGTTTATTTGTTTTAATTTATATTTACCAAAAAATATGTCTGAAGCTTTAAGTATGGTTCCGGAGAATGTTGGGACAACGACTGAATCGCCGGAAGAAAGGAAAGTCAGGTTAAGGGAATTAATAAGAGAAAGAAATCTTTACCTTGATGTAAAAGATCAGTTTTCAGATTCTCGAATTAGGCAAGCTTTCGATTTGCCGGCTAGTTTGTTAAGAGAATTTATTCGGCAAATAGAAAGTAAGCCGGTCAAGAAACCGGGCGAAATAAAAGAACTTCGTCTTTATAGGTTTGTGCTTTCTGGTGATCCGGTCGAATTAAGACCGCCGACGATTGAACCAGAAGAAAAAGTAGTGGAAGCGACTGCTCCAGAATTAGACTATGGGGCTGATGTGAACATTGAGGAGCGCTATAGTCCGCGGTATAAAAATATAGAAGTAGGGATTGAAGAAAAAGCGCAAGAACCAGACATTCAGATTATAGAGAAACCAGCTGAAGAATATTCGCATTCAAGTAGCCAAGGTTTCGAACCGGCCGATCTTGATTTAATAGAAAAAGTGCAAAGGCCAGTCAAAGAAAATCCTCTAACGGCCGTAGTTCAAGAAACAGAGGTTTTGGCCAAGGTTGACGAACCGGCGAAGCCAGAAGTAGTCGTGTCTGAAACAGAATCAGAAGTGGCGACAGAGAACCAGCCGTTGTTTTCAGTTGGTGGCGAGGTTTTTTGGCAGGGAAAAAAATGGAAGATTGCGGAGGTTTCCGTTGACGGAAAATATATATTGAAACAAAAAGTGGTTTTTGGTTTAGTGAACAAAGAAACGGCAGATGTTCCAGGGAAAGAATTGGAAAAAGCCCAGTTTGAAAGAGCTGAGTCAGCTCCAGCCGAAGTTGCCAAGCTGTTTCTACCAGGTCAAAAATTTAAATTCAGACTGGATGATGGAACAGAAGCTATTTTTGAAATAACTAGTCGGGCCGGAGATATGACTTTTTTTGGAAGATATTCCATAAGGAAAAGCGACGGCTCAGAAAAAAAATTGGAGTCGCAAACTATTAATATACAAACTCTTTGTAAATATCTTTTGGGAGAAAAATCGGAAAAACCAGAATTGGAATTTTCAAGTGCCTTTCCGGACCAACCTTCGTCTCATGTTTTACCGAAAGTATCGGTTCGAACTGATCCAAAACGCAGGAAATAAAATTCCAAAAGTCGACTGAACGAACTGTCGACTTTTTTGTTATTCTTGCTTTTTGGTAAGTTTTCTGCTAAATTCTACTTACAACTTAACCAGCTACCCCCTAGAGAAGCAGTTCTTGAGGGGTGTTTGTGGTTTGGAATGTCAAAGTATTAATGTCAATGTCAAATGACAAATGATGGAATTTTTTATCCCCGACCTGTCATCCCGAGCCAGAGAGGGATCTCGCCACGTGAGTCAAAATAATCAAACCTCCGTCATTAGACATTAGAAATTTGTCATTAGACATTCCCAAAAATATGCTCTTCGATCTAAAATCCAACTACCAACCAGCCGGTGATCAGCCGAAAGCGATTAGTGAATTAGTCGCTGGTCTTCGGTCACATGAAAAATTTCAGACTTTGCTCGGCGTCACCGGTTCTGGAAAAACTTTCACCATGGCTAATGTTATCCAAGAAGTTCAAAAACCAACCCTCGTCATCGCTCACAACAAAACTTTGGCGGCTCAACTTTGCAACGAGTTTCGAGAATTTTTTCCCAACAATGCCGTCGAATATTTTGTCAGCTACTACGATTATTATCAGCCAGAAGCTTACATGCCACGAACTGATACTTACATCGAAAAGGAAGCTATGATCAACCAAGAAATCGATCGACTGCGTCACGCGGCCACTCAGTCGCTACTGACTCGAAAAGATGTGATTGTTGTCTCCTCAGTTTCTTGCATTTATGGTTTGGGCTCGCCAAAGGAATATGAAAAATCGGTTTTGCAAATCTCAGTCGGTAATTTACTTCGTCGAGATCAGTTGCTTCATCGTCTGATTGATTTGCAATTTGAGCGGACGAACTCGGATTTGAAACGCGGTTCATTTCGAGCCCGCGGGGAGATTATCGAAATCATGCCGATGAATGAGGAGGTGCTTTATCGTTTGTCTTTTGAAGGTGATAATTTGCGCTCGATTCAACTCTTGGATCACGTCACGAGAAAATTTAAGGAAGAGGTTACCAAGGTTTTTATTTTTCCAGCCAAACATTATGTGCTATCCGAGGCCGGGAAGCAAAGTGCAATTTCAGCCATTCGTTCCGAGCTCGCCGAGCAACTCAAAGAATTCGAGAAGGCCGGAAAAATTCTCGAGGCCGATCGTTTGTCTCGTCGCACTCGTTATGATTTGGAGATGATTGAGGAGGTTGGTTATTGTAACGGCATCGAAAATTATTCTCGACATTTTGACGGTCGAAATGAAGGTGATCCACCTTCGACTTTGCTCGATTATTTTCTTACCCCGCCGAAGCCCGGCGAAGGGGGGCCGAAAGATTTTCTTTTAATGATCGACGAATCGCATGTGACGTTACCTCAATTGAACGCCATGTACGCCGGTGACAAGTCTCGTAAAGATATGTTGGTCGAGCACGGTTTTCGACTACCATCGGCTCGTGATAATCGCCCGCTTCGTTTTGAAGAATTTCAAAAAAAAATCAATCAGACAATTTTTACCAGTGCGACGCCAGGTGATTTTGAGCGATTGAAAAGTACAAAAGTTGTTGAGCAGATTATTCGACCGACCGGATTGGTGGATCCGGAGGTGGAGATTCGGCCCCTCACCCCGTCGGTTGGCCCCTCACCCCTTACCCTCTCCCGCCGGAGAGGGGGAGTTCATTTGGGTCAGGTGGAGGATCTTATTAACGAGATTCAGATTCGGGTGGAGAAAAAGGAGCGAACTTTGGTGACCACGCTGACCAAAAAAATAGCTGAGGATCTCAATGAATATTTAACTGAAAAGAAAATCAAAACTCAGTATCTCCACTCCGATGTCGAGACACTCGACCGTATTACGATTCTGACGGATTTTCGTAAGGGTCAGTATGACGTTCTGATTGGTGTGAACCTTTTGCGTGAAGGTCTCGACTTGCCGGAAGTCACTCTTGTCGCCATCCTCGACGCCGACAAAGAAGGTTTTCTCCGTTCCGAAACCTCGCTCATCCAAACCATTGGTCGGGCCGCTCGCAACGTCGATGGAAAAGTTGTTTTGTATGCTGATGAGATGACTGGTTCGCTCACTCGCGCCCTCAAAGAAACCAACCGTCGGCGCAAAATTCAAATCGCTTACAACAAAAAAAATAACATCACCCCAAAAACCATCCAGAAAAAAATCGGCGACATCCGCGCCATGTTCGGCGAGGCCGAAGCTGACACAAAAGATATCCTGAAACTCGAGTTAACCGCCGAACCGCACGAGATCAAAGAAGTCATCAAAGAAAAAGAAAAAGAAATGAGAGATGCGGCCTTCAATTTGGATTTTGAGACAGCGGCGATTTTAAGGGATCAGATTGTGTTGTTGAAAAAGGAGTTGAAGGGCGTTAAGGCGTTGGAGGGCGTTAAAGGGCGTTAGGGGGGTTGGATCGGCCCCCACCCCAACCCTCCCCCGCATGTGGCATGCGAAGGAGGGAGATTCCTTGGATAATTAAAAAATTATTCTCCCTCTCCTGTACGCCGCGTACGGGGGAGGGTTGGGGTGGGGGAAGTAGCGGTGGTTTAAAATAAAAAACCAACAATTTACATTTTTTACCTTTTACCTATTTATACCTTTACGCTTTTACTTCCTAACTATGGACTTCATCAAAATCAAAGGTGCTCGCGAGCACAATCTTAAAAACATCAGCCTGGAGTTGCCGCGGAATAAAATGATTTGTATTACGGGAGTTTCCGGATCAGGAAAATCCTCGTTGGCTTTTGATACGATTTTTGCCGAAGGTCAGCGACGCTATGTTGAATCTCTCTCGGCTTACGCTCGTCAGTTTCTTGGACAAATGGAAAAACCTGATGTTGATGAAATCGAAGGTCTCTCGCCAGCCATTTCCATTGATCAAAAAGCTCACTCTTCAAATCCGCGCTCAACCGTCGCCACGATTACCGAGATTTATGATTATCTCCGAGTTTTGTTTGCCCGCATTGGTCGACCGTATTGCCCAAAATGTGGGCAGGAGATTCAGAAGTTGACGAATGAGGAGATGGTCGACGTGGTTTTGGGGGGCGTTAAGGCATTGGTGGGGGCGTTGAAGGGCGTTCGGGGATCGGTTAAGGTTTTGGCGCCGGTGGTGCTTGGGCGCAAGGGCGAGTATTATCAGTTGCTCTACGATCTTTATAACTCAGGTTTTGCGCGAGTTAGAATTGATGGAAAAGAATACGATTTATCTCAGCAGATAAAACTTGCTCGTTATCAACAGCATACGATTGAGGTGGTCGTTGATACGATTTCACTGGCCGAACTCGAAACTTCTCGTCAGCGTTTGGCTGAGGCGCTCGAGATTGCCGTCAAAAAAGGGAATGACGTGGTGACGATTGTTTATCCGGATAAGTCTGAGCAAATGCTTTCGGCTAAATTCAGTTGTCCGAATGACGGTTTTTCGTTTCCGGAAATTGAGCCGCGGCTTTTTTCTTTTAACTCGCCATATGGTGCTTGTCCGAATTGTCATGGTCTTGGTACGGCTGAACTCTTCAGCGAGGAACTCTGTTCTGTCTGCCAAGGTGCTCGTTTGCGAAATGAAGCGTTGTGGGTGAAATTGCCCGAGAATCGTTCGATTGTTGATCTGACGAATTTGTCCATTGAGCAAGCCGTGGATTATTTTATTAATCTTTCTTTTTCACCACGCGACCAAGAAATTGCCGGGCCGGCCATGCGCGAGATTTTGAATCGTCTGCAATTCATGCTCGACGTCGGTCTTCATTATTTAACTCTCAATCGCATCGCCGGAACTCTGTCCGGCGGTGAAGCTCAAAGAATTCGTTTGGCTTCCCAGGTCGGTTCTCGTCTGGTTGGCGCGCTCTACGTTCTCGATGAGCCGACGATCGGTCTTCATCAGCGAGACAACGAGCGTCTCATTACCACTCTGCACAATCTTCGTGATCTCGGAAATACAGTGATTGTAGTGGAGCATGACGAAGACACCATGCGAGCTTCGGATTTTATGGTTGAGATTGGTCCGGGAGCCGGAGTTCATGGTGGGGAAGTAATTGCGATCGGAAAAACGCCGGAGATTTTTGCTGATAAAAAATCTTTGACCGCCGCTTATCTGCGTGGTGATAAAAAAATCGCTCTGCCGGAGAAACGACGAACTGTCGGCCTCGACGTCATTAAAATAAAAGGAGCGTGTGAAAATAATTTAAAAAATATCAATGTCGAAATTCCGCTCCGTCGTTTTGTTTGCGTCACTGGTGTCTCAGGTTCAGGAAAATCAACTTTGGTTTATGACACGATGTACAAAGAATTATCTCGTCGATTGTATAAATCTTCAGCCACACCAGGTAAACACAAGGCTCTCCTCGGCACCGAGTACATCGACAAAGCGATTCTAATCGATCAATCCGCCATTGGTCGAACCCCGCGTTCCAATCCAGCTACTTATACTGGTGCTTGGGCGCCGATCCGTGAGTTGTTTGCGGCGACAGCCGAGGCACGCTTTCGTGGTTATAAGGTCGGTCGTTTCAGTTTCAATGTGCCTGGTGGTCGCTGTGAACACTGTGAGGGTCACGGCACGATCGCTATCGAAATGCATTTTTTGCCGACGGTTTACGTGACTTGCGATGTCTGTCGTGGACAGAGATTTGATCGCGAGACGCTTGAAATTACTTTTAAAGATAAAAATGTTTTCGAGATTTTGGAAATGACGGTTGAGGAAGGGGCGGAGTTTTTTAAAGATATTTCTTTTGTCGCCGACAAACTCGAAACTCTCTGCCAGGTCGGTCTCGGTTACCTAAAACTCGGTCAGCCGGCCCCGACTCTCTCTGGTGGGGAAGCTCAAAGAGTCAAACTCGCCTCCGAACTCTCAAAACGAGCGACTGGCAAAACCCTCTATCTCCTCGACGAGCCAACAACCGGTCTGCATTTTGCTGATGTCGATCAATTGTTGAAGGTTCTTCACACTTTGGTCGATAAAGGAAACACAGTCATTGTCATTGAACACAATCTTGATGTCATTAAGACGGCCGATTGGATTATTGACCTCGGTCCAGAAGGTGGCGACAAGGGCGGGGAAGTTGTTTGTGTTGGCACGCCGGAGGAGGTGGCGCGGCATAAAGGTAGCTATACCGGGGAGTATTTGAAAAGAGTGCTGAAATAAAAATAACGTGAGCCCTGGATAAGGCTCACGAAGCGGGTCGGATGGATGGTGACGATTATGCCTTTTTTCTGATCTCGAGCGGCAACTGCCTTCTGAAACCCCATTCCCCCGTCCCGATCGTGAACTCGAGAGAGTTATCTTTAAAGGGGAAGATGATTTCGGTGACCATCCTCCATTTTTCCGGTTCGAGAGGCACGCGAACTTCGTCTCCCGGCTGAAGGTTCCGGACATCATCGATGGTGATTTCCATGACAGACCCCTGTTGCAGTTTGTGCGGAAGTTGAGTGGGAAACTCCAATAGAAAATAACATAAAATACTCGTTTTGTCAAGTATTCGGTGAGTTTAGAATAATGATTTTATGTTATTTTCTGTTGATATCGGCGACAAACAGGTAATAAAAGTCCTTTCGATATTGTAATCAATACAATATAGATCTCGGTCCAGAAGGTGGCGACAAGGGCGGGGAAGTTGTTTGTGTTGGCACGCCGGAGGAGGTGGCTAGGCATAAAGGTAGCTATACCGGGGAGTATTTGAGAAGAGCGCTAAGATAACATATTTTTCCGCGGTTTTTAGTTGACAGATTAGAAAAAATAATTTACACTAACGGCGGTCTCTCTGGAGGCTGATAATTATTAAGTGCCTTGGCACAAATAATCTACTATGGAAGACACAAACATGGCTGCCGCCCCAGTCGCCGAAGAAGAAGTCACCGAACCAACAGAGACAGAAGAAGAAGCTCCAGTTGCTGAAGAAACTGTCGAAGAAGCTCCTTCAGAAGAAGTCGCTGCCTAGTTTTAACTTTGTTTTCAAAGTTTTCGATCAAAACACTCGTTTTATAACGGGTGTTTTGCTTTGTGGTGGTTTTTTGGCTATGCTGGAAGAAATGTATGAATAAAAAACACGCCAATCCTTTTACCTTTTTTCGCCCGGCTTCTGGTCCGGCTATTGTTTTGGATATGCTAGGGAATAAGGGCGCGGCTGATGGTTGGATTGCTGTTTCGGTGCCGAAAGATAAGAGAATACATAGAAAATTTTCGGAAAGCCTGCATTTTTTAGTTAAAAATCATTATGCTGGATTTAAGGATGAAAAAAATACAGAAATTACATTATTACCGAAAGGGAAAATCGTTTATGTCAGGACGAAGATTTTAAGGTCGGGTTTGTTGTCTGAAGATAAGGCTTGTTTGGTGGTTTTTGATATACCGGAAAGCAAAAGGAAACTCCGTCGATTTCTGCGTATTTTTTTGAATGAATGCGGTTTTATACCAATACAGAAAAGTGTTTGGATATCGCAGTTTGACGTTACAAAAATTTTGTCAGATTTTTTTGCGGTTTTAGACTTTGAAGAATATATAACGGTTTTTACTATTTTGGTGGATAAAAACCGAGTAAATTGACCGACCGGTCATTATGCTCGGTTAGAAAAAGTGTACCGTGTAAAGTGACCGATCGGTCACTTTACACGGTTTACCCACCTTTCCATTTTCTATGCTCAACCCAAAAATCAAAATCAAAAACCAAACCCTCCCCGATTCCCCCGGCGTCTATTTCTTTTACGACAAAAACCAAAATCTCCTTTACATCGGCAAAGCCACCTCGCTCAAAAAACGCGTCGGTTCCTATTTCTCCAAAGCCCATGATCGTCGCATCGCCGAAATGGTTTCCCAAATCGCCCGCATCGATTATCTGGAAACTCCAACTGTCATCGAAGCTCTGGTTCTGGAAGCCAACCAAATAAAAGCCAAAAGTCCAAAATACAATATCCTCGAACGCGATGACAAAAGTTTCCTCTACCTGACAATCTCTAATGAAGATTTTCCGCGACCGATTTTGTATCGCGGTTTAGATTTGGAAAAACTTGAGATCAATCCTTTTGATCGACATCTCTCACCCAAAGCCAAAAAATATTTCCTGGCCGTCTTTGGTCCGTACACGAGCGGTTCAGCTCTGCGTAAATCGCTCGACATTATTCGAAAAATTATTCCTTGGAGTGATTGCCGACCGCCGGCGATCACCGGAAAAACTAAAGCTTGTTTTGATGTTCATATCGGTCGCTGTCCTGGTGTTTGTTCCGGCACGATTGAAAAAAAAGTTTATCGAAAAATCATTCGCAATCTGATTTTGTTTTTTGAAGGTAAAAAAAGTTTTTTGATTAGCTCGCTGAAAAAAGATATGAAAAAAGCTTCGGCTGAAAAAAGCTTCGAAGAGGCGGCCAAAATCAGAAATAAAATTTTTGCTCTCGAACATATTCAAGATGTGGCTATCATTTCGCGCGAAGATTCCGAATTGCCTTTTGTTAAACTCAAAAATTCTCCTTTTGATTTAAGAGGTCGAGTCGAAGCCTATGATATCAGTAATATTTCCGGCACCTCAGCTGTTGGTTCAATGGTGGTTTTTGAGGACGGTCAGCCGTATAAAAAATCGTATCGTAAATTTAAAATCAAAACCGTTAAAGGCGCGAATGACACAGCTATGCTCGAAGAAGTTTTGCGGCGCCGTTTGTTGCGAGCCGAGAAACAACCCGGAGCTTGGCCCTTGCCAGAAGTTTTTGTCATCGACGGCGGGGAAGGCCAAGTCAATCGCGCCAATCAAATCTTAGAAGAATTCAAAATCAAAATTCCAGTCATCGGTTTAGCCAAAGGTTTTGATCGAAAACAAGATCGCTTGGTTTTCAAAGCCAACGACAAAGAGTTGGCTCAGCTTGCACTCAGCGGTAAGGAATTATTCCAACAAGCCCGTGACGAAGCCCACCGTTTTGCGGTAAGATACCACCGACAGGTTCGCGGTCGGAGTTTTATAAAAAAGTCTGAAAAAAAATCAATATGAAAAAAAGGATGATAAATATTTTTGGTTGGCTCGGTGTCGCTGGCGTTCTGTTGGCCTATATTTTACTTTCATTCGGAGTAATTGGCAGTCGAGACTTTATTTATCAATTATTGAACGGCGTCGGTGCCATTCTTTTGATTATCGAATCAGCTTGGCGAAAGGATTATCCGTTTACTTTTTTGAATGTGGTTTGGTCTCTGGTGGCTCTGGTGACAATAATTCAATTATTGGTTTTTTAAATATGGGTGCAGAAAATACAGTTGGACCAGAAAATTTAGAAAATAAAAAAGAAAAATTTTCTCTAGAAGTTTGGAAAAAATATTTTCTGGCCCTTTTTCCTTTTGAAGGTTTGTCTGAAACTAGCGGCTTACAAAAAGCTTATGATAAGTTGATTGAAAAATCCCAAGAAATTATTTTGAAAGTTTATGCCGAAGCAGAAGTTTCTTCGACCGACGTTGAGGGTTTTTTGCTGGAACTCGATAGCGTTTTAGATAGCCTCGCCAGAGAATTAAAACCAACTACAGAAAACATAAAATTTTTACAAGATTTAAGAGACCATCTTCATGATTTAATCAGCAAAAAGATTTTTGATAAAGCAGCCGGTGATGATTTTTTCTCGCGGTTTGAAGAGGTTCGGGATCCTATAATGCCTTTTTTGATTCGCAGCAGAAATTCTGAGACAGATTTTTCCGAAGGTGCTAGAACTTTGGTGGACATGCAAAGAAGTACAGATCAGGTGGTCGTCGGTGAAAAAGATATTGCCGTTGAGTTTTCTGATCGCTCTGGTGAATTTAAATTGAGACCCGGAGATTTTGCTTGGGTGACGGCTCAAATTCCGCCGGAATATTTTGGTCAGCAGTTTCCTGATTTTAATCCCAGACTTCAGGCCGCAGCTGCGGCTGAGGCTTTGACAAGAAATAATATCGCCACTCTGACCTGGTTAAAAAATCCTGTTGAACGAAGTACTTTGGGACAACTTGGTGGCGAGCTGGTGGTGCCAACCTTTGACCCTCGATCGATTCAATTCAATTCCGATGGTTCAGCTGCGGTTCGCCTGGCGCTTTACAATCGAAACACTTCGCGAGATTTGGTTTTTGATGGTAAAATCGAACAACCAATGTTTAGACTTTTTGTCGATCCAGCTCGCGGACTTTTAATTAATGAAGATTTGCTAACGGCCGCCGAGAAAATCATTGGTTCAAGTTTTGATCCGGCTGTTCATATCGTTAGACAAGGAAGTCAAGGAATCGCTTTACGGATTCCGATCACCGAATACGCGGTTCAAGATTCAGATTCGAGTGAAGAAATTAATGTTTCGGATTTTCTTAGCGGTCGCGGTTTGTCGAATAAAAGAGAGACTCTGGATTCTCGACTTGGTATCATTGACTGGAGTGTTAGAATTCAAAAGATCCCAGGAATTTCTACTGTTATCGGACAAACACCGAGAGTGGTTTTTCCATCAGATGTAACCGGTGTAATAAGTCGAAGACTTTTGATCGAAAACAGAGAAGGAGTTTCTTCAATCGCCAGACACGGCGGTTCTCGAGTTATAGATCCGAATTTTTCTCTGCCAGTAAGAACCGAGTTTGTTACTCGTTCCGGAGCAGACGTCGAAATTGGAAAACAGTATTTGGTGGTTTATTTGTATCCGTCTAAAAATAACTAACAAAATCCACTCCAAACCCCTCTCCTGCCTGCCCAGCCGTAGCCCGGCGAAGGAGGGCTAGGAGAGGGGTGCCTGGGGTGAGGACTTATATGAAACCAAACGAAAAACTTTTTAACAAAATACTAGCCGAGGCCAAAACCGATCCAAATATTTTGGCTTTTTGGCTCGACGGTTCACGGGGTAAGGGTTTGGTTACAAAATATTCGGACTATGACTGTACACTGGTGGTTAAAGATGAAGTTTTGGCAGAATACGAAAAGAAATACGAAAATTTGAAAGAACCAGGAATTGATTCGAATGTCAGGTCGATTTCATCTTTTTATAACTACGCCGCCTGGGGCAGTCCGACAGCTTGGGATAGATATAACTTTGCTCATCTGAAACCGTTAGTTGACAAAACTGGAAAGATTCAAAAACTTTTTCGTGAAAAATCCGTCGTGCCAAAAAACGAAATCAAAAATTTTATCGCCGGTTCTTTAGATCATTACATAAACCAAGTTTATCGTTCGCTCAAAAATTTTCGAGACGGACGTGTACCAGCTGCACGATTAGAAGCGGCCGAACAAATCGCTCCGCTTTTAGATGCTCTTTTTGCCTTGAACGATGGTCGGCTTAAGCCATATTACAAATATTTGGTTTGGGAATTAGAAAAATTTCCGCTTAAAAAATTTCCTTTGTCTCGTAAAAGATTTATTGAAAAACTTTTGACTATTTTAGAAACAGCCGACGTAAAAACTCAGCAGGAAATTTTTTTAAAAACGGAAAAACTTTTTCGTCAGGCTGGATACGCAACGGTTTTTGATGGCTGGGGACATATTATCAGTTGGATAAAAGAATTTAAGAACTGAAAATAACTATGCTAAAAGAAGAATATTGTTCCGAATTTTGTGAAGTCAAAAGAACGCTGGAAAATAGATATCTTACTGATCGTATTTTTGTCGATAGAGTAAAACAATTGTTTACCGACAGAGAAAGGTATCCGAATTTTTTATCTGTCCTTACGCAATTAAAAAACGAATTACGAATAAAGATTGATGATCCTAACTCACACATTCAGGTTCTTCGGCTTGCCGTAAAAGAAGGAATTTTGTCTCCGGAACTCGATGGGATTATGGTTGAAATGTTGCGTGGTGATTTACAACACGTTGGTCATAACTATGGGCAAAACTTTTTAGAAAAAGTGGCTTCTTTGGCCGCTCAAGAGGTTGTTCCGGAAGAAGTTGTGGTACTTCATGAAAAATATAAAGATTTATCGTCCGAAGTAGAGTTGATAAAACAAAAAAAAGATTTAGGAGTCCGTGTTTCACCTGAAGACGAAGGAATTTTAAAACAAAAGACAGAAATTGAACAAAAAATTCTAACTTCAGATTGGCCACATGCTTCAAGGTTGAAACATTATCTTGAAGAAGGTGGACTTAAATGGTTGTGGGGGATTGATGAAAAAACCGAAATAGTTCCCGATGATGGCCGAATCGGTGATCAACAGATGTATAAATGGTGATTTTTATCAATCAATTTTAACACTATGAAATTAACAAAAAGTTTTTGGCTTGTTTTGGCAGTAATGATCGTTTTGTTTGTTTTGCCGACAATTGATACTTATAATTCGCCAATGGTTGATGGTCCTAGGGTTTTTGGTTTTCCACTTAGATTTTATTCTTACGGCGGTTTATGTAGTACGTCTCCTTGTCGGAGTTTCAATTATTGGAATTTATTGTTGGATATTTTTGTTTTGGTAGGGATACCCTTAACAGCGAATTTTATATCAATTAAATCGTCATCAAAATATTTCGAAAAAAATAAGACAATCAGCCTTATAAAAAACGATTCCCGCACCAACAAGTGATGCGGGATCTCGGAGCTTCTCCGAAGAGAAACCATTTGTACTTACTTTATAGCAATTAAATCATTAATTGTCAAGCGTAACTAATATGTGCACAAAATTTAACGCCCCATTTCTAAACACTTTAGTCTACGCCGTTCTCGGCGGTTTTCTCGGCATCTTTTCCGGTCTAGTTTTAGGCTCACTCATTGTTGGTATTGGTTATCTCCTAACTCTCGGTACCGAAATGTTTGTCTTCACCGACATGGTCCCACCCCTCATGTTCTGCATGGGCGTCGGCTCAATCGTCGGCGCCGTTCTGGCCGGCCTGTCAGTTCTGCGTTCCCAGAAATAAAAATTAAACCAAATCAATCCCTAGTAATCCCTTAATCCCCAAAACCATCCCCCCGAAGGCTCTGAGGCCTCTCGAAGGGTTCACTTTTGTGTCCCAACCAATCTGTAACAATCCCCCCGCCAATTCGTTCTCTTTAATGGAGGTTTGGTTAGGTTTATGTGCTTTTGCTACGGATTTATTGGGCGGTTTTAGAGAAACCTCTGAGGTTGAGAAAAGCGACGATGTTTTGGCCGAGCTCATGAGTCAAGGTGACGATGAGGCTTTTTCCAAACTTTACGATCGTTATTTTTCCAAGATCTACGCTTTCACTATCAGACGAGTCGGTAACCAACATATTGCCGAGGACTTGGTGGCTGATATTTTTCTTAAAGCTTTTGCCAAGCGAAATACTTTTGTTCTGCGACCATCTTTTTCAGCCTGGCTTTATCGCATTGCCACTAATACAATAACTGATCATTATCGAACAAGCCATTCACACACTTCGCTTGATGACGAAGAAAAGCCTTTTGATCCGGCCGATCATCGTGAAAATGTGGTTGAAGGAACCGATCGAATAATGCTTGGCGAAGAAATCGAAAAAGTTCTCGAAAAATTACCGGAGCGCGAACGCATCGCTGTGACCATGAAATTTTACGTCGAAGCTTCGTACGAGGAAATCGCCGAGACACTGAAATGCACACCGAATAATGCTGGAGTCATTCTTCATCGGGCGCTGAACAAATGCGAGAAAATGGCCGGTGAGCGGTTGTATCGGATGTTGTAAAGGTTAGCAGATTCTTCCTCCTTCGCTCGCGACGAGCTATGGAAGGACAGGTCGCCGGGCTCAGAATGACAAACAAAAAAACAAAATTCGTAGTTTCGTAGCAAAATTCGTTGATTTGTATACACCTTTATGCCTTTCTTCTCCCGTAATAAAAAGCCAGATAGCTCGTTTACAGAAATGAACGAGGTTTTTTCTCGTCATGCTAAATCTGTAAATATTCTGCCCCGGCCGGGTTTTAAGGAAGCACTTTTTGCTCGTCTTTACGCGGCCAGGCAGGCTGTCCATATGCCTAAAGTTTCTTTGGCCAATCTGTTTTTAAGTCAAAAAAGAATTTTCGCCGGAGCAGGTCTCACCGTCTTGGTAGTGATTGTCATCGCCACTATGGTTTTTCAGCCTTTTCTTGGGGTGAAAAATGTTTTTGCTCAGGACAATTTTGTTTTGTCAGCTGAGCAGTCCGACTCTTTGGGCGTCGAAGCCAACTCAGCTTTTATTTTAGAGAGTAAAGATCCGATCAGCGTTAGTTTTGTTGAAGATCAACTTTCCATAAATACTGAAGCTAAATATAACTTGGAACAAGTTTCTAAAAATAAAGTTCGTTTGGTTTTTGCCGAATCGTTGCCAGTTTCAAGCGTCGTGACTTTTGCTTTGAATACCGAGATTGCCACGTCAACCGGTGAAACAGTTGATCGGCCTTACCACTGGGCTTTTCAGGTTAAAAGTCCTTTTCGAGTTTTAAGTACGCTGCCGGGCAACCGAACCTCTGGTGTGGCCATTGATGCTGGTATTGAGGTCAGTTTCAATTACGAAAATGTGGCATTAAAAGATTTTGAAAAAGCTTTTTCGATTTCGCCAGCCGTTAAAGGTCACATTGAACAATTCCGCCGAACCTTTGTTTTTGTGCCAGAAGAAAATCTTAAGGAGCTGACTATTTATACCGCGACAGTTTCGGGTGGTTTAGGTTTGCAAGATAGTAAAGATGAGTTGGGTCAGGATTACATTTTTAATTTTCAAACCAGTTATACCGAACGCGGCTCCGTGTTATCTCTCGATGAACGGTACTTGGCGGCCACGCCGAATAGTGCGGCGGTTTTGGGTTACCGAGCTTGGAATAGAGGCGGCGATGAAATAAATGATCCGGTTCACGTCGAAGTACACCAGTTTATTTCTTCAGCCCCAGCTTCTGATTTTCAACAGTATGTTTCAGCTTTGCAAAAAGCTCGCGATTTTGATTGGGCAGGTTTTGTCACCATGGATGCGGTGGCCGATGTTACAAACATGCCGGTGGTTTCGACTTTTGATGTAACTGGGGTGGAAAATGGTTGGCAAAAATATATTATTTTTCCCGAGGCCTTACCACGCGGTTATTATCTGGCCGATTTTTCCGTGGCTGGTCAGCATGAATTTGCTTTAATTGAATCAAGTGTGATTACGGCTTATGTAGCCAAGGCAGTTAATGAAACTTTGATTTGGGTTAATAGTTCCGAAACCAAGGGACCGATAAATGGGGCTGAAGTAAATTTTGTAGATTTTGAAAAAGCTTCCGGGGTTTCCGGAGCTGATGGTTTGGCGGTGATTCCGGTCGATCAAAGTTTGTCGGCCGATCAATATTCTTTATACGATTTAATTGAAGTTCGCTCGGGTTCCGAAGCCATTGTTTTGCCGCTCGAAAATCGTGATCGTTGGTTTTATGATCGAATTTCACAGCAAGCCGGAAGCCCGGTTTTAAGTTCGGCTTTGCAAAACTGGAAATATTTTTATACCGATCGTCCAATGTATAAACCGGATGATACTTTGAAATTCTGGGGTTATACCGAAGACCGTGATAGTGGTGAAAAACCAAGTCAGGTTCAGGTTTCGGTAAGCCAAAGTTGGTGTGGTGGAAGGAGTTGTTCAAGTTATGGTGAACAGGAAATTATTTTTGATGAAACTTTATCTAATGTTACGGAACGCGGAACTTTTGAAGGTTCGCTTGAATTTAAAAATGTGCCAAGCGGTTATTATCAAGTTACAGTTAAGGTTGATGGTGAATACATAACTTCTCGCGGTATTACTGTTTCCGAGTACGTAAAACCAGTTTACACTCTTTCGATTACTCCTGATACCAAAGCAGCTTGGGCTGGCGAATCGGTTGGTTACACGGTTCATGGCGAGTTTTTTGAAGGCACACCGGTGGCCGGTTTGTCGGTGAGTGTTGAAATTGATAACGTCGGAACTCAAACCTTGACTCTTGATGCTTTCGGCAATGCCCGCGGTTCGTTTGTTTTTCCTTATCAAGCAGCGGAAAGATATTTTCCAACCTCGGCCTGGCTGCGGGTTAAATCGGTTAGAGTGGAAGAAGCTGGAATTGAGGCCGGGGCCAATGTTTTAATTTTCGGTTCTAAAGTTCATTTGGAAGAGAATTGGGATGGTTCTTTTGTTAAAGATGGAGTCGGAGTTTTAAAAGTCACGGCTCGCAATGTTCAAGCGATAGACTCTTGGGATCCAAGAATTTACGCGCCAACAGTTAGAGCTAACCAAATTATTACTGGTGAACTTGAGGAAATTACTTACGTTAAGGTTCAACAGGGCACCACCTATGATTTTATTCGTAAGCAAACCATCGATCAGTATTATTACGATCGAGTTGAGAAAAAAATCGCCGACATTTCTTTAGTCTCAGATGAAAACGGCGAAGTAACTTATAATTTTCCAGCCACTAATCCGGAAGCTAATTATAATGTGACTTTAGCTGCTCGTGACGAAAATGGTCGGATTGAGGAATTTAGTACGGTTGTTTGGCAAAAGGAATCTTTTGAAAATCGTTGGCCTAATTTAAGATTTGAAAATTCAGATATTAGCCGAAACGATCCCTACGGTTTTCCTGGTTATAAAGTTGGTGACACCGTCAACCTTCAAGTGGTGCAAAATGGCGCGCCTATGACCGTCGGTAACAATGGCCAATTCCTTTATCTTCAGGCTCAGCGAGGCATTAGGGAGACGGCTTTGCTTGACGCAAATTCTTATTCATTTCCTTTCGAAGCTAGTGATGTGCCAAACATTGCCGTTTTTGGTGTGTATTTTGATGGCTCGGCTTACGCTGAGATTGATAGTTGGGGTGGAAATTCCAGTGGTTTTTCTATTCATTACGATAACTCGGAAAAAGAATTGAATGTCGAAGTGACCGCTGACAAAGAAGCTTATCGTCCTGGTGAGGTAGCTAATCTTGAAGTTGCCGTGACCGATAAGAATGGCAATCCGGTGGCGGCGGAAGTAAACCTTAACATTGTCGACGAGGCCTTCTATGCTTTGGCTGAAGAAGATGTTAATCCGCTCGCCGGTCTTTACGAATATGTTAGTGATGGAATTTTGGCGACAAAAATTAGTATTAGGATTTCCGAAGATGTTACTTCGGCCGAAGGTGGCGGCGGTGGCGAACGCGGACGAGTTCTGTTTAAGGACACGGCTGATTTTGCAGTGGTTGAGACAGATGGTTCTGGAAAAGCCACTTATAGTTTTACTTTACCCGACAACATCACGGCCTGGCGTGTTACAGCTCAAGCTTTGAATGGCGAGAAAAAAATGGCCGGTGATACAAAAATCGATATCGATGTCAGCTTACCTTTCTTTATTTCACCAGTTTTGCGGGAAAGTTATTTGGTTGATGATCAACCGACAATTTTGATTCGTTCGGCTGGGACGGAAATTGCTTTACTGAGTAGTTATGTGGATTACACGATTTCTGTCGATGGCGTCGAAACCAAGAAAACCACGGCTCTCGCCAGCGAGACTGTCCGTTTTGATCTGCCGGGACTTACTGAGGGTACACACGAAATTACTATCAAGGGTGCGAGCGGAAATTTGTCCGACACCATCACTCGTTCAGTCGAGATCGTTGCCTCGCGTTTGGCCAAACCGGTGATTTCTTCGGTTGAGCTTGGTGATTCAACAAGTATTTCTGGTGATCTCAACGGTTTGACTTACGTGACTTTTCTCGATGGCGGTCGCGGCCAATATTATTCCGAGCTCTTAAATTTTTCACAAGTTTTTGGTGATCGAGCAGATGAGATTTTAACTCGTGCTTTGGCGACGAATTTACTTAACGAAAACTTTGGTGAAAATAAACCAGAGCCGCCGTTTGTTGCTTATCAAGATCGCGGTATTCGTTTGTTGTCTTATGGCGACGAAGATTTTGATCTTTCAGTTAAAGTAGCTATGCTGGGTGAGACACCTTTTAATGAAACCGGTCTTATCGAATATTTTTCTAATATTCTTTATTACGAAAAAGAAATCGGTGAAACCACCAGCGCCGAAGAAGCGGCTAAAGCTTATGCCGCCATGGCTGCCCTTGGTGAACCGGTTTTGTCCGAAGTTCAGCGTTTTGCCGCCGAATCGGATTTGGGGACAAATGAAAAATTATATTTAGCTTTGGCTCTCCATTTTTCCGGTGATGACGAAGGGGCCAGAACCATCTATCGTGAATTGGTAAAAAATCTGACCAAGGAATCTGGTTACGCTTATTTGGCGGCCGATGATGTGGAGACTCAAAGCGAACAGACAGCTTTGCTGGCAATTTTGGCTGGTGCTTTGCGCGAAAGTGATCGTGATGCACTTCATGATTTTGTCATCAACCAAGATCACAACAACACTTTATTAGTTTTAGACGATGTTCTGTATCTTAAGGAAACTTTGAAGACGCTTAAGAGCAGTACCGCCAAAGTTTCCTACACTTTCGAAGGTGAACGCCGTGAAGTTCAATTAGAAAATGGCAAAACCTTAACCTTAGCTTTATCAGCCAATGAGTTGTCGGCCCTTGACCCAAAAATTGAAGCGGGCAGTGTGGTGGCGGTGAGTAATTACAACACGCCGCTTGTTAGTGAGGGTGGAGCAGTCGATGCCAATCTCGGTTTGAAACGAACTTATTCGAAAGTTGATAGCTCGGCGACAAATTCTTTTAAGGAAGGTGATTTGATCAAAGTGCAAATTGTTTATACTGTTCCGCTCAAAAAAGATTCTGCCGATCTTACCTTGGCCGAGAATTACGAGATTACCGATGTTTTGCCATCAAGTTTGGCGATTGTCACCCCGACAGATTCCTCCTGGTCAAACAATGAAATTTGTCAGAGCTGGCCAGCCAAAATAGAAAATCAGCGCGTCAGTTTCTTTGTTGATAATTATGTACCGATTGAAGCCAGATGCGGATTCTACACTCTGACTTATTTTGCTCGGGTGGTCACCCCAGGAACTTATGTAGCTGAACCGGCTTATATTCGTTCGGTCCGGGATCCGGAAAGCAACAATCATTCGGACGAGGTTAAGATTACAATTAGTGAATAGAAAAAAAGAGGGTCGCTAGTCGACCTTCTTTCGTTGGGGTAAAATGGTTTTGGTTTACCGAGTAAAGTGACCGATCCCACTTCGCTGGGCTTCGAGGGACGCAGCCGGTCACTTTACTCGGTAAGTTTTATTGATAATATGCTGCATGGTTTAGATTTCCTCGCCGATAAAAAGAAAAAACAAAAGTTTTTTCTTGGATTTTTAATTGCAATTTTATCTGTCTCGGTCGTGAGCCTTTTTTTAGTTTCCTGGCTAACCGACAGAGAGAACGAAGAGACTCCGGCTCCAGTTTTACCAAAACTTATTTCCATTTCCGGTGTGCCTGATATTGAAAGTGTTTATTCAGCCGCCGCCAGACTCGAACTTTCGGTTTCCTCATTCGAAGGTTTGGTCAAAGCCGCCGTAATGCCTCATCACACTTTAATTGCCAACCAACTGGCTCAAAAGTGGAATGATTTGGCCGGAGCCGCCACACATCCATCGGTCATTGTGATCATCGGCGCGGCTCATAATAATCAGGGCGATGCTTTGGTTCAAACTACCAGCGAGGATTACGAAACTGATTTTGGCACGATAGAAACAGACGATGACGTTGTCTCGAAAATTGTTTCAGATAAGGCCGCTGTGGAAGATACGGACTCTTTCACAAACGAACATTCAATCGGCACTCAACTACCTTTTATCGCCAAATTATTCCCCGGTGTGCCAATCGTCCCAATCATCGCCAAATCAAACGCCAGTGAAAGCGACGCCCGAGTTCTAATCGATTCACTCAAACAAAATTTGCCGGAGAATGCTTTGGTAATATTCAGTCTAGATTTTTCGCATGGTTTAAGTACGGAAGAGGCTTTTAAAAAAGATGCCGCGGTTTTGTCACTCCTGGATTCAAAAGATTTTCAAAAAATCAGTTTGCTCAATGAAACTTTTCTCGATTCGCCGTTTACTTTGCAGTCATATCTTTTGTGGTTGGAAAATGGTTTGGACAGCGAACTGGTTTGGCACGAACACAGCGGTAACATCACCGGAAATAAAAATGAACCGGGGACGAGCTATTTGATTTTTTTTGCCAAACCCCATGTCTCGTCTCTGACAATAACTGCGGTTGGTGACGTTATGTTGTCGCGAGCGGTTGGTAGCAAATTAAAAACTGTTTCTGTTGAGACAGCCTTCTCTTCAGCTCGAGACGTTCTTGATGATAGTGATTTGGTTTTTGGAAATCTCGAAAGCGTCCTCTCAACATCGATGGTGGAAAGCAGTAAAGAAATTCGTTTCAAAGCTGATCCGGCTCGTATCGACGTTTTGCAATACTTGGGTTTCACTCAAGTCTCGGTGACCAACAATCACATTGGCGATTATGGCCGAGCGGCTTGGGATGAGTCGATTGTTTATCTGAATGCTGGTGGTGTGATTCCAGTTGGTGGTTATGGTAATGATGGTGCGCCGGTGTTTGTTGAAGTTGAAAATAAGCGCGTGGTTTTTTTGGCTTTTGATACGACAATCTGGAAAATGGACACTGCGACGCTCGGAGAAATTATTTCACCACTGAATTCTCAGGCCGATATCATTATTGTTTCTTTCCATTGGGGAAGCGAGTATCAACATTTACCCAACAACCAACAAATCGAACTAGCTCATTCCGCCATCGAGGCCGGCGCCGACGTCATCATCGGTCATCATCCGCATTTTTTAGAAGGTATCGAAAAATATAAAGACGGTTTGATTTTGTACTCACTCGGAAATTTTATTTTCGACCAATTCGGCGAGCCGGAAAATGAATCGGTGGTGGCTCGGATTAGTTGGAGTGGGGAAGAGAAGAGTTTGGAATTGATTCCCATGAGAATCGAAAATTATTTTCCTAGACCAGTGACCGAGGTAGAGAAGACGGCGACTCTCGATAGTTTGGCGAGTTGGAGTGATGTGAGTTTGAGTGAGGAAATCCGGAGCGAAAGAATTGATTGGTAATTTAATCGTATGAAAAAATATTTTATTTTTATTGGTTTGGTTCTATCTGTAATCGTTGCAATTTATCTTCCTTATCAATCGGTTAAGAATTTTTTTGCGGTTATCAGTTTGCCGATTTGTGAAGAGAAAGGTTTTCAGTATCCAGCAATTAGTAAACAATATACAAATATTTCCATAGATTCTTCCACGACCAAAGAATCGCTTTGCGATGCCGTGATAGCAATGGAAACAAATGACTCGGAGCGGACGGTTTGTGATTTTGAAAAAATAGTCTCCGACGAAACAGACGATCTTGGTTTTCTGACCGTCTATCGAGAAAATACCTGTCATCTTAGTGGTGACTTTGAACCTTATAAAACATATTTTTATGGTATTACTGCCAAGGACGCTATTTATCATTTAGTCGATGTCGGATATTTTTCAAATAGGCCTGAGGTAGAAACCGATTTTTTAGATTTATCTTTATTTGAATATAAAAAAGTTGCCACCTATATTTCTAATCACGACTTACCGTCGGAAGCTAGTTTTTATCTGGGTCAGTATCTTTATTTTTGGGGCAAGAAAAATAATGTTTCTTGTTTTGAAATGAATCTGCCTGACGAGATTAATTCACATTGTTTCCTTTCCGCGGCCGATGATTTGTATCCCGATTATAATCTTTATCAGCCATCAGCTGAGTGGTTATTAAATAGATTCGGTTCATGTCGCGATGTTTCATCTTTCAAAATGCCTTATCAATACCCTCGAGCTATCCAGGCTTGTGCTGTAACAACCTCGGCTTTGCAAGACGAGCCTTTTTATTGTCTTGAAACATTTTTTGGCGAACACGAGGAAGAATTTGCTGGTTTTTATTCTTGCATCCAAAAATTAACCACGCCGGTTACTGAACAGTATTGTTTGGACTTAGAAGTTCAAGAAGCTGAAAACAAAGAAATTGATGATCGGATGGTTTCTAATTGTTATCGGGCAGTTGCTTGGCAGACGGGTGATGAAAATTATTGCAATTTTATTGCTGGATATTCTAATTCAGACGAATACTTTCAAAATAAATGTCGTGATGAAGTAGCAAAACTTAAACAAGGCGATTTTCCGGTTTTGGTTGATTAGGAAATTTTTTGTGCACAGACCAATGGTTGACAAAAGCAATATTTTATGATTAAATAAAAACATCTCAGTGAGGTTCAAAAAAGAATCTTACCTCTGGGTGTTAACAATCAACTCCCCCGAGTTGGAAAGCACCAATATCCAATTTCCAAAAATTGATTTTTCTTTTTTGGAGTTTGGAATTTGGGATTTGGAATTTCCAATTCCGGAGTTGTTTTGTTTTATCTAAAATCCAATCCGTCATCCATCCCCCAATCCGTCATCCCGAGCCAGAGAGGGATCTCGTTTACCCTTCCGTAGCCCTAGCGAAGGAGGGCCACGTGATTTTAACCCTCAGTATGTCAATTTTTGATAAAAATTATTACACCTACATCTTAGCCAACAAAAAACACACAGTTTTTTTATGTCGGCGTCACAAATAGTTTAATCCGTCGTCTCGAAGAACATAGAACTTCAACCGATCCTAGAAGTTTTGCAAGTAAATATAGATGTACTAAATTGATTTATTTTGAAAACGGTTCGTCGGTTATTGGAGCTATCGCTAGAGAGAAAGAAATAAAAAGCTGGCGTCGAGAAAAGAAAATCTGGCTTATTAATTCTTTGAACCCGGAATGGCGGAATTTATCGGAGGATTTTGTTGGGTGACGTGGCGAGATCCCTCTCTGGCTCGGGATGACGGGTTTGTTTTTATTTTTCGAAGTGGGGAACCGAAACTTATCCACAGAAACCATCAAAAAAACAAAATTCAGCTCAATCCAGCTGAATTTTTTGTTGTATCTAAGTGTTGACGCGTGTCCTGAAGTGGAATAAAATGGTGATAGGTGGAAAAAAGTGGGGATTGGGTTGAAATGCCCGATGCTCATTTTTATTTCTAAAAAAGAGCGTCCCCTAGTATTTTCGGAAAATTTCCCAAAGTCAGAGTTCAAAAAAGAACTCAATCAAAAGTTTAACTACTATGTTCATCGGCGAGTATCAACACTCAATAGACGAAAAAGGCCGGCTGGCGGTGCCAGTCAAATTTCGTAATGAACTCGCACAAGGGGCGGTAGTTACCCGCGGCTTAGATTCATCCCTGTTCCTGTTCCCCAAGGAGGAGTGGGACAAGTTGGCGACCAAACTGGCCAATTTGCCCCTGGGGCAATCCGATACTCGCGCTTTCGCCAGACTCATGCTTGCTGGTGCCATGGACGTGGAATTGGATAAACAGGGCAGGGTGATCTTGCCGGAATATCTCCGGCAGTACGCCGGGCTTGGCAAGAATGTAGTTGTTGCTGGTTTGTACACCAGAATGGAAATCTGGGATGCTACCAAGTGGGCAGCCTACAAAAAAGCCACTGAAGCCGACGCCGAACATATTGCTGAACGATTAGGCGATCTTGGAGTTTAAGTTTAGTGTGATTACGGATAATCGGGGATATACGGATTTGGGTAGAAACACTAAAAATTGGCACATCTGTATATCCGTAAAAATCCGTAATCACACTTATGCATATTCCAGTACTACTAAAGGAAACTGTCGAACTCCTTAATCTTTATTCTAATGATTCGGTTATTGATGGAACGGTTGGTCTTGGTGGTCATGCTGCGGTTATTTTAGAGAAAACGTCTCCGGACGGTCGTCTTCTGGCTCTTGATCGTGATCCGCGCCAGATTGTTACGGCCAAAAAAAACTTAGCCAAATTTGATAAACGAGTCGTTTTGATTCATGACTCGTTCGCTAATCTTGCTAAACATGCCTATGATCAGGGATTTACTACCGTTGCTGCCGTGCTTTTGGACTTGGGCTTCAGCTCAGTTCATGTTGACGATCCAGCCCGCGGGTTTTCTTTCCAATCTGAAGGACCTCTTGACATGAAGTACGATCCGACTGGTGAGTTGACGGCAGCTGATATTGTCAACACTTGGTCGGAAACAGAACTGGCACGAATTTTTCTGGTTTATGGCGATGAAAAGAATTCTCGGAAAATTGCTCGGGCGATTGTCGAAGCTCGCGAGGAAAAAAAATTTGTTACCACGACCGATCTCGCTCAACTGATTGAAGTGATTACACCACGATGCGGCAAAGTTCATCCAGCCACCAAAGTTTTCCAAGCTCTGAGAATTGTGACGAATGACGAGCTCGGAGAATTGGAACGAGCCTTACCGGAGATCGTCGAAGTTCTGAAACCCGGTGGTCGCTTGGCGATTATCACCTTTCATTCACTTGAAGACCGAATCGTCAAAGCGTTTTTCCGAAAACAAGAAAATAAAACTTTAAAAATAATTAATAAACACGTTATCGTTCCGTCGGAGGAGGAAATCAAAGTGAACCCACGTTCACGCAGTGCCAAACTCCGGGTGGTGGAACGGTTGGTTGGGACAAGGGATTAGGTTGGTTTTTTGGGCATTAAGGCGTTGTAGGGCACTAAGGGCATGGAAAATATTCTAAAAAATAAATTCCTTGCCTTAACGCCCTTTAAAGCCCCTTAACGCCCAAAACCAAACAAACCCCCTTTACACCACACCAACCACAACCAAAAAATATGTCCCGCTTCAGTCAAACCCTTTTTTCATCCATTCGTAAGACAAACAAAGCCGCGGCTTTCCTTTCGCGCCACATGGTGGTTTTGAATCTTACTTTGTTTGTTTTAACTACTACCTTGGCTTTGACTTATGTGGTCCAAGTAAACAGTTCGGCTAACAAAGGTTATCAAATCAGAGAACTGGAAGTCGCCATCAACCAACTCGAACTCAATAATCAATCAATGCAAGTCAAAATTGCCGAAACCCGATCCATGGAAAACGTGGCCGCCAAAGTGCCAATGCTCGGCATGGTCCCAGCCTCGACACCGGTGTATCTTTCAGGATATCCTGCGACGGTTTCTATGAATCGATAGTGGAAATTATTGAATTATTGAATTATTGAATTATTTATACTCATTTGCTAAACAAAACAGGAATTATATTATTTGAAATTTTAAAGTCAACAGTGTTTTCAATTCCGATTTATATTGTTTGAAGTTTTTAA
>JAGVPA010000060.1 GCA_020052445.1 bacterium
CGCGGTTTCCTTGCAAGGAAGAGTTTGAGAAACCATCGGTTTCTCAAATCAAGAAACTTCCGCTCGATACCGCGTCAGCTTGCTGCGCGGAAATTCATTAATAATTAAAAATTCCAAGGTCAAAATATCAAATACCAACCCTTCGAGCCGCCTCAGGATTGTCTTGAGCTGTGTCGAAAGGCAAAAAGGAAGTTGTTTTAGAGAAATAAAAAATCCATTTTGGAATTTGGAATTTGAGATTTGGAATTTCCGATAAGTTATGTCTACTCTAGAAAATTTCATCCGTGAAGCTTTGAAAAATAAAGCCTCGGATATTCATTTAGTGGCCGGTTCCCAACCATTTTTGCGAACCAGTGGAAAACTTCAGACTTTACGAGCTACGGCTTTAACTAAAAAAGAAGTCGAAGATATTGTCACCAGTATTCTAACCAAAGCTCAAATTGCCGATCTGGCGACCAGAGGTGATGTTGATGCTGGTTTGACAATAGGTGAAATTTCTTTGCGTATAAATATTCATCGCCAGGCTCGTGGTTTGGGTTTGTCAATTCGCTTAATTCCGGCGGTGATTCCTTCACCGGAAGATTTAAGTTTTGATCAAGCTTTGCTTGAAATTCCTAATCTCAAGGATGGTTTTGTGCTTATCAGCGGTCCAGCCGGTTCGGGAAAAACTACCACTTTGGCCGCCTTGGTCCAAATGATGAATAAAGGTGAAGCTCGCCATATTATTACCCTCGAGGATCCGATTGAATATCATTTTGATGAAGAAAATTGTTTGATTGAGCAAAGACAATTGGGAACAGATTTTTCCACTTTCGCCGATGGTCTGCGCCATGTTTTGCGTCAGGATCCGAATGTTATTGTGGTGGGTGAAATGCGTGATCCAGAGACTATTGCTTTGGCTTTGACCGCAGCTGAAACCGGTCACTTGGTTTTATCCACCGTCCATGCGCCGAATACGGCCGAGGTTATCGAAAGAATTGTTAATGTTTTTTCCGGCGCTCAGCAGCAGCAGATTTTGGTTCAATTAGCGGCTACTCTTCGTTTGGTAGTAGCTCAACGATTGGTACCAGCTCAAGCTGGTGGAGTGGTGGCGGTTCGTGAAATTTTAGTGCCAACAGCGGCTATTCAAAACGCGATTAGACAAAATAATCTGGCGACGATTCGTTCAGCTATTCAGACTGGTCGGCGTCAGGGTATGGTGACTATGGAACAAGCAACGAACGAATTAATTAAGGCTAAAATAATTTAATTTTTTATATGAAACAAAAAACAGTTAAAATTATTTGGACGGTTTTTTCGTTGCTTGTAGTTATTTCGATGGTTTTTAGTGCTTTCATGTACTAAATTATGCATCAAAAAGGTTTTACTCTTATCGAATTGATTTTGGTTATAGCCATAATGACTATTGTTGCCGGTGCAACCTTACCTTTGTCGTATAAATTTTTAACTCAAAACGATCTTGAGTTGGCAACGCAAAAAATTGTCCAGTCGATTCGTCGAGCGGAATTTTTGGCGGCTAGTGGTAACAGCGATTCAACTTGGGGCGTTCATGTTGCGACCACTGACGTGACATTGTTTAATGGAACTGGTTATTTGGCTCGCGATCTTTCCAAAGATGAAAAACTTTCGTTTGATAACGTGGTAACTCTTGGTGGAACCACGGATTTTGTTTTTCAAAAATTGTCCGGTTATCCGATTTCGTCCGGAACAATTACTTTAACTTCTCAGGACAATGTTGTTAAAACTATTATTATCAACAATCGCGGTTTAATTGAATATTGATGCCGATTATGAAAAAAACGGTTAAAAATTTACAAGGTTTTACTTTGGTGGAAGCATTACTGTCTGTGGCGCTTTTATCTTTGATTTTTACTGCCGTTTCCGGGGCTTTTATTTATGGTTTACAGGGGCAAGCTTGGGGCGGGCAGCGAGCCAGAGCCGTTTTTTTGGCCGAGGAAGGTTTGTCGGCCACTCAAAATATTCGTGACGCCGGTTATGTTAATTTGGTCGATGGAACTTATGGTTTGAGCACTTCTGGCGGTCAGTGGGGTTTTAGCGGTGCGTCTGACAATACCGGAACCGGCACAATTTTTACAAGACAAGTAACTATTTCCACGGTTGATGCGGCCACAAAAAATGTTTCCAGTACCATTACTTGGAGTCCGACACCTTATAAAACCAATTCTGTCACCTTGGTTACTTATTTGACCAATTGGTTAACCAATACGGTTGGTGGTAGTTGGACATCGTTGGCGCAAGCTGGTGTTTTGGATATAAATGGCAATCAAAATGGTTTAAAGGTTCAGGTGGCCGGGAATTTTGCTTATATTGTCAGAAACGGCGGCTCGCCGGATTTTTTAGTTGTAAACATTACCGATCCGGCCACACCGATTCTTGCAGGTTCGTTAAATAGCGGCACCACATTGACAAATATCGCCGTATTAGGAAATTACGCTTATGTCACAAGTACAAGCAATTCACAAGAAATGATAATAATTGATTTAACCGATCCTTTGTTGCCAAATGTTGTCGGAACTTACAATGCCAGCGGTAATGCCAATGCTCAGGGTGTGGTTGTGAGTGGTAACACGGCTTATGTGGTTCGGGCTTCAAGCGGTGATGCCGAGTTTGAAACGATTAATGTTACAAATAAATCCATGCCCGTCACCTTAGGAACCTTAAATTTAAACGATACCGGCAACGAAGTCGCAATTTCCGGAAACTATGCTTATGTGGTTTCGTCTAGTAATACTCATGAATTGGAAATAATTAATATTACTGTTCCGGCCGCTCCAACCTTAGTCGGTTCTTATGATTTTGTCGGCAGTACAACCAACGCGGTTACAGTTGCGGTTTCCGGAGATAAAATTTATTTGGGTAATTCCAACAGTTTGTATATTTTTCAAGATACCGTTCATACCACAGCAACCCTTCTTGGTTCAGTACCTTTGGCCGGATTGGTAAACGATTTGGCTTTTGATGGTTCGAGTTTGATTTTTGCTGCCACGTCCAATTCAACAGCCGATTTTAGGGTTGTGGATATCTCTGTTCCAGCCTCGCCGGCCATAATCAGTTCGGTGGATTTAACTGGTACGGAAGCTTTCGGTGTAGCTTATGATTCAACACTCGATCAGTGCGTAACAGTTGGCGAAGCGAATGCGGCGGAATTTATTATGGTGACTCATCCGTAATTTTGTGAAAAAACCTAATCAAAATTTAAAAGGTTTCACTTTGATCGAGATGATTTTGTATATCGGGATTTCGGCAGTGATTTTGTCGGCTTTGGGAACAATGGTAAGTATGTCTTATAAAATTCGCGCCAGACAACAAGTCGTGTCCGAAGTCGAACAACAGGGAACCGCGATGGTTCAAATTATTAATCAAACCATCAGAAATTCATCGTCCGTTACTGTGCCGGTCGCCACAGCCACCGGTTCCTCTTTAACCCTGACTTTTACCGATGTTACCAAAAATCCAACAATTTTCGATTTATCAGGCTCGACTTTACAAATCAGTGAAGGTGGTGGCGGGGCAGTAGCTCTTTCAAATTCCAAGGTTCAAATTTCAGCCTTGTCTTTCAGTAATTTGACTCGGCCAAGCACACCAGGCACGGTTAAATTTAATTTCACGATTTCTTACACCAATCCAAATAACTATCCGCAATATAATTACTCGCAAACTTTTTATGGTTCGGCCAGCTTGCGTTAATCAGGGGTTTATCACCATTATCGGAGTTTTGGTGGCCGGACTTATTGCTCTCGCCATTTCTTCGGCGATGTTGTTTTTTGGTGTCGGTTTTTCCGGTTCCGTACTTTCAATTCAACAGTCTTATCAAGCCAAAGGTTTGGCCAGAGCTTGCGCCGATCTCGGTTTGTTGCAAATTCACAATAATATTACTTATACAGGAACAGGAAACTTAACTCTTGGTGATGGAATTTGTACTTACGTTGTAACCTCGTCCGGCGGTTCAAATCGTAAAGTGATTTCGAGTGGCGTTGTAAATTCAATAACCAAAAAAATTGAAATAACCATAAACGCACTGTCGCCAAAGATTGTAATTTCCTCGTGGCAGGATGTGGCGGATTTTACGCCATAATGGAATTCGAAAAGGGGTAGATTTAAAAAGCGGGTATACTTGACAATTTAAGTATTTAAATTGTATACTATAAACAAGATTTATGATTTTTTCTAGAACAATTTTTAAACGATTATGTGATAATATAGGCAAAAAACCGATATTGGTGCTTTATGGTGCTCGACAAGTGGGTAAAACCACCCTTATAAAGTCAATTCTTGAACAGTTTTCTCACACTTTGTATTTGCAAGGCGATGACCCAAAAGATGCTGTATTGCTTGAACATCGGTCGGCTAAAGAACTTTCGGAACTCGTGTCGGGGTATGAATTGGTAGTGATAGATGAAGCGCAAAGAATAAAAGACATTGGAATCACGCTAAAACTAATTGCTGACAACGCAGAATCGGCGCGAGTTATTGCCACCGGTTCATCTTCGTTTGAGTTGGCTAATAAATTAAACGAACCGTTAACCGGAAGAAATCGCAAATTTTATTTATATCCACTTTCGATTAAAGAAATAACTGATACTTTTGGGGCGTCAACCGTGAACAAGAAGCTGGATTCGTATTTAACTTTTGGTATGTATCCGGAAATTGTCAACGCCGAATCCAGACAAGAAAAAGCTCTGCTTATAAAAGAACTGGCCGGAGATTATTTATTTAAAGATTTATTTTTATTTGGCGATATTCGTAATTCGTTCGCTTTCGAAAAATTGGCAAAACTTTTAGCTTTGCGAATCGGAAGTGAAATATCTTACGCCGAGCTTGCCAAGGAAGTTGGGGTGAGTCGAGAGACAATACATAATTATGTAACTTTACTTGAACAGGCGTTTATTGTTTTTCGGCTAACACCATTATATACAAACAAGACAAAAGAGATTAATAAAAGTCATAAAATATATTTTTATGATGTTGGCATAAGAAATGCGCTAATTGGCAATACCGATCCGATAGATATTCGTCCGGATAAGGGAGCGATATTTGAGAATTTTTTTATTGCCGAGAAAATCAAAGAACGTGCCTATGGTCTACACACGAGTGATGTTCATTTTTGGCGAGACAGGCAGGGAGCAGAAATTGATTTTATTGAAATAGAAAATTCGAGTAAACAGATTTTTGCTTATGAATGTAAATGGAAAGAAATTGTTACCGCCTCGACTTCTTTCAAAAAAGCCTATCCAGACACTGAATTTAAATGTATCACCAGCAAAAATATTGTGACTAATTTTTCGTTTGATCAAGCTAAAAAAGATTAATTTGATGATTCCGTGTCAGTTCTGTTACACGGAAATTCATTGTCTCGTTTAAAAATATTTTTATAGGTCAGTATGATTTCGTTGTAAGAAATTATGTGGTCAGGTAATCGATCAGTGTCCACATAAAGTTTTTTGATTTTTGTGCTATAATGATTGCGAGGTTTTTTAATTTTTTATGCCATTAAATCAAGAACAACTTTATCAAGCACTGGTTGGTCGCGGAGCGATTACTGTCCAGCAATTTGAACAAGTTGTCAAAACCCGCGAGGCTCAGGAAATCGGCATTGGCGAAACTTTGGTGGCGCACGGGGTAATTTCCGAACAACAATATGGTCAACTTTTAGCTTGGTGGTACAAAGTGCCGTATTTTGATTTTGGAAAAGAAAAAGTCGATCTTGATGTTTTGGATTTTGTTCCTGAGGTTTTTGCTCGCGAACATAAAATAATTCCCGTTCAAAAAACCGATGATTCAATAGTCGTGGTCACTAATGAACCTCTCGAATTACCTTTGCGATCTTTGCTGGAAAAATATTTGCGTAAAAAAGTTTCTTTTGTTTTTTCCACCAAACGAAATATTTTAAATCATTTTTTTCTTTTTCAACGCGATCCAAAAAAAGTCATTGATAAAATTTTACAACACCAACCCGGTCGTAACGAGATCGATACTTCTGCTATCGATGTGGTTGACGCTTTAATCGGTTTTGCTTTTCAAACCGGGGCCTCGGACATTCATTTTGAGCCCGAAGAAACTCGTTCAGTGGTACGTTTCAGAACCGACGGTCTTTTGCATGATATAGTCGATTTGCCAAAAGAAATTCACGAAGCGGTTATTCTTCGACTCAAAGTTATTGCTTGTTTACCAACCGATGAACATTTAAAAGCCCAAGACGGTAAAATTTTTTATAAAACCACCTGGAGCAATTCGGTGGATATTCGTTTGTCGATTATCCCAACAACTCATGCCGAAAAAGCGGTTTTGCGGCTTATGGCTGATAATAATCGCAGTTTTTCTTTAAACGACTTGGGTTTGCAAACCGAGGATTTTCGCAAGATTTCCAGTGTTATCCATCAACCCTGGGGTATGTTGCTTATAACCGGGCCAACCGGTTCCGGTAAATCCACTTCCTTATACTCAATTTTAAAAATTTTAAATGAGCGTGATGTTAACATAACTTCCATTGAAGATCCGGTTGAATATGACATGGAGGGCGTCAATCAAATCCAAGTTAATGAAAAAACCGGTTTGACTTTTGCCAAAGGTTTGCGTTCCATTGTTCGCCAAGACCCCGATATTATTATGGTCGGTGAAATTCGCGATCAAGAAACCGCCGAGATTTCTTTAAACGCGGCCATGACCGGTCACTTGTTGCTTTCAACTTTTCATACCAACGATGCGGCCACGGCCTTTCCGCGTTTGGTGGATATGGGACTCGAAAATTATTTGGTGGCCTCAACAGTGAATGCCATAGTCGCTCAGCGTTTGGTTCGCCATGTTTGCATGAACTGCATTCAAAGCAAATTTTTAACCAAAACCGAAGAGGTTTTAATTAACGAATTGCCGATGGTTAAAGATGAATTGCTCCGAATCAGCGGAAAAAAAGAATTGTCGGAAATAAGATTTTTTGCCGGCAAAGGTTGTCATATTTGTTGTGAAACCGGTTATAAAGGCAGAGTTGGCATATTTGAGATTTTGGTGGTTGATGATCAAATTCGCGAGGCAATTATCACCAAACAGCCGGCGGAAAAAATTAAAGAAATTGCCGTTAAAAACGGTATGACCACCATGTTAAACGACGGTTTGCAAAAAGCGGTTGTTGGTTTAACCACGGCTGACGAAGTGTTAAAAGCTTCGAGGAATGGTTTTTGAGTAGATTATGTTGGGAGGATTTGGAAAAACAAATTTTGGACAAACTTTTGGGATTTTATTCAGTGTTTTGTTTTTTGTTTTGTTTTTTCGGGTAACAACAGCTGAAGCTATCGGCCTTTCGCCGCCACAAATCATGCTGGGCGAAATCGAGAGCGGCGAAACGCATTTTTTGTCCATGAATCTTGTCCGAGGAATTGGAGAAATTGGCGATATGGTTATAGCGGTGGAAAAAAGAGGCGGACACGCAGCTTTTGTTCAAGGCGAAGAAACAGTTACAATATTGAGCGATCAAAGATTGGTGGCTTATAATTTTGTTTTCAGTCCGGAAATTACCGAAGCCGGTGATTATGAGTTGAAAATTGATTTTTTTCCAGAGTCAGAACCATCAGACGATTTAAGCGGTTCGGCCGGAGTGACAATTAGAGCCGGGATTACCGGTGTGGTAACTTATAGTATCGCTTCGATTTCCGGAGGAGGCGGCGGATCGTCATCGCCGCATCGTCAAGAAGAAGAAACTCCGATCGTCGAAGAACCGGAAGTATCGTTGGAAATCGATGAAGATGAAATAATTGAAACAGAATCAATTCCAGAGATAAGTCCAACCAGCGAGCTGGAATCAGATGAATCGGAGAGTCAAATCAATGAAGATTTGAATGAAGATGAACAGGTTGATTTGCAAGAGATAGAGACTTTTTTTCAGAATTTAGACACAAATAATGTTTTGGTCGATTTTAATCACGACGGTATTGTTAATGCTCAGGATTTATCGATCATGGTTTTTAATTGGACTTCTCGGGAAAAAATTGTCCGCGGTCTGCCACCGGTGGTGGCCGGTCCGCCAACCGGTGAAGATAAGGTGACTTTTCGTTTTCAGTTGGCCGATAAGGACACTCAGAAATTTGATGTTATTTTAGCAAGCACAGCCAATGAAAATATTCAACCAAACAATTATTTAACTTTTTATTTGTTGGTTGATACCGGTGTTAGTGGAATTAATGCCACCGATTTAGAAATTCAATACGATCCTAAAAAACTAAAGTTTATTCAATCAAACATTATCGGTTCGGTTTTTGATGTTTTCCCCTCGTTGCCACATGAAACAGAAGCTGGACATTTGAATTTTTTGGGTGCGACCACCGAAAGTTTTATTGGTACCAACGGTTTTTTAGCCACCTTTGACTTTGAACCGATTTCTGACGGTGAAACAAATTTAGATTTTTTAAAAATTGTGGCTTTCAGAAACGAAGGCGAGTCAATTAAAGACCCGGTCAGTCTTGGGCTTAGTGGCATTATCAAAAAAAATATTGAGATTTCTTCCGTGGTCGCCAGCCAAGATTTGCCAGCGGAAAAGACCGAAAAGCCGGAATCAAGAAAAAAAAGTTTTTTCATTTGGCTATTCATAATAATTTTAATTCTTGATTTTTTTACCGCGTTGGTTTTATATCGGCATAAAAAAATAAAAAAAATATGACAAAATTTTTCTCTGTTTTGATAGTTTTATTTTTAGCTTTGGTTTTTTTCCAGCCAATTCCTGTTTTGGCTAATTCCATTGGCATATCGCCCGGGGAAATTTCGGTTCATATTCTTAAGGGAGAAAATTCAGAACAAAAGTTTATGGTTTCTCGAAGCGAGACAGTAAAAGAATATCGTTTTAAAATTTCTGCGCGTACAGGAGCGGAGTACTTGAATTTTAATGGTCAGAAAGAGTTGATAATGCCGATTGGCCAGCGAATTGCAGAATTTCCTTTTTCGATTAGGGCGGTTGACCTTGATTTGGGGGATTACAAGGCCGAGATAGAATTTGCTTTGGAACCGGATTCGGTGGTAAATAACGGTTCGGTCATTCTTAATTTTACTTTGGTCGGTAAGGTGGAATTTTTTGTAGCCGATGAAGCGTTTTTTTTGACCCAACCGATCGATGTTAGTTCTGAACCGGAAGCCGGTAATAATATAGCTGTTTCAGATTTGTTGGTTACCAGAGAGGAACAATCAAAAAAGTTAGTTATAAGTTGGTTTTTAAAAAACAATGGAATCAGAGATTTGCAAAAAGTGGATTTTGATATTTTGATTAAGCGAGACGACCGATCGGTTTATTCAAAAGGCGATTCGGTTTCCGAAGTGATTGTCGCCGGTCACTCTGTTTCCGGAGAGCAAACATTTGAACCCACGAACGATTTATTTCCCGGAGTTTATAAAATTATCGTCTCTTCCGGTAACTCAAGTCAAACGGTTGAGATAATAATTCCTGATAATTTTGAATTATTGACGGTTAAAAATGTTGTTTTGATGGCTTTGTTTTTAATTTTGATCTTGTCTTTTTGGTTTAACAAAAGTCTTTCTTCTTTAAGAAAAAAGACTCGGCTCTCGACTCTAAAAAAGACCTTTAAAAAAAATCGATTTTTTAGACGCCGACAAAGTTTTTTATCTAAAAAATTGTAATCTGATTATTCGGCCAAAGATATTAGTACGATGAACCGGGCCGTAATTGCGAGAATCGGTGCTTTCGCGGCGGTTATCACCAAGGACAAAATATTCAAATTCATTAAGTTTTTGGTAGGTTTCCGGTACTTCCAAACGGGATTTGGTGGCCACGTCGGCTGAAAGATAAGTTTCGCTGAGTTTCCAGGTTCGTTGGTTTATATCGGTTATAAAAACACCATTCTGTTTGATGGTAACTTGTTCACCGGGCAAGCCGATAATTCTTTTAATCACGATTTCGTCTAATGAAGGTATATAAACCTGAACTACATGTCCGCGTTTAGGTGGAGAAAAAAGAAAAGGGAATTTATTGACTAAAAAAATTTCATTATCTAAAAAAGTCGGCTCCATGGAAACTCCATTTATTCTGCCGGGTTCAACCAACAATGATCGAATCAATATAATACAAATTGTGACCGTGAAAGTTAATTTAAAAGTTTTCCAGATGTATTTTTTAAACATATTTGGTAAGTGTGCTATAATTATAGCACACTACGGTTATGAATAATTTTTTTCTCGGAATTAAGGCAATAGAAAATAACGCTGTTTTAATGTTTAAACAGTTGGCTGAGTATCAATTGTTTTGGGGATTTGCCATTGGTTTTTTGGTCGCGACTTTGGTTTACGGGTTTTTAATTACCGACCGTCCGGGTCAGGTGCCGGCGGTTTTGTTTCAAGATAAGTCAAAAAGTTTTGAAAAATTTTATAAACGTAAGGATGGTAAATCTTATACCAAATCTTTTTACGATTTTTCCCAAAAAGCCGATCGGGTAAAAATTTCTTTTTGGCTGGCCGGCACCTTTATTTTTTTATTAATACTTTTAACTTTAACCAATTTTTAATCTTATGAAAAAATATCTATTTTCGGTGATTTTTGGCCTGATTTTATTGTCAGGTGTTTTAGGAACCGTTCCTTTGCCGGTTCAAGCCATTAGTATTTCTCCCCCTACCATAGAAGTGTTGTCGATTTTGCGTGATACCAGACAAACAAAAAGTATCAGGGTCGGCCGTTCGCCTTCCGAACAAGGAAACCTGTATGTTCAGGTGGAAAAAAGCGGTGAATACGCCCACTATTTGGAGGCCCCGATCGATTTTACTATTCTTGAAGGCCAAAAATATGTGGATTATTCTTTTGATATTTATCCGGTCGACGCGGCCACCGGCGATTATGAAGTAAAGCTGACTTTTAAGGTCAACCCAAATATCCAGCCCGATGTACAGGAAAAAAGTGGTGGTGTGGGAGCAGGTGTGGCTATAATCACCGGAGCTTCGGCTATTGTCAGGTTCACTGTTTCCGGTGAAGAAGTAATTGATTATAAAATTTTGGGTGTCAGCGGAGCCGAAACAGAAGTTGGTAATCCCGCCTATATCAAATTATTTATCAGTAATATTGGTAATGTGGAATGGAAACCGGAACAAATTGATTTTATTTTTACCGATGTTGACGATCCAACCAATATCGCAACAGCTTCTTTGAAAGGTGAAGCTATTCCGTTCATAAAACCTGGTAGTCAAAACAATGTTACTTCTTTGGAAATTCCGGTCGATTTGCTTGAAGGTCAATATATGGTCACGGCTAAGTTTTATTATAAAAATGAAATGATTGGCGAATTTGTTTCAGCACAGTCGTTTTTTGTGTATCCAAAAGGAACACTTTTACAGTCAGGTGAATTGGTGGCGGTAAGTATAGATAAAACTTCTTATGTTTTAGGCGAAAAAATCCGGTTAAATGCCATATTTAAAAACCTTGGCAGTCTGCCGATTGTCGGTGTTTTAAACACCGACATAAATTTAGGTTCTGATTTTATTGACATGATTCGTGGCGAAGAATTGTCGGTCGGGGTCAATAAGGAAGCGGTGTTTTTGGAAATGATAGAACTGGATAAACCCGGAAATTATACGTTGTCTTCCTATGTTAAATATGGAAACAAGAAAACTGATGCTCAAACCGTTAGTTTTTCTGTTGTGGCGCCGGAAAATAAATTTTTGTCTTTTTTAAATTCTAAATTGGGTTTGATCGGCTTAATTTTATTGATTATAACAGCTGCGGTTTTCTATAAAGTCTATCGAGCAAAAAAACAATCGCGAAAGAAAAAGAATTTAAAATTTAAAAAACCGCCTGTGGATAAGTAATGAAACAACGGTGAATTGTTCTTGATTAAATTTTGTGCTATACTTAAAACAATAAAGGTTAGTTTGAAGAAACTTTTAAAAAAGTAATTATTAATTTTAAAAATTAAAAAACATGAAATGAAACAAAATCGAAAATCGAAATAATTCACGATGCATTAAAAAATGCGTCTAAAATTTAATTGTATATGCAAGAAGAAAAATCTTTGCACTACATACTCGGAGCTTCGCTCGCGGCCATTGCCGTGTTCGTAGTCGTGGCCTTGGTCATGATTAACTCCCAAGCTTCCACTTCTGAAGTGGATATAACAAATTCATCTCCAACAGTTGTGGATTTGTACTATGAAGATACTCAATACGGGCAAACCGAATTTTATAGCGGTACAATAGACGACTTGGCGGCAGGGACAACCATTACGATATATGTAACAGGTACGGTTCAAGATTTGAATGGAAACGGTGATATAGAAAGCGTTGAACTTTTTTTTGGACGGGATAGTATGTTAGATTCCGGCAGCTGTACACCAGACAAAAATAACTGTTATCAAGTGGCAACTTGCGATCTTCAAACCAATGGCAACGATAATCAAAAGGATTTCAGTTGCACACTTGCTCTAAATTATTTCATGGATTCAACTTCCACCGGCGGTGTCGCTCCATCAGATAATTGGGAAGCAAATATTGGGGTGTGGGATGGCGAAGCTATGGGAACTTCCACCCTGGATATTGAAGTGGAAACTCTGTTGGGCTTAAGTATTCCCGGCAGTATTGATTATGGAACTTTGGCTTTGGGCGCCTCCACAACATCTAGCGACAACCAATTAATGACCATTACTCAAACCGGTAACGATGTAGCCGACGTTGAAGTGTCTTCAGCCGCGGCTATGGCATGTACGCTTGGAACTATTCCGGTGGCTAACCAAGAGTGGTCTCTTACAGATGTTGATTACGGTACCGGAACCGATCTTAGCGGTTCGGCGGCCGACACCAACTTAAATGTCGCTTATCAAGAAAGTGACACCACTCCAACAACCGGCAGTATTTATTGGAACATTGCCATTCCTTCGACAACCGTCGGAGGTACTTGTACCGGCACAACCACAATCACAGCTATAGCTTCCTAATTAAATTTAATCCGCAAAAAATATGAAACTTTTAGCCGGATTAGCTGTAATTATTACTTTGGTTTGCGGTTTGACCGTGGTTTCTTTGGCAAGATCTTATAAAGACTCCGGTACCCCGACAGAGCAAAAAGCCCCGGGAACTCAAGCCGGAATTGAAGATACAACTCCTCAATCCCCAACTTCTAAAACCACAACCGGAGTGACAATCAGCAATACAACGGTCGAATCACAGGTGGAAATCGCAGAATAGCTTTTTCCAAATCAACCCCGTCTTGCTTTCCGCAAGACGGGGTTTGACTTTAAAATCAATTTTAAGTATACTTAAAATATAATTTAAATCATTATTAATTTTAAGTATGAATAAAACATATCAAAAAAGGCCATATTACCTTAATAAAATCTCGCCTTTTATAGGGGTCGATTTGATTAAAGTGCTGGTCGGTCAACGTCGTGTTGGTAAAAGCTATATTTTGTTGCAATTAATTGACACCATTAAAATCCAGGATAAACAAGCTAATATTGTTTATATAAATAAAGAAGAAAACGAATATGACACGATCATTGATTATCGAGATTTGATTGCTTATGTTGAAAAGCGAGCCGTCAAAGGAGTTAATAATTATTTGTTTATTGATGAAATTCAGGATATAGAGAATTTTGAAAAAGCTTTGCGGCATCTTTTTTCTAAAAAAATCTTTGATCTTTATTGTACCGGCAGTAACGCCCGCTTGCTTTCTTCTGAAATAGCGACCGGTTTGTCCGGGCGTTATATCGAAATTCCGATTCACGCCTTGTCTTATCAAGAATTTTTACGGTTTCATCATCTAAAATCCGGCGAAGATTCGCTGTTAAAATATATTCGTTATGGCGGATTGCCTTTTATCGTCAATTTGGAATTAAAGGACGAAATTGTCTATGGTTATTTGCAAAGCATTTACAATACAATTATTTTGAAAGATGTGGTGGCGCGTTTTAAAATCAGAAATGTTAATTTTCTTAATCGTCTTTTGGAATATTTGGCGGATAATATCGGGTCATTGGTATCGGCTAATCGTATCAGCGATTTTTTGAAATCTCAGAAAATTAAAACCACGCCAAACATTGTCTTAAATTATTTATCATACTTATCTTTCAGTTTCATTATTCGTGAGGTTAATCGAGCGGACATCAGAGGTAAAAAAATTTTTGAAATCAATGAGAAATATTATTGGGAGGATTTGGGGCTAAGAAATTCATTAGTTGGTTATAAAGCGGCGGAGATTGGGCAGATGCTGGAAAATTTGGTGTTTTTGCATTTGTCGCGTCTGGGATTTAAAATCCATATCGGTCAATTGGAAAACAAAGAAATTGATTTTGTTGCGGAAAAAGATGGTCAAAAAATTTATGTGCAAGTAGCCTATTTGATTAACGATAAAGTTACTCGGGATCGGGAGTTTGGCAATTTATTGGCCATCCCCGATAATTATCGAAAAATAGTGGTTTCCATGGACAAACTTATCGGTGGTGATTATCAAGGAATTCAACATTGTCAAATTATTGATTTTTTGCTGAATGATAAATTGTTATTAAATTCCGGCCGTTAATATCAGTGATATTTGTGCCAATTAAACTGCAAATAAGACGAGATTTTGTTTTTGTGGACTTTTTTAATTTAGTTTTTTGTGATATGATTTTTAAGTGATTATGTAATATGGTTTTTATGAAAAAACAAAAAGTATTTTTTATTGGATTAAGTGTTTTAATTTCAGTGTCGATTTTTTTGTCGGCCAGAAACGCGTATTGCGAAGACCCGGAAAATTTCGCACCAACAATCATGTCGGTTTTTTTAAACACCAATTCTTTTACCAATTCCGATTCCTATGAATCCGGAACCATTGATAATTTAGTGGCCGGCGGAACCTTAGATTTGTTTATTAACGGTATGATTCAGGACCTGAATGGCAGTGGTGATGTGGTTTCGATTTCTGCAGTTTTTTATCGCAGTGGTGCACCGGTTGGAGTGGACTGCACAGCTGATAATAATTTCTGCTATCGAATTACCTCGTGCAGCACGCAAACCACAGCTAACCCTTACCAACTTGATTACAGTTGCCCATTAAGTGTGTGGTATTACGCCGATGCCACGGTGGCCGGCAGTCGTTATGAAAGCGAAGACTGGCGAGTTTTTGTTAAAGCCGAAGACAGCCTTACCTATAGTTTTAATAATTTTTTTACCAAAGAAATGTCTAAGCTTTTAGCTTTGAATATCCCCAATGATATCTATTTCGGTTCCCGAAGCTTGGGAAGCGTTACCACCGGCGAAAATAATACGCTCGTGGTCATTTCGCAAAACGGTAATGTTTTAGCTGATGTTGAAGTTTCAGCCAACGGGCCTTTAATTTGTTCGGAAAATGGCGAAATTCCTTTGGAAAATCAAGCTTGGGCAATAAGCGACATGGGTTTTGTAAATAGCACAATACTTACAACGCAGGCCGCAGACACAAACTTAGGAGTTTTATATCAAGACGACGATTCTTTGGTCTCGTCCAAGAATCTTTATTGGAACATTTCGATTCCGGCCAGTAGTTTAAGAGGCACTTGTTCCGGAGTCACGACAATTACGGCTATTGAACATTAGCGGTTAAAGTAAAATTTCAGGAGGAATATGTTAAAATTTTCCGATATAAAAATAACCAAACAGTTGATGGTTTTTTTGGTTTTTTTTATTGCCGTTCCTTTGCTTGGTTTAAGTATCTTTTTTTATTTTCAAACCGTTAAAATTATTAACGATACTAAAAATAATCTCAGTTATTCAGCCACGGTGCAAAAAAGCCGTTTTGATAATATTTTGCGGGATTATAACAACAGGTTTGCGACAATTAAAAATGACACGGTTTTTGAGGAGGCTTTTGGTTACTTTTTAAGCCTGCCAAATGAGGAAAATCGACTTAAAGTTGAGGCTGTGGTGGATAAACAGCGATTGGCTGATAATTCTTTTTTGGATTTTTTAATTTTGGATCAAAACGGTGCGGTGATTTTTTCCTCTGATAAAGAAAACGCTGGACAAAATTACGCGTCTGAGGCGTTTTTTACAGCCGGTCAAACGGCTCGCGGTTGGCACGCGCAAAATTTGGGGACAAAAGAGGTTTCTGCTTATCTTTCCGGTCCTTACACCGTCAATAATCAGTTTTCCGGGGTTTTGGCTTTAAAAATAAATTTTGAATTATTCCTTTCTTTGAGAGAAAATTATCAGACCTTGACCAAGACCGGTGAAATACAGTTGGTTGAAGTTAACAGCAAAAATGAATGGCTCTCCATCATGCCATCAAGATTTACCGCCTCTCAGTCTGCAATTGATCAATTTAACCGGCAAACGCCGATTTCAGATAATAATTTTTTGGAAATCAGTGATTATCGCGGTCGTGAGGTTTTTTTGGCCACGTGTTTGTTGACGGAAAAAAATTGGGGCTTGGTGGTTAAGGTGAATAAAAATGAAGTTTTTTTGCCTCTGCTTTTACTCGCCAGATCAATCATTTTGATTTTTTCTTTTTTGCTGGCTTTTGGTTTGATTTTGATCTTTTATTTTTATTTGAATGTAACTCGACCGTTAGTTCAGTTGGCTTTGGCCGCTAAAAGCATCGAAAAGGGCAATGGTAATTATCATATGCCGGCCGAGTCAAAAAATGAAATTGGTGTTTTGGCCAAAGCTTTTAAAAAAATGACGGACAATCTTTTAAATTCAAATTCCGGTCTGGAAGAAAAAGTTTATGAGCGAACACTGGCTTTAAACAAACGAATCGCTCAAATAAATCATGAAAAAGCTAAGGACGACGCCTTGTTGTCAAATATTGGCGAGGGGTTGATAGTTACGGATAAAAAAGGTATTATTACCTTGGTTAATCCAGCCACTGTTTCAGTGTTTAAACAAAAAAAAGAGGCCATGATCGGAAAAGTTTTTTCTAAAATAGTTTTTTTGAAAAATTCAGCCGGTCGTTCGGTCCCTTTGGCCAAAAATCATCCGGTTTTTGATGCCTTGGTTGGGGCTAAAAAAACAGCCGGTATCGAATTTGTATCAGAACGATTTGGTGGCGAAATTTTTCCGGTGGCACTTACAGCCACGCCGATTGTTTTGTCGGGACGAATCATTGGTTCGGTTGTGATCGTCCGTGATATTACCAAAGAAAAAGAAGTTGACCGCATGAAATCGGAATTTATATCCATTGCCTCGCATCAATTAAGAGGTCCGATCGCTTCAATTAAATGGTATGGCGAACTTTTGGAAAAACAGAAAAATGTTTTTAAAAAAGAATCGCAAGTTTTCATCGAACGTATCAATATCTCCACTCAACATTTAATTTCTTTGGTGGATGATTTTTTGAATGTTTCGCGTATTGAATCCGGCGGTTTGAAAATTGAACCGGAAATAATCGAGCCCTTGGTTTTAATTAAAAACATTATCGAAGTTTACCGGCCGGAAATCGAGGTTAAAAAAATTACGGTTAAAATTAAAAACGAATCTCGTTTCGGTAAAATCTTGATTGATCCGGAAATAATCAGGGAAGTTTACGCCAATTTGGTGGCTAACGCTGTCAAATATTCTAAAAAACACGGGGAAATTTTGATCAGATTTTTTGATGATCAGGCTAACAAAAGTTTGGTATTGGAAGTTAAAGATGATGGGGTGGGAATTGCCAAAGAAGAACAAGAAAAGATTTTTGTAAAATTTTTTCGAGCCAGAAACGCTTTGGAAGGCGGTTATAAAGGCACCGGTCTTGGTTTGTATACGGCACAAATGTTGGCTGGAAAAATCAGCGGTAAAATTTGGTTTGCATCGGAAAAGGAAAAAGGCTCAACTTTTTGGGTGAAACTCCCTGTAAAAACATAATTAGCAAAATTTATGACCGATACGACAGAAAAGAAATTTATTTTAATTGTTGAAGATGATAATTTTTTATCGGATATTTATCAAAATCAACTGCAACAAGCCGGTTTTGAAACCAGGGTGGTTATCGACGGCCAAGCAGCCTTGGTGGCGGTTAAAGAAAAAATACCAAATTTAATCACCCTCGACATGATTATGCCAGGCATGAACGGTTTTGATTTTTTTGAAACTCTGCGTCAAGACAAAAAATACGAAGACATTCCGGTCATGATTTTAACCAATCTTGGCCAGGAAAACGACAAAAAACGTTGTTTGGAATTAAAAAAATGTTCATATTTTGTTAAAACGGAAATTTCCATCGACGATGTGATTAGTAAAATCAAAGAACAAGTTTTGTAAAATTTATGCCAAGAAAATTATCGGAAATTTTTAAGAAAAAATTTAATATTTTTCCGATAAAAGTTTTTGATATCATAGCGACTGCCAAAAGTTTGTCGGTTATGTTGGGGGCGGGTTTAACGGTGGTCGCGGCTTTGGAAATTTTGGTTGAGCAAAATAACGATCCTTTAAAATCGGTTTTGAAACGGGTGGCCGATCGGGTTAAAGCCGGTCAGACTTTTTCAAATTCCTTAAAAAGCGAACGAAAAATTTTTAATTCGGTTTTTATCAGTTCGGTGGAAGTTGGTGAAAGAACCGGAACTTTGGCTCAAGATTTGGAACGTTTGTCAGTTCAATTGGAACGTGATTTTACGGTTCGAAATAATCTAAAATCAGCGATGGTTTATCCGGTTTTGGTGTTATCTATAATGTTGGTGGTGGGTTTTGGCGTGGCCAAATTTGTTTTGCCGAAATTTGCCGACACAGTTGGTTCGTTCGGCACCAAACTTCCTTGGAGTACGCGGGTGGTAATAAGTTTGGCGGTTTTTTTTGAAAATTATGGAACAATTTTTATTTTGTTTTTTTTAGTTTTAGTAATTTCAGCCGTTTTTTTGTTTCGCCAGCCGTTTACACGTCGTTTTGTTCAGCCGTTACTTTTAAAAATTCCGGTTTTAAACGGGTTTATTCACGACGCCAATCGAGCTATTTTGTGTCGTTCTCTGGGTACTTTGCTGGATAGCGGTATTCCTATTCAAGAGGCCTTTAAAATTTTGGAAAATACTTCGTTTAATTATGTTTATCGCCAAGCGATTAAAAATATCGAATTAAAAATCGCGGCCGGTCAACGCTTAAAAGATCTTTTGGCGGCTTATCCGGCTTTGTTTTCCAAAATGTTTCAAAACATGATCGGGATCGGTGAAAGTTCCGGTGAAATGAGCAAGGTTTTGTTTTTTTTAGCCAAATATTTTGAAGAAAAAATCGATGTTCGGTCAAAGAATTTTTCCGCGGTTTTTGAACCGGTGCTTTTGTTGGCGGCCGGTTTAGGGGTGTTGTTTTTGGCTTTGGCGGTTATTTTGCCAATTTATAATATTACTTCGCTCGTTGCCGGTTAATTTTAAATTTTATGTTTCAAAATTTTTTCTCCGGTATTGGCATTGACGTTTCCAATCACCACGTGCGTTTGGCTCGAGTTTCCGTTTTTAATAAAATTCATGGACTCAAAGAAATAATTTTGCCGGTCGGTTTGGTTGAAGATGAAAAGGTTGCGCAACCGAATGAAATCAAAAAAATAATTGAACAAGCCATGAATGAATGGAATTTACCCAAAGATTCGTTTAGAACCACGGTATTGGTGCCCGAATCCAGAGTTTTTTTTACCAACGTGGTTTTAGACAAAAAAATGTCCAATGCGTCGGCTTTTGAGGCGGCGAAAAATCTGGCACAAAAGGATATTCCGATTCCGTTTAATCAAGTCAGTTTGGTAACTTCTAAGGGCGAAGTTTCGGACAACGATCAGCTAATTAATGTTTATACCTGTCAAAAAGAAATTATCGAGGGTTTAAAAAATGCCGTCAATTTGCCTTTTTTTAAACCGGTGGCCATGGAAACTAACAGCAAAGCTTTGTTGCGTTTATTTAATCAATTTGCACCCTCGGCGGGAAAATCAAAGATTCAAAAAGATTTAATCGGCGTGGTGGATATTGGCCACGATTGGACAACGGTTTCAGTTTACACGTCTTTCGGTTCATTGTTGTTTTCCAGATCATTGTCTTACGGCGATTCTGTTAAAGAAAATCAAGGAATTCCTATTTTGCCTTTAAAAACCGTGGAATTGATCGTCGAAACAATTAAAGAAGTTAAAGAATTCTTTTTGGGTCAAAACAAAAAAATTGCCATGTTTTTGTTGTGCGGAGTTGAAGCTATCCAAAAAGATGTCTTAAACGCTTGCGAGCAAGAAGAAAAATCATTTTTGACCGTTTCTGTCGGAAAATTAGTTCAGATCCCAAGCCTTACCGAAGCCGACATTCATTGTTTTGGATCGGCTATTGGAGCGGCTTGTCGCTCGCTTTCGCCCGGAAAGTACTCTTATCAACATAATTTTTTAAATTGTTCTGATTCGAGTTCGGATCTCGATGCTTGATTACAGTTTCCGAAATAAAAAATCGCCCTTTGAGCGATTTTTTTGTTGGACTGATTATTTTTCTCGCAAGGTGGTAACGGTCATTGTTTGATTAAGGAGCTTACATTGATTTTCGCTAGGGCTGGTCGGGCAAAGCTCGCCATAGGAATAAAAGCCTGTCATAGGGATTTCTTCGCCCAGAACGGATTGTACGGCGTCCAGTTCGTCTTCTATACGTTCGCCAAGAATCAGTTTTCGGCCGACACAACTGACCAGAATGGCCAACTCGGCTTGGTCTTTGGCGATTCGGTTGGTGGTTAAACCGGCTGCGTCGCCAGCGCCGTCAACCAGGCGGTCAAAGTTGGCTTTCATAAGTTTGGCTTGCACGCCCTGTGGAATAGTGCCGGCAAAAGTCATTGATTGTTTTTCTTCATCAATGGCGAGTAGAGTGCGAACAATTTCCACACCGTCGATATTCAAACTTAACGGAAAGAGCAGACCGGAACCCGGCAGTTCGGCGGCTTTATCGCCAAGATATTTTTTGTAAAGTTCCAAAGCCGGTTGGCCGTCGAATTCAAATAAAACATTGCCTTCGGATTTGGTTATGGTACGCGACGGACCAAAATCGTCCCAACCGCCAAGCGAACCGTAAGCCACCATTATTTCGCTGCCATAAAGCCCGATGGCCACAATTTTGCCCGATTCGGCCGTTTTATCCAGTCCGACCACGGTTTTTTTGAAATTGGCGCTGTCGCCAACCAAGCCGCCGGTAACTGAAACATCTTTGGGTAATTTATTGTGCAGACCGATGGCCAAATCGGTTCCGTTTACCAGCAGACCGTCGGAAAAGACCAAAACATGTTTTAAATCTTTGCCCGGAAGTTTTTCGGCCAGGGTTTCACCGGCTTTTAAACTGTCATTAGCGTTGGAAATAGTAGTTTCAACCAATTCGATTGGGGTTTGGTTAAAATGAATGGCAGTTAAAGCTAAGGTTTTTTCAAAAACGTTTCGACCCAAAATCTCACCTGCTGTGGAACAAAGAACTATTCTGGCTGTGGTATACATGGTTTTGATTTCTTGATAAACGGTTTCTTTTTCCAAAAGTTCACGATTACCAAAAACCAAAACTAATTGCGGGGATTCGATCTTATCAGAATAATTAAAGGCGTGCCAACCGTTTTTAGCGTCCCATTTTTTTTGTTCGATTTTCATAGAATAGAATAGTTAAGTTGGTGGTTTTTCCAGTTGAATTATTTTTTCGGTTAATTTAGCGATTTGTTTTTTTAATTCAATCATTTTGATTTCGCGGCCGATCATTAGGTTGTTTAGTTTTTCCATTTCTTGTGTTTGTTCCACAACTTGGGTGATTTCGTCTTGAAGTTGTTTGTTTTTTTCTCCAAGTTCCCGGGAGCTGATTTCCAAGGATCTTTCGATGAGTTCGCGATCTTCGTCATTATGTTGATATGAATCGCTGACTGATTTGAAAAAATCCTGACATTCGTCGGAGGAAAGATCTTTGGTTTTAAGATATTTTTTAATTTGCCGTTCCAAAAGTTTATGCACAGATGGAAAAAATTAAGCGAGTAATGAATCGATTTTTTTGGCAATATCACCAATATCACAATCAGATTTTACCAAATAATCCACCGCCCCAAGACTTTTACCGTGTTCAATGTCCATTTCTTGCCCTAAATTAGACATAATAATAACCTTAATGTCTTTGAGTTTTGGGTCTTTTTTAATGGTTTCCAAAAAGTCAAAACCGTTCATTTTTGGAATAATTATATCCAAAAGAATAAGATCGAGTTTTTCTTTTTTTACCATGTTAAGAGCTTGTTCGCCGTTGGTGGCGAGCAAAACATTGAATTTGCTGACCTGTAATTTTAATTGCAGGGCTTCGGCAATAGATTTGTCGTCTTCGACAATTAGAATGGTTTTATTATTGGGCATAAGTAAATGTTGATTATTTTTTGGTAATTTTTTTATGGCCCCAGGCGGTTTCGAGGGGCATTAATTTTCTGTCTCCTAACTTTTTAATCATACCAGATTTTGGTAAGGAAAACCAGAAAGTCGTACCCTGATTTTCTTGCGATTCAAACCAAATTTTACCGCCGGACGATTCGATGATAGCTTTGACAATATATAAACCCAAACCGGTGCCATCCGTGTCTTCTAAAATGACGTTTTCGGCTCGGAAAAATTTGGAGAAGATTTTGTCTTGTTGATCCTTTGGGATACCAAGACCGGTATCGCTGATTTGTGAGAGAACGTTGTCGACATCTTCTTTTAAAGCTATGGCTAGTTGGCCGTTATCACGGGAATATTTAATGGAATTGGAAATAAGGTTGGAAAAAACTTCGTTAATAAGTTCCGGATCAACGTTGATTTTTTTTAGTTTTTGATCAAAAAATGTTGTGACTTTGATTTGTTTTTTTTGAATTGGCTGTTCGTAATTTTCCAAAACCTTTTTTACTACTTCCGACAAATCGGTTGGTATCGGTTCGACTTGGATTCGACCGGATTCGATTCGTGCCACATTTAATAAAGAATTGACCAAAGCCGCCATACGTAGAATTGAATCGTGCATTTTTTCCAGTGAGTTTTTTTGAATCGGCACGATTTTTCCCAGGTCGCCGGCCAAAAGCATTTCGTTGTGCCAGCGGATTGAAGTTAATGGTGTGCGCAGTTGATGCGAAGCCACGGAAACAAACTCGCTTTTCATGCGATCGACTTCGCGGGCGCGGGTTACGTCGCGGAAAACCAAAATTCCACCCTCAATCGTTTTGTCGACAATGAGTGGTGAGACAATGGAATCCACGGCGATTCTTTCGCCTTTGGCATTCAAAAAAGCCAAGTCTTTGCTGCCAAAAACGATTTTTTGTTCTTTGATACTGATGGTGGTTGGCATTTCAGGGCGAGACACTAAAATTTCTCCGATTGAGGCGTTTAAGATTTTGAACAAGTCCTTACCTTCGATATTTTGTTTTTCACGACCAAGAATTTTGCGACCGGCCGTGTTCATAAATTGAATTTTTTCCGTTAAGTCGATGACACAAACCCCGTCTTCCATGGAACGTAAAATGAGTTCGTTTTTTTTGGCATTGCGGACAGCGTTGGTTTTTTCTTCGTTCAAATCTTCTAAAAGATTGATGGTGGCGTGGCGGACATTTTCCAGAAAATATTTTTGTTCTTGCGATTGTTGAAGAGCAACTTCCAATTTGTTTTGTTTGTCTTTGATTTTTTCCTGAGAAGAGAACAACTGATCAGTCATTTTATTAATGGCTTGTGATAAAAAACCGATCTCATCTTTTCTGTTTAAAATCACGCAACGATCGATTTCACCACTACTGACATTTTTAACCTGTTTGATTAAAAATAAAAGTGGCGAAACTGTGGTGCGATAAAGAATAAAAGATAAAGCGGAAATGATGATAAAAATTAAAACTAATAAAAAAGTGGTTAATGACATGGTGTATTTCATGGTCAATCGCGCGTTTTCAACCGTTGTTTTGGTTGAATCCAAAGAAATGGGAATATTTTGTTCTTTTAATTGTTTTTCAACAAATTCAATTTTATTAATTACGTCGACATGAAAGGAAGTGGAAATCTTTAAAAATTGAAAAGCCCAAATACTGCCAAAAATAATAGTTAAAATAAAAGCCAAACCCAACGACCAATTAATTCGTGTGCTTATTTTCATAGTGACAAGCTAATGACTCTAAGTATACAGAAAAAAAAGAAAAAAGTGAATAAGTAAATTGACCTTTTGGGCAAATTTTTATATCGTGTTAGGGGTTTGGTTCCTTAACGTTCTTTTTAGGGGGAAAGTCATGCCGATTTTCAAGATAAGACCAAGAGATTTTACTGGAATGTGCACCTCAACCATCGAGGTATCGGACGCCGTCAAAGAATTAGCCAAGAAAGACGATGATTTTGCCAAAAGGCTTGCGTTGCGAAGAGAGACGACTGACAGTGAATTCATTGATCTTCATGGAAGTCAAGGTCTGCAAGCAGCCAAGGCGGCCGCTGCCGATGGCGGGATTGCCTTTTCCGATCAGTGTAGAACCGAGCGGGTACGATTGGTGTTTGGGCCGGGTTTTGAGTGCCTTCCTTCCTCACAGGTCTTAAGGGGGCCACAGATTTTTCTAGAAGAACTGACCGCAGCCTTCGCGATAGTGGTTGTAATAAAACAAAACCAATTCGGTGATGTTTTTGTGCCACTTTTTTTCCATGTAACCTATCGTGACGGAAAAGAGAGGCGGGGATTCGGGGTTTTTGTTCTGGAGACGAACGCTCTATTCATTCCGGCAGGGAATGCAGTATTTGCTATCATCTCTGGATATAATCCAAAGTCCCACAAATGGAAATCTGCTCAGAATCCGCTCTAGAAAAGCCGAAGGTTTTCTTGCTGGCCACGTTCCTGAACGTGGCTTTTTTGTTATCCACAGACATTTTATTATTTTTTTCTAAAATAAGGTATAATTTTACCAACATTAACTAATTCGAAATAATTTCCTATGAAAAATAAGAGTAATCTGCGTGGTTTTACCCTCATCGAACTTTTGCTCGTTATTGCCATTATTGCCATTTTGGCCGGTGTGGTTTTTGTGGCTTTAAATCCGGCCAGCCGTCTTATGGACGCACGTGACTCTGTTCGCAAGTCGGCTGCCGAAGAAGTTTTATCAGCCGCTAAACTTAATCAGCTTGATGGCGGCGGTACATATTTGGCCGCTATTACCGCCATGACAGCCGGTAATGTTTATATGATTGGTACGGGTACCTCCGGTTGCACTGCCCAAAATGCCAATTGCGACACAGACCCAACCGCTGACACCAGTTGTGTGGATCTTACTGGTCTGGTTACTTCGGGTCATTTGGGTTCCGTCCCGGTTAGTCCTAATGGTTCCGGAGCATGGACTTCGGTGATTACCGGTTATACCGCCACCAAAAATTCATCCGGAACTTTGACCATTCGCGCCTGTGAATCAGAAAATACTACAGAAATTTCTGCGACACGGTAGATTTGGTTTGGGGTAAAAACGTAAAATTGTAAAAACGTAAATTTACGAAAAAGACCATCGGTTTTGTACCGGTGGTCTTTTTGACTTTTTCGTCTTTTTTTGTTAAGGTTAACCTATTATGATATCTAATTTTAACAAAGTTTTTCGTTTATTCTTTCCGCACCAAGATCCTTTGGAAATAAAACGTGAATATAAATTACCGGAAGCAATAAATTTTTCTCTTCGTCTGACTCCGGATGGTTGGTTTGTTTTAACTATGCCAGATCATCCCGGACTTGTGACCGAGGCCAATAGCCACCAAGGTCTTTTGGAAATGATGAACGATGCCGTTTTGGCTTATTACGATGTTCCAAAACACAAAGCCGATATCGTATACGATCATATGAATATCGGCGATACGACGATTCAATATCAAGGCCAGCTTCAGACTCAGCGAGCCTAATGGTTATGGGAGAATTGAATTTTAACACCAGACAATGTGTCCGTGCTTTTAAACGTTTGGGTTTTGTTCTTGGAAACAAGCGTTTGGGCAGACATGATAAGTTTTTTCCACCAAAAGTCATTGCCGATAAATTAATCGGAATGCAACCAAGGTTTATAATGATTCCAAGGCATGCCAATTTACACTGCCAGTCAGAAATTATCTCCGAATTACGAGCCATGGGTGGTGATGAGCTAGTTCGGATGTTTAAAGAAAATTTGTAAAATGTAAATTTATAAAAAACCATCGGATTTTATTTCGATGTTTTTTTTGATTTTAAAATTTATCGTTTTAATCAGTTGAATCAAAGTTCAAGACTACCACCCATCCAACGCCAAAAATCCACATTCTAAAAAAATAATCAAAAGCCTAATTGTCCCTCCGAAGCCGTCTGGCGAAGGTGGATCAAGCCTCTCCGGCCTCATCAAGCCCCAACCAACCACACCACAAAAGCCCCGAGTACCAAAAACGGCCCAAACGGAATACTGGCCTTAAGATTTTTTTTGTCTTTCATGACGAGAAAAACTGCGACGACTGCTCCTGAAATATAAGCAACACCCAGATTGACCAGTATTGGCCAGAGTGAGAAATGAATCAAACCGAGCAGACCGCCGAGCCAAATATCACCATCGCCAACCCAGCGACCCTGCGAGACGAAATGTTGGACAGCGAACCAACCGGCGCCGAGAACTATGGCCGCGATGACGGCGGGTAAATGATCTGGTCTCTGAATTAAGATCGGTATTAAATAGACAAGTTGAACGATTGTTCCAACAATGAGCCAATCAGAAGGAATTACACCCCAGAATAAATCACTGACGGCGATGGCTAGAAGAATTCCACCTAAGAGAAGTAGGGTTATTTGTTTGATTGGTTCATCTGGAAAAATAAAGAGTAGGGAACTGGCCCAGGCAATCATGGCGAGTTCGATGAGTAAATTGCGCCAGCCAATGGATTTTTTGCAACCACGACAGCGACCGCGATTATAAATAAAACTTAAAATCGGAAAGAGTTCAAAAAAGCCGAGTTTTTTTTGACAGCTGTCGCAGTGAGAACGACCGTTAAGGGTTTTTTTTTCAATAACTCGGGGAATGGCGGCGGTTAAAAAACTGCCGTAGATGGCGCCGGTTAAAATGATAAAAATAATTTGCATGATTTGTGGATTCATAGTTTTTATTGGAATTTGTAAAATTGGAAAAGTTGAGGTAGAACCGAAAAGTGGACGATCGGCCACTTTTCGGTTCTGTCTTCCTTTTTTGGTTGGTTATTTGCCGGAAAACTTTTACACTTAGGACTTTTTCATTTGGATGCAGAACGAGGAAAAGCCTAAATTTTTTGTGAAACGTATAAACATACGTTGAACAAAAAATTTAGGCTTTGACGAAGTTATGCGCCAAATGGGAAAGTCCTTCCATTATCATATCACGGCGACAATGCTATGATAATCCCACTATGAAAACTAAAAAATGGCGGGTTGCCCCAACCGCGCCCGAAGAGTTCAAAAAAAGCTTTCCTGAACTTTCCCCGGTCTTATCTCAGCTTCTTTGGAATCGTAATCAAAAAACTCAAGCCGAAGTCGACGTTTTTTTGGGCCCTGACTGGTCGCGTGATACTTTTGATCCTTTTTTGTTTAATCAAATGGAGGAAGCGGTGGAGCGGACTTTTTTGGCCTTAGAAGTTGGTGAGGTGATTACAATTCATGGTGATTACGATGCCGATGGAGTTTGCGGTACAGCTGTCGTCTATTCAACCCTCCGAGATATTGCCCGAGCCCTGAAATTCGAAACCGATAAACTCACAACTTACATTCCTCATCGTGAGCGTGAAGGTTATGGTTTGTTTGTCGCGACAGCTGAGCATCTTCGTGAGCACGATAAAACCGATCTGCTTATCACCGTCGATTGTGGAATCAGTAATGCTGATGCTGTCGAGCGTGGTTTAGAGCTCGGTTTCGATACCATCATCTGTGACCACCACACGGTACCGGAAAATTTGCCAGGGGCGATTATTCTTCATGCTCAAGTTGAGGAGGAAAATTATCCTTTTAAAACTTTGTGTGGCACTGGCGTGGCCTTCAAGTTTGCTTCAGCTTTGATTGTGGAAGCTCGCAAACGCGGAGCGACTCTACCGGAAGGTTACGAAAAATGGCTTTTGGATTTGGTGGCCATTGCCACAGTGACGGATGTTATGCCACTAGTTGGTGAAAATCGAGTTTTGGAAACTTTTGGACTTTTGGTTTTAAAAAAAACTCGACGTTTAGGTTTGTTAAAACTTTTGGCCGCGGCTGGCGTTAAACCCGAAGCAATCGATTCTTGGACGATCGGTTTTCAAATCGGACCTCGCTTGAACGCCGCCGGTCGTATGGATCATGCCGATCCGGCTTTTCGTCTTCTGGTTTCTGAGGACGAACAGGAAGCGAGCGATTTAGCGGCTCAACTCCATGCGGCAAATACCGCTCGTCAAAAAAGGAGTAATGAAATTTATCAGGAAGCTTTGGCAAAAATTGGTGAACCGGGTGATCAAAAAATTCTCATCGCCGCCGGAGAGGGCTGGCCGGCCGGTTTAGTCGGCCTTGCAGCTGGAAAAATATCAGGCGATTTTTCTCGTCCGGTCATTATCGTCTCGCAAGATGGTGATAAATTCACCGGTTCTGGTCGCAGTATTCCAGCTTTCAATATTATGGATGCTTTGAACGCCGCCGCACCACATCTCGAACGTTTTGGTGGTCATCCCCAAGCCTGCGGTTTTTCGACGACGGGAAAAGAGCGATTTGAAAAAGCTATTGAAGCGATGCGAGCGGTGGCTGACGCTCAATTAAAAACCGAAGATTTGGTTTTGGAATTTTTTATCGATGCGGAAATTCCACTTAAAGCGACCGATTGGGAATTAGAAAAAAATATCACCAAACTCGCACCGTTCGGTGAAGGGAATCGCGAACCGATTTTCGCCAGCCGTGGTCTTCAACTCGTCAGTTACGAAACCATGGGTCTTGAAGGCAAACATTTGAAACTGACGGTTCGAGATTTGACGGATGGTACAATTAAAAAAATGGTAGCTTTCGGTTGGGGTGAGATCGCCAAGGATTTGCAGATTGGCGAAATGTTGGATGTGGCTTATACGTTGAGTGCCAGAGAGTGGAATGGTAACCGAGAGTTGCAGCTGAAGGTGGAGGATTTGGTTTTGCGTCCGTAGGGGCGGATGGCCATTCGCCCAGGGACTTTGTTTTTCCCAATAGACCTGTTGCCATATTATTCCTCGACAAACATAATAATCCCATGAAAGTTGAGATTATGACGTATATCGAAGATGGAAGTTCCAAAGACCGCAA
>JAGVPA010000057.1 GCA_020052445.1 bacterium
CTTTCACCGTCCTGATATTTTTTTCTGTCAGCTCCAACTATTGGATTCACGTTTCCGCACCCGCATTTAACATTTTTTGCTTTAGGCATGACTTCAAAAACTACAGTTTTTTCAGCTTGCACGTCAACGGTTTCCTGAACAACTGGTTTTTCTAAACGTCTAATTTCTGGTTCTCTGGAAACTGGCGGAATTTCCGCCGGCAAACCATGGGCTGTAAAAATATCAGCTAAGGCAATTGTGCCCCCTCCTTCCACATTGCTCCAATTTTGAAGTCGAAAACTTGTATCACCAGGAAATCTTGAGGCTGGCACACTGGCTACTCCATTTCTATTGGCTAAATTATAAGTGCTTAACACACCATGCTCTTTTACCACCCAAGTTATATACCAATCAGGACTAGTTATTCTGGCAATAATCGGGTCATCGTGTTTTCCTACACCAGTCGGCAAATCATCACCGCCGGCCAAAGGACTTAATCCAAAATATTTAAAATCTTCTACGGCGTAACGATTAACTCCGGGCCTAACCTCCAAACCAACCAAACCTTGCTCGCCCGGTAAAAACATTCTTCTTTTGCCCGCGACAACCGAACCAACACCCTCACCGTTTTTTCGACCGGTGGCTTTTTCCATTTGTTGAATCAGACGCGATCCCTTGTCATAACCTTGGCTAAAAACAAACCACGGAGCCGGTTTAATTCCAGTTTCCATAGCTTCACGCAAAACAACTTCGGCCTGTTCTTTTTCTAAACCGCGGGCTATTTCAACCTCATTTCGATTTCTTAACTCATCATCGATTCGTTGATTAATTTGACAAATGAGTTCTTGAAATCCAGAAATTTTGGCCATAAAAACTTCTGGCTCGTCGTCTTCTCTTGGAAAATCGAAACTTTGATATAAATCAGAACAACTAATCCTGTTTTTTAAAGCCCTGGCTTTTGCTTTTTCAAAAGCCGCTTCAGCCAAACCTGCCTCAACTTGCGCTTGTTCGAATTTTTGCCAGGCTTCTTTAAGCGGGTCGATGATTGTTTGAATTTCTTGGTAAAAATTTTGCAAAAACTCTGCTTGTTTAGCTTGCCAAACTTCTTTAAATTTGTCTGGCCAAACTCCCGGCTCTAAACGAGAAATTCTAACATCAGGATCTTTGGAAGAACTTTTTTCTTTATAAGAAAACTCTTTTTGAATTTTTTCCTTAACCCCGGCAATAAGCCCTTGAAGAATTTCTTCCGGCTCTTTTTGATATTCGGGCTTGGAAATAGGAAAACTTCTTTTACAAATTGGACCGGTCAAAAAATCTCTTTTAAAACCTACGGCCAAAAAATATCTGGTAACATTTGTGTCATAACTGCCCGGTCCAAGCATGCCATCATCAGACTCACCATAATTAATAGTTTCTCTGCCGGACCGCGAATGTTTTCTGATTTTACCCGGCGACATTAAGTCGACTAATTCCTGTTTATTTTCTGCAAGATTTCTTTTAAAAGTTTCACTTGATACAAATTTTAAAAACTCTTCTTCGGCAACAGCTTCAGGGGTTAATAATTTTTCATTAAGCAGATTAATAACCAGTGCTTGATCGACCGGTGATAATAAAGAAAAAAAATCTTCAATAATTCTTGGTCTTTCCCCACCAAAAAAAGTTGCAATCTCTCTTTTGACTTTGACAGCCTGTGGCAAACCTTAAAAGAAATTTCACAAACAACCCTATTGTTTTCAGTCGTAAAAGCTGGTTGTCCGATTAATTGTCTTTCCCAGTGTCCAGAGCTATCGGCCTCAGAAAAAGGAACAATCTTTCTTCCGAGCGGATAAATTAAAATTAATTTTTTTTCTGGAGAAACTTCAATTTTTTCTGGTTCACCAAAAAGTTGAAAAAAAGTTTTTTCTAAATAGTCACTCTTCAAAAACTTTTGTTTTTCTTCAGCTTCTCTAAAAGCAGCGTTGGCCTCATAAGCTTGTCTCCAAGCTTCAGAATCTTGATTATCAACCGCTCCGGTTTGATTTTCATCGACCCACCTTTTTTCTCTAACACCAAAAACCGGTTCACCAACCTCTTTTAACACCCACCTTGGTTCTCGACTTCTGTTTTCTCTTCGTTCTTGGAAACCGGAATATCCTTGTCTGTTTCTGGCCATAAAAAAATAAGAATTATACTAAAAAGTTATTTAACCTACAAAAAAATCCAAAATTATCTTTTAATCATTCCTTTATTGTTGCAAGAAACACACGTAACTTCCACCAATTGACCATCTTGAAAACCTTTCCGTTCACTCTTACTAAGAGCGTTTGCGTAGCCACACGTACATTTAAAAGCTCTTCCGCTGGGCAGCATTTCAAAAGAAACGGATTTTTCACTTACTGATTGGTGATCTCCTGCACCTAATTCTACCGATCCAACAGAACCGCGATCCGAATTTTTACCAACGACTGTTTCTTGGTTTAAAACTTGCACCCTGTCTCCTAATCTAAGATTCCAACCACCGCCAATCGATTGAACATATCGTATATATCCTTTTCCATCGAAACGCTTGGCGATTTCTTGCTCTTTTTTTCTGACAGTGGCAAGTTGTTCAGGAGTAAGGCCGTCTACAGGTAATTTGGCGACTTCAAATTTTTGTGGATCGTTCGATACTCTTATTACTTTACTCCATCTAATAGCGAGCTCGCCGGGCTTCACCAAACGCCAAAAACTTTTACCTAGTGCTCTGTAAAAATCTGGTGGAAGCAACTCGGTACCGTCCGGTTTAATAACCCAATACCTAATTTCTGGATCGTAAACTGACCTTGTATTGGTGTCATTTATGTCTCCAAAATTCAATAAAATTTCTCCCCTTTTTTTTTATGTTCTAATAAAACTGCGGCCTTGTTCCATTCTTTTTGGAAAGATCTTTCTATAAAAGCGGCCGGATTTGTAAACCCGTGCGTTGCAAAACCACACATTTCATTTTGTATACCCAAAGGCAGACAGTCAAAAATCGGCGAACCTTCAAGTTGGCAAATAAAATTTTCCACCCGATCTTTGTATGCCCTTCTAACTTCTTGTTCTTCGTCAACAAAAATCTTACTAATTTCTTGAATTTTATTTTGACTGATTCCTATTTCTTCAAGTACTGATTTTACAGAAACTCTTTCTCTTGTCCCATCTTCAAACATATTTTTTTTGCGCCGTCGCTACTTATTTCCCATTTTCCAGCATCATTTCTTCTGGCAAAAAAACGGCGTCTATCCTTGTTTCATAATCAGATGTGTCTTCGTGCATACTATTGCTTTTTCTGCACCAAATTTGCGAAGTTTCAGTCCAGAAAGGTATATCAACAAATAAATATTCACTCTCTTGTAATCCCGCCAAAGACAAAGCTCTCTTCATGTCAAATTCCGGAAAAACAAGCGCCGGTGGTATTTCCGCTGGCAAATTCTCGTGTTTGGCATCCTTAGTAAGTTCCTCAATACATTGATCTTCAATAAGTCTATCATGGAGTTGCTTCTGGGTAAACTCAGAAATTTCCGCATCACGTTCATTCATATAATTTTCCGCGCAATTTTTCTTAGCGCGTTATAAATAAAATATTTAAATGGTTTTAAAACGTAGTCAAACGTCCCAGGATAACTAACCACCTCGCCGCCAAAACCTTTTTTAAAGCGAGTGATGCCGGCCCAAGGATCTTTCGGATCATCAGTCTTCGCAATGCCCCACCAGTCGTAGAATTTCAAACCTTTTTCTTTGGCGTCCTTAATTAATTCCCAATGAAGAAAATACGGTGCCATTAAATTTCGGTTTTCACTCGATGAAGCGCCATGCAAATAAGTTCTAGTCTCGTTAAAATCAACCATTATATTAGCAGCTAATGGTTTATTTTCAAAATAAGCCGCCACCAAAAAAACCCGAAGATTGTCACCTTTTATTTTTAATAAATCTTGATAATGTTTTTTGGCATGAATACGAAAACCGTCACGTTTGGCCGTCTCCTCAAATAAAGGCCAGACTTCATCGAGATTCTCAACGGTCAAAAATCTTATTTCGACATCTTTTCGCTGAGCCAAATTAATATTATAACGAGTTTTCTGGTGCATTTTTCCGAGCAACTCTTGAACACTCGGTTCGAACGAAGTTATAAGAGTGGTTGGTGGCGTGATAGTTAAGGTTTTTTTGATTCTCGAAGAACTCACATTTTCATCCGGCTCAAAACGAACAAACAAAGTATTTTCATTAACTAACATTTTTAAAATATCAATAATTGTTTCACTTTTAACTGCCAAAGGTCCGGCGATGCAGGAAATATAAGATTGACAAAGTGGCAATAAAATATAACCGACACTCGCTATTCCAACCAACTCACCATTCTCCAAAAACTCATAACGCTGACCGCGAGCCATTTCACTCCACTCCCAAGCATACAAAAAAGCCCCAGACCGCGGTCCGTGTTTTTTGATAAAATCATTCCATTTTTGTTTATCGAGAGCTTCGCGTTTTTCCATAAAAAATAAACCAACTCCGATCCCCTCTCTTGTTAGGAGAGGGGGCCTGGGGTGAGGATTACCTCGCCAAAATTTTAAGTGCTTTCCTAATAAGATCCTCAGTGTCTGTCGCTTCCAAGCCATTCAAAACCTGTTCCACCTGCCTTCGTTGATAACCAAGTCCAACCAATCCCTCAACCGCGTCATTATTCAAACCAAACGAAGTGCCGTTATCTTCCACCAAAGCGCCCTTAAGTTCAAGGATGATTTTTTGGGCGGTCTTTTTGCCAACTCCAGGAATATCGGTGAGAAAATTAAGGTCGCCTTTCATTATTTTTTCTTTGATACGATCAACCGTGTCAGAAAAAACAATTTTCTGTCCGACTTTTGGTCCAACCCCGGAAACATTTATCAGCTGCCAGAAAAGTAGGAGTGACTCCATGCTCAAAAAACCAAAAAGCTCGTGCTGATCCTCGCGCTGCACCTCATGGGTAAAGATTTTTACTTCACCCGAGAGCTCGTGAGCTCGGTCTTCGGGAATATTTACTTTATAACCAACACCAGCAACTTCGAGGACAATAAAACCAATGCCGTGATATTCAATTTTTCCGTGTAATGATGTGATCATAGTTCCCCCACCCCTAACCCCTCCCCCAAGGCCGGGAGGGGAATTAAGTGATTTTTAATTTTTTCTAAAACTTTTTCGGTCTCTTCAAAAACTTCAGCATTTTTAAATCTCAAAATTTTATAACCTACACTTTTCAAAATTTCTTCTCTGGCCTCATCGTAACCAACAGCCTCCTTATTCTCATGAATCTCTCCATCCACTTCAATAATCAATTTTCGACTCCGACAACACAAGTCAACAATAAATCTACCAATCCCAACCTGCCGAGAAAATTTTACTCCCAAAGAATTATTTTTAACCCGCTCCCACAAAAATTCCTCAGCTTTAGTCGGATTCTTCCTGAGCAAGCGTCTTCGCCCTTTGAGCAAAGACGGGTTCATAAAATCCGCCCCAATCATAAAAATCTCGATCCAACCCGATCTCCAACCCGATCCGCCGATCCCCTCCCAGCCTTGGGGGAGGGGGCCTGGGGGTGGGGGCTCAGCCTAAACTTCTCTACCCTCCGATCAATCTCACTCAAAACTTCCTTCGGCAACGCCGACAAAAAACCCTCACCTCTGGCAAAAGCATGAATCTGGGCCAAGAGACCACCAAAAGCCGGACTCGGTTTCATTTCCAATAATTTCATGAGTGAATCACCGTCGAGACCGGCCGCGCGCAGATGAACTCGCTCGATTTTTAATTTTTTATCCTTGCGGCGTTTTAATCTTTCTTCGTTTTTCCAAGGCGCAAACTCCCGCTCGGCCGTTAAAAAATTAATCACCGCTGACAAATCAAAATAAATTCCTTTGACTCCGAAACGTGGTGAAGAACAAGATTCGATAAACAGGCTAGCTAAAAATAAATCCAAAAAATCATCAGCGTCGCGACCGTGTTTGGTGCAATAATCCATCAGATAATTATAAATGGCGACGTTAGCTTCGCGATCAAAACTTTCCAAAGCGTGCTCGTGCAAAAGAATGGCGTGAAAAATATCTTCAGTGTCTTCCGGAGTCAAACGGTGTTCAGCGGCCAGCTTATTTAAAATTTCTCGGCGATCTGGGTGAGCGATTTGTTTGGCGTAACCGTGATAACTGATCGAAATTTGTTGTTCGATGAAAAACTGGTGGTGAATTTCTTGAGCTGATAAATCAGAATATTTTTTGGCGAAATCTCGAAAAGTTTTTTGATATTTTTTTATTGAATCGGCACGATCGCCGTGCTGCCAAGCTTTGGACAAAGAATCCTGATGTTTTGACGATTCATCTCTCGCACTAAAAGTCACCACTTCCGGTTTACCTAAATCATGAGCCAAAATAAAAACCTCCAGCGAGGCAAATTTTTCTTTTATAATTTCTTCAATCTCGTCGAGTTCACCTTTGAAACCTTTGAGACGTCGCAGTTCCTCAATATCACCAACGTGAAGTTTCTCGTCGAGAACTGCAAAAACTGTTTGCAACATTAAACGCAGATGGTCGCGAACCTCCGCCCCTTCAGCCTGCGAATCGGCCGATTGCGGACATGACAAAACCACTTCGGCCGCCCTACCCCGAAAACCAGTCAAAACTTCATCGGCCTTTTTAACCAAATCTTCATCCAAAACAATCCGATTCATAGCCACATCAAAAAACTCCGATTCCGCCAATTGATGAGCTGTCCATTCACGCCACATAGTGCTGGTATTTTAGCGTAAAACAAACAAAATGAAAACCCCACCAATCGTAAGGACAGAACACTGTTCTGTCCGAATTTTATCCGAATCACAATCAAACCAATTAAAAAAACAAAAATCCAAACCCTTCTCCTGTTAGGAGAGGGGTGCCTGGGGTGAGGACTTACGGAGGGCGGGCACGCCTCGCCATAGCCCAGCGAAGGCGGGGTGGGGGCAATAAAAAAACCGGCCACGTACGACCGATTTTGAAACCGTTCAAGTTCGGTTTAAAGAAATCTACTGACCACCATCAGCATAAAAAACAGTGCAAGCGTTCCAAACAAGACAATGAGGCCACCAAAGACCACAAAAATATTCCCAACGGAATCATCTTTTGTCACTGGTTGTGATTTTTGTGACTTCCGAGGTTCTCGGTGAGCAGAACCAACTGTCACAAACTCATCTTGGTGTTCCAAACAATATCTGCCGAGCCGTTCGTTTTCTTCCTCGTCCATTTTATCCTCCTTGTCTAAAAACGACGATTCCGCCAACTCGAATTTCTCAGCCGGATAGCGACGAAAAACTCCGCCCATATCGGCAAGCTTGTCGCCGTCAAATTCTAGTTTCCAGGTCTCCCTGATAAAATCGTAGAAAACCAAACCGACTGTCTTTATTTCCCCTCTCTTAATCGGCGGTACGTCAGGAACCTCCAGCCATTCTTCACATTCAGCTTTCATTTGAACCTTGTCACCGGAAGAAAATGGCTTTTTTAGTCCTTCGAGCCGAGAGATTATCACTCCCTCCAAATAATCACGGCGGTTTCTCTTGTCCGGACTTGAACCATCGGTGGGCTCAAGAAGTAGTTGTTCGTATTCCATGACCAGACCAATAGAGGAAAACTCATAAGCTGTTTCTGCCGATTCCTCACCCCAACTAGGTCTCCATTTTTCTTTTGTCATCTCATCCTCCCACCAAGAAAAAATTCAGCGGCCGAAACAATTTCGGCCGCCACGAAGAACGCTTTCACTCAACGATTCGCACCGTCCCAGTCACAACCATCGAAATCGAGGTCGACTCGGTCGTCAGGTTGTATCCGACCGGAAACGAAACCGTCAGACTAACCTTGTCCCAAGGCCGAATGAAAGCCGGACCGAAGCCGATGATGTGCGCGGAGCCGTTGCCGTAGTCTGGCGAAAACTTGTAGGAACTCGAGAGACCGAAGTTCAAACCATCGCTCTTGACTCGACGCGAGACTCCAACAATCAGACGCGGACCAGGTTGGGAAGTGACGAAGTTGGTACTGAATCCAACATCACCCATCAAACTCCAGCCTTTGCCGATTGGATCGACGATCTGGATGCCATTGCCGATACTTGGAGTACCTCCGATTGGAACCATCGGAAAACCGATCGAAGTGGAGACGGAGTACATCGGCTTGGCTTCGGCCAAACCGACAAAGTTGAAAAAGAACGCGAGAAACAAGGAAAACAGCACCGATACCTCCAGTTCTCACAAACAGCCCATCTGTCTGCAAGATTAAACAATTATCATAAAAAACTAAACAAATCAAGACTTTACCCAATGTTTTTCGGCTTAATTTGTCATTTAATCACAAAAAGTAAGCCATCAAACTTGCCAAAACTCCCAAAATAACCTAATATAATCGTGTCATCAAAACTCTGACAAATTATGCTTTCCAAAGATCTCGAAAAACTCGGACTAAACAAAAACCAAGCCAAGGTCTACCTTGCCCTATTTGATTTGGGTAAATCCAAGGCCGGAGAAATTATTACCAAGACCGGACTGCATCGCCACCTTGTTTATCAAGCACTCGAGGAATTAGTAAAACAACGTCTGGCCGCAAAAACCACCCAAGGTAAAATTTTTCTTTTTCAAGCCACTGATCCGACACATTTTTTGGATAATTTGCGCGAACAAAATTTGGCGGCTGAAAATCTTATTGACTCGCTAAAAGAACGCGGAAAAGTTACCGAGCAGAATATCACCATTTATGAGGGCAACGAGGGTATTCGCGCTTTCTCTTTTCATAATGCTGAGAATATCAAACCCGGTGAATGGATTTATATCATGGCATCCGGTGGCAAAAAATTTGAGCAGGTGATGGGCACGCGAGCCGTGCGAAATTATTTTCAAAAAATTTCTGATAATGGCGGCGGCGTAAAAATTCTCATGTATCAGAGTCAAAAAATGAGCGAGGAAACTTTGCGTTTTCTCCAATCATATCCGCGAGTTGAAATAAGTTTTTTACCAGACGAATTAGCTCCGTCGGCTCAGTCGGTCATTACTCAATATTCTGTCGGCTTCACTATTTTCGAAGAACCTTCTTCGGTTATCGAAGTGCAAAACAAACATTTGGCCGAAGCCTACATTGATTATTTTAATTTGCTCTGGAATCAAGAAGTGGAAATTTCCCGAGGCCAAAGTGCTCTTCACCACGCTTTTTATGACATGGCCGACGAACTTGGAACCGGCGGATCTTACGATGTTCTTGGCGCCCATATTGGACTTTTAGAAACCAGCGAACTCAAAAAGTTTTTTGATGATTATCATGCTTATCGCATCAAAAAAGGCGTAAACTTAAACATGCTGAGTTATAAAAATGTCGCTGAAGAAATCAAAGAACGTTTTGTTCGAGAAGGCGATAAAAAATTAGAACTCAGCCACATCAAAGCTCTCCAAACCCGTCTGCCGAGTCCGATGCAAGCTAATCTTTACAACGGAAAAACCACCATCATTCTTTCCGATGAAAAAGAACCGATTATTTTGCGTTTTAAAAAACCCGGCATCTATGCCGGTTTCAAATCTTATTTTGACGAACTGTGGAACCAAAATTCTTGGACATTTTTTGGTGAGGAAGGACTGGAAGAAATCCGCCAAAAAATTCTGACTGAGAAAAAAGATATTTACTTAATCGGTGCCAATCAATCTTTAAAAACCTTCAACCAAAAATTTCACCAGCAACGAGTCGAAAACCAAATCCGTCTCCATCTCATTCTACAAGACACAAAAAAAGCCGAACATCTTGGTGCTCTCCCGATGACCGAGGTCACACAATTAACAGTTACGGCCGAAAATCCAATAACCACTTTAATCTTCGGAGACTACACCGCCCAAATCATCTGGACCACAAAACCCACAATTTTCTTACTAAACGACCCAGAAGCCGCAGAAAAACACATGACTTTTTTCAAAAATTTAAAGTAGAAAAAGGGTAGGGAAATTTTATTTTTTAGAATATTCTCCATGCCTTAACGCCCTTTAGCGCCCAAACCCACCTAATCCCTTATCCCAACGATCCACCACCACTTGACCAATTCTACAAAATAACCTACACTTTCAGCACCGTTAGGCTCTAAAAAAGTGCTGGAATCGCTAAGGTAATGGAAATTTCTAACCATCACCAAACCACTCTGTCACTTACAATATTAAAATACTTTAGGAATCGAATTACGAATTTATTACTAATATACTAATTTGAATTAGAATCACGAGGCCACCCTTCGCTCGCGCCGAGCTGCGACGTGGCAAGCGAGATCCTTCTCTGGCTCAGGATGACAGGTGGATGTATTCCAAATTCGTATATTCGCCAAAATTCGTTATTTCGTCCCCTTTACCAAAAAACTATGTTAAGCATGCGTTTCACCAAAATCGGCAAACTCAATCGTCCGGAACTTCGATTGATTGTTGTCGACAAACACAAAGACCCTTGGGGCAAAGCCGTGGAAATTTTGGGCAACCGTAATCCACGTACCAAGGAAAACATTTTCAATATCGAAAGAATCAAATATTGGCTCAGCAAAGGTGCCCAACCAACTTCCACTGTTCACAACATCTTGGTCGACATGAAAATTGTCGAGGGCAAAAAACAATCGGTTACCAACATTTCCAAAAAACGAAATATAAAAATTGCCAAAGAGGCTGAAGAAAAAAAGAAAAAAGAAACTCCAAAGGAAACTCCGGCCGCCTAAAAATTTAAATAAAAAAATCGCTTCGAATTTTCGGAGTGATTTTTTTATTACTTATTCTTTTTTCACAACTACGCTGCCCGAAATTTCCACAGTTCCCCCACTCTTAACTGATTCTGTCAAAATTTTGCCAACCGATCCTTCGCCCAAAACACGAAAAAAATCCTGGCCGATTCTAATTACGTCTCCTTGTTTTGCGTCTCGCAAAAAAATTTCTCCTTCCCCTTGCGACACGACGTTCTTTGACAAAAAATCTAAAAAATCTGAAGAATTAAATTGTCCTGTTTCTGTTCTCATAAAAATAAACGGCTTAATTTTAAAACCATTCTCATTTTACCCCCCCCCCCGCTAAAAAAGCAAGTTTTTTATCCAAAAAAATCCGTCCTGCAAAGTACTACAAAAAACAAATTTTTGTTTGACATTAATCATTTTTATGGCAAGATGGCCACAGTTCTTTCTTAAACCTTAGGAGGACAAGCTAACAATGACAAGAAAAATGAAACCGAGAGCAACCAAAATTCATGTCGCCTTATTCAACCGGTTTCGGATACTTGAAACAATGTTTGGATTTTCCTCCGGAATTCCAGAGGGTCTAGCCACTATTGTAAGCGAACAGTTCTTAGGCATCAGAAATGTTTCAAAAGCTTTCATCTTCATAAAAAAACAAGGTTGGTTGACTTACGATGAAACAAGAGGGCTTTATCAAACATCTTCCGCCACACCGACATGGAGTTCTGTCGGCGAAGACCCTCTTGATCTCTCGATAACAGAACTGAGGGTTCTGGTCACAAACTTCAGATCCAGACTCCCGTAATATCTCTCTACCCATCATCAATCTCCTACTCCTTCACAGGAGTCTTTTTTTATTTATCCTTGACTTTTAAGTTTTTTAAAATAAGATAGCAACTACCGACAACAACCTTCACTCAAGAGGGGCTCAATGTCAGCAAAAATCAGAATTTCCAGTCTTCACCGAGAATTTGTGGCCAAATGCCAAATAGCCAGCAAACAACTGGGTTTTTTAAATGGCCGATTGCCACCCTGGATAGCTCTGGCAATTGCAGAACACCTTTTTTCTGAGAGATTGGCCAAAAAGATGATTAGAGACCTAACACAAATCAAGGTTCTCTTACAAGACGAGACCGGTTTTGTCAGAGTCAGAATTATTCCAGAAGCTCAATTCCAAACCCAAGATGGTGTTCCTGCCATGCCAGATCGTTGGCTACAACACTTGAGGGTTGCTCTTGAGAAAAATGAACGGTTCAAGAGTTTCGCTGACAGATCTCCGATCGCAGGCGAGGAAGAAGACGATAACGAGGAGTAAACAGGGTTGAAAAGCAACAACTCAAAGAACATTCCTTCCGCCAGACCAACGCCCTACACCACAGATCCCTGCTCTCCAGAGGATCTTTTTTTATTTTTCCGCCACTCGGCAATCTTTTTATGATCGCCGGACAAGAGAACTTCGGGCACTTTCCATTTTTTATAAACTTCAGGTTTTGTATACTGCGGATATTCAAGAACACCAGCATCAGTATGAGATTCCTCGGCCAAAGATTCCTTTGAACCAAGCACACCGGGCACATTCCGAGCAATCGCATCAATCATCACAAGTGCCGGCAACTCACCACCGGTCAAAACATAATCCCCAATCGAGAAAGACTCATCAACCAGATGCTCCTCAACTCGAGCATCCACACCTTCATACCGCCCACAAAGAAAAATAACTTGATCATACTTAGCCAGTCGCACCGCATCCTTTTGAGTAAAAGGTTTCCCCGACGCCGACGTCAAAACCACCCGCACCTTTCCCTCCCTTTCCCTCCCTTTAATTCCCTTTAATTCCCTTAATGCCAAATCAAAAACCCCGACCTGCATAACCATCCCCGCTCCACCCCCATACGGCGTATCATCCACCCGATGATGTTTGTCGGTCGCCCAATCCCGCAAATTATGCGCCCGAATTTCAATGAACCCACCTTTTTGCGCCCGCCCCAAAATCGAAGCCTCGGCATAAGGCGTAATAATTTCCGGAAAAATTGTCAGGACGTCGAACCGACGGAGTTTTTGTTTAGGCATATTTATTCATTACCTACAAAAATATCAATATATTTTTTATACAAATATGATTGGCCGTAAGTTTTATCTTTGTCTTCGGGAATTAAAATACCAACCTGAATCAGACGATCAATAACTTTTTGAGCACCGGCATGAGTAAATCCCGTCCATTTTTTTACAATACCAATATTGACTATTGGTTGGGCGTATAATTTTGGAAGTACCAACATGGCGCTTTCTGAAGACCTTTTACCCAGAGTATGAATTTTAATCATATCGTCTTCTCGCAAAACAGTAATCTTATCAACAATTTCGATTGCTTCGTTGGCAATTTCAATCACGCCATCCAAAAAAAAGTCCAGCCAGCCGAAAATATCGCCGTTATGATAACCAAATAATTTTTCATAATACAACTTTCGGTGCTTCTTAAAAAAAGACGACAAAAACAAAACTGGTTTTTCCAAATAACCTTCTTTCCATAAATAAAAAGTAATGAGCATTCTTCCGGTTCGGCCATTGCCATCTAAAAATGGGTGGATAGTTTCAAATTGAGCATGAACTAATCCGGCCTTTATAACTGTCGGGATGGCATCATCTGTATGAATAAACTTTTCCAAGTCGTTAAGCGCTCGGTGCATTTCATCCACTGGCGGGGGTACAAAACCGGCGTTATCCGGTCTGGTGCCACCAATCCAATTTTGACTTTTGCGAAAATCTCCTGGGTCAGAAAAATGAGTGGCTCGAGCCTGACACATAAGTTTGGCATGCAGCTCGCGAATAAAACGCAAAGCCATCGGAAAACTATCTTTTTCCATTCTTTTAATGCCGTAATTTAACGCTTTAATGTAGTGTAAAATATCATCAACATCTTCCGGAATATTACTTTCAATTTTTGCTTCAGCCGCAATAGCATCAATCATGGTCGCGCGTGTCCCTTCAATTTGACTTGATGCCGAAGCATCTTTGCGCAAATACATCAAAAGAAAAAAATCCGCATTCGGTAATAATTTAGTAATTCCGTCTAACTTACCGAGCAGACGGGTGGCCTCATTATTTTTTTTGAGAATATTTTGATCAAAACAAAAGCCGCCTTTTGGTGGAAAAGTATTAGGTACAAAAGCCTTAAAACCAGCTGCTTGAGCTTTGTATTTTCCGACTTCTATCATTTTCATAAGTTTGTAACAATCTTTTTCTTAAATTATACAAAGTATACCAGTTTGTATAATTCTTGTCAATCACTCTAAAATCAAAGCTTCGGCATAAGGCGTAATAATTTCCGGAAAAATGGTCAGAACATCGAATCGACGGAGTTTTTGTTTAGGCATACTTTGTCTCGTTGAAATCAAATTAAATCTAACAAAAATAATTTGTATATATCTTTTTACCAATATATACAAATTACACTGGTTTGTATAATTTGTATCAATAAATTTCACTCCACAACCAATAATCATTCAAAAGTTTCTGTCGCGTCTTGTAGGTATTTCCATGACTCAACAAACCTAGATACGACTTAAGCGAAAGTGGCGATGGATTTTCCTTAATTTTACCAAACATTCTTTTTTCTGTTGTTTGGCGTAGTGTTCGATATTCAGGAAACAAATTCCAACCCAAAAAATCCACACCGGAGCCAATGGTTTTTATAAAAATCTTGTCAGGATGCAAAACCAACCTTAATTCTGAATTTAAAAAATCCGCCAATGGTTTAATCAACTTCTGTAAATCAATTTTATTTTCCGAAAGAATAACAAAATCATCGGCGTAGCGAATAAAATATTTTTCTTTTAATCGATGTTTAACAAATTGGTCAAATCGATTGAGGTAAATATTGGAAAACAACTGGCTGGTTAAATTTCCGAGTGGTAAACCGACAGCTGTGTCCGGTTCGGTTTTATAACTGTCAATTACATTTGATAATAAGGCGAGAATTTTTTCATCGGAAATATATTCAGCCAGAATATTTTTGAGAACCGAATGATAAATACTCGCAAAAAATTTTCTGATATCACCTTTTAACACCCAACAAGTGCGAGTATCATTTTTACCGACTTTATTTGCAAACGAACGGAAACGATTGATTGCTTTGTGAACACCTTTATCCAACCGACAAGAATAAGAATCGGCCACAAATGTTCGGTCAAAAAATGGATACAACAAACGATAAACGGCATGATGAAGTAAACGGTCTCGAACGTTGGCTTTATGAACATGTCGTCGCTTCGGATCGTTAATAAAAAAACTTTCATAACCACCGTGTTTATATCGTCCGCTTGCCAAATCGGTGTGAAGAGATAAAATATTATCCATTAAGGCAAGTTCAAAATTCCGCACATCTTTTTTTTGTTTCTTGCCAACAATAAATTCTCCCCAAGCCAAACATAAATTTTCTAATGAAATAATTTCACTATAATTATGACTCAATTGCCGATGAACGGTTCTGTTACCCCCCCCCCGAAGATTTGATACTCATCAAAGAACCAACAATTCCGAATTGTCGATTATCACAGATATCAAAGATTGTTATTTGTTGTGGCATAGTTTTTTAATTCACCTTCCGCGTCTGTCGCGTTACACGCTTGGCACGAAAGTTGATAATTTTTTTACCGATATTCTGGAACTGGTATTTACTGCAAAATTCACCAAACACGAAGAAAAAAAGATCTTTCTTGAAACCTTAAGTCGCAAATTGGATCAATTGAAATTTTTTGTAACTTTACTTTGGGAAGCAAAGGGTTTGGACGCAAAAAAATATGGCCAAATCTCGGAAAAATTAAACACGGTCGGACGCCGGCTCGGCGGTTGGATACAAAGCATTTCAAAACCACCACAACAATAACATAAAAAAGCGTTTCAAAAAACGAAACGCTTTTTACTTTTTTCTTTCCTAACCATCAGAGCAGGGACGCCGACATTGTTGTAGGGCTTGTCGTCGTAGTTCCAGTTGTCGCAGTTGAGCTCGCCCTCGTTCCAGTTCAGACAGAGGCGGTTGCCGTCGGCATCGCAGAAATCAAACACCTTCTTTGACACTGTCCATTGAATACTCTCCAGGCTGTATATTATTTCGCGTCACAAACGCGTGAATGTTTGACACGGGGTGAAGAAAGAAAATCTTGTATATTACGCGACACACTAATGCTATGAAAATTCACAACATTATTCCGATCGCATAATACCCTGTACTGCCGGCTTGCATCCATAAACACAAGCAACAACGTCGCAGCCGAAAATAATTATATCACAATAAAAAAAGCCCTCGAACAAATGTCCGAGAGCCGAGTGTCCAAGTTTCCGAGGATCGGAATCGGAAGGGCTAAGTTATCTAGCTTCCGAGTTCCACCCCCAGAGCAGGGACGCCGACAAAGTCGTAGGGCCCGTCGTCGCCGTACCAGTAGCCGCAGCTGAGCTCGCCCTCGTTCCAGTCCAGACAGAGGCGGTCGCCGTCGGCATCGCAAGTGTCGGTTCGCATCACAAGCGAAATTCGCTCGCCAGTGATCTTGAAGTGAGCCAGTATGAGACCGGCGACAAGCGCAACCCGACCAAAGCTGCTCATGTGATGAGCCGGCAGGCCGAGCCTAGTTCTGGTCTCGACTAGAAACTGTCTCTGCTGGCTCACACTCTTCGAAGTACTGCCCTGCAGAACACCTGGAATCCAGAAGACGTAACCGTCCTCGGTGGCTTCGGGTGCAAAATCCCAATCCTGGAGGTACTGGAACTTTTTATAGCAGGGACCGGCCAGCGGGGCGTGCAACTTCAAGGTAAAGCTGGCACGAACACGGTAGCAAATCGGGTATGCAACTGGCTTACCCTGATCGGTAGCCTCCCTGCGATACTTGGCACCGGTCGCCTTGTGCTTTTCAGGCAGGTCAGAGTCGAGAATCGGGGTGAAGTAGTCACCTGATCCGACCGCTTCGAACCGACCTTCGACGATTGCCTGAAGAGCTCGGTCAAGCTGATCAAGACTGAAAGGGTATCCCCTCTCTTGACGAAGTTGACGCCTGATCTCACCAAGTTTTCCTTCCAACTCAAAATATCGATCGCCAGTGACAATTGTCGCCATGACAACTCCTTATTTGTAGTAGCTCCTGTCCGCCAACACACCATGTGTCAACAAACAATCGCTGTCCAAATCGGTCTTGTCCCGATTTTCTTTCAAATTTCAAAACAAAAACCTGAAAGAAAACCGCGATTTTTACAGCTTAGAATAGCACAAAATGATATTTCTGTCAACTAAACCGACTCAACCCAAAATCCCCACAATCCCACCCCCCTTCGCTCAAGGCGAGCTTCGGCGGGACAAGAAAATCCCCTCCTTCGCTGGGCTACGGAAGGACATGGCCAGTTCAGACAACAAAAAAAACAACCTTGACAAAACCTAAAAACCTGATATGATATTATCATACTAAAATATCATATATGTCCACTCTATCCATCCCTTTACCGGTTCACTTAGAAACCTTTGTCGATTCCATGGTTCGCCGTGGCATAGCAGCCAATAAAGCCGAGGTCGTCAGGCAAGCTTTAACCAATTACGCCGAAGAGCAAGCCATAGCCACAGTTTTGCGTTCAGAACAAGAAATCAAGGAAGGGAAAATTCTGCGTGGCGACCTTAAAAAGATTATGAAACAGTTGCCTTAATTTAATATGGAGATCTCTTTCACGCCGGCTTTTATTAAACAATTAAAATCTCTACCGGAAAAATTACAAGAAGAAGCCTTGGAAAAAATCGAAATGTTTAGTGATATAAAAAATCATCAAACCCTTAAAGTCCACAAACTAAAAGGCCGTCTCAACGGTCGTCAAAGTTTCTCGGTCAACTTTTCAACCCGAATTGTCTTCTGCTATCTAAAAACCAAACCAAAAGAAGCCTGTCTACTAGCCATCGGCGACCACGAGGTTTACGATAAATAAAAACCAACCAACCCAAAATCCCCGCAATCCCATAAATCCTAAAAATCCCAGTTCAGACAGCCAAAACAAACCAACCCAAACCCCTCTCCTGCTAGGAGAGGGGTGCCTGGGGTGAGGACCGATCCAAAAATAAAATCCACCGTAAAAACGATGGATTTTATTTTTGAACTTCGGATTAAATACCAAGATCGTCAACGGCGGCGCTTTCTTCTACCGGATTGGTTTCAGCATTGCTGAAACGGCGGGAACCTTCCGGTTCGTAGATCTTTAGGTTGACACGCGCGTTGCGTTTGGCCCCAACGATCTTTAGAAGAATACGAATAGCGCGAGCGGTTTGACCCTGGCGACCGATGACGTAGCCCATATCCTCTGGATTGATGAAGAGGGTAATAAGAACGCCACGTTCGTCGACGATGCGTTCGGTGCGAACGTCATCTGGGTGGTTAACGATTTGTTTAACCACATCTTCGACAAACTTTTGGTCTAATTCCATGTCTGCCATAGCTGCTTTTACATTACATATCTTTTTTACTGCTAGTTTTGACCTGTTCGACCTGTCCGCAAAAATTCCACGGAACAACAAGCCTCGGCTAACTACTTATTATAATAACACAAAAAAATTATGACGTCAATGTGTGTAAGTCAAAAAAATGGCTAAAATTGGCTAAAATAAAACATTATTTTTCCCATCCACATTCTCTCCACACCCATCAAACCAAAAGCCCTTGACAGCCTTCAAAGTCCCAAGTAAAATAACGCTCGTTCACTACAAGTTCAAATTCAAACAAAAACTCATTCATTCGGTCTCCGGAGAATGGGTTTTAAAAACTAAGTGAACTTCTGATCTTTCACAATTTAAGACAACTATTGCAACAAAAGTTAAGAAGTAATTCGATCAAGCGAATACTTCAGCAAAAACAAATTGTCAGTTATACGATTGTAACGTCTATCAATTTGACTAAATACAAACTCCAAACAATATAGAGGAGCTCAAGTCACTTTCACAGAGTCTTCCGTGAGGAAGATTTCTTCTGAGAGTTTGATCCTGGCTCAGGATGAACGTTGGCGGCGTGTTTAAGGCATGCAAGTCGAGCGCCCCGCACCTTTCTTGGCAAAAGTTCTGTGTAATCACCAGCTATTAGAAAACCATAGCTACAATGAACTATTCAGCCTCTTGTGTTAAGAAAGGTGCGGGGAGCGGCAAACGGGTGCGTAACACCTTGATAACCTACCTCGAGGTCGTGAAAAACTTTGGGAAACTAAAGCTAATACACGATGGCCAAGGATTGTCTCAAGACTTTCCTTGTAAAGCTTCGGCGCCTCGAGAGGGATCTAGGCCTTATCAGCTTGTTGGTGGGGTAATGGCTCACCAAGGCTATGACGAGTAGGGGGCGTGAGAGCGCGACCCCCCTCACTGGGACTGAGACACTGCCCAGACACCTACGGGTGGCTGCAGTCAAGAATATTCCTCAATGCACGAAAGTGTGAAGGAGCGACGCCGCGTGCCGGATGAAGGCCTTTGGGTCGTAAACGGCTTTTATAGGGGACGAACAAATGACGGTACCCTACGAATAAGTGGTTGCTAACTCTGTGCCAGCAGCAGCGGTAATACAGAGACCACGAACGTTATCCGGATTTATTGGGCGTAAAGCGTCCGCAGGTTGTCTAGATAGTCATGTGTCAAATTCTCGGGCTCAACCCGGGAACTGCGCGTGAAACTCCTAGACTCGAGGCCGGGAGAGGTACATGGAATTGCCGGTGTAGCGGTAAAATGCGTTAATATCGGCAAGAACACCAAAGGCGAAAGCAATGTACTGGAACGGTTCTGACACTCAGGGACGAAAGCGTGGGTAGCGAATGGGATTAGATACCCCAGTAGTCCACGCCCTAAACTATGAATGCTAGATATAGGAAGTATCGACCCTTCCTGTGTCGTTGAAACAAGCTAACGCGTTAAGCATTCCGCCTGGGGAGTACGATCGCAAGATTAAAACTCAAAGGAATAGACGGGGACCCGCACAAGCGGTGGAGCATGTGGTTTAATTCGACGGTAAGCGAGGAACCTTACCTGGGCTTGAAAGGTAGCTGCAAGCCGCCGGAAACGGTGGCCGCTTTCGAAGGTGCTATCTAGGTGCTGCATGGTCGTCGTCAGCTCGTGCCGTGAGGTGTACCCTTAAGTGGGGTAACGAGCGCAACCCTCGTCTCGTGTTAATTTCCACGAGAGACTGCTCGCGCAAGCGAGAGGAAGGCGAGGATGACGTCAGATCAGCATGGCCCTTACGTCCAGGGCGACACACGCGCTACAATGGCCGGTACAATGGGTTGCCAAGCCGCAAGGCGGAGCTAATCCTAAAAAACCGGTCCCAGTTCGGATTGAGGGCTGCAACTCGCCCTCATGAAGCCGGAATCGCTAGTAATGGCCGATCAGACACGCGGCCGTGAATACGTTCTCGGGTCTTGTACTCACCGCCCGTCACGTCAAGAGAGTCGGAAGCACCCGAACGTCGCCGTAGGGCGGCGGAAGGTGAAGCCGATAATAGGGACGAAGTCGTAACAAGGCACCCGTAGCGGAAGCTGTGGGTGGATCACCTCCTTTCTAAGGGAATTTATCCAATCAAGACAAAATTTATTTTATCTTCTGGACATTCCAAGGTCGAGATCAATCTCTAAGATTGACCGGTTCGTTAATCTGGCGTTTACGCCAGACGAAACGAAAAACAGACGTTACAATCGTATAGAGGACAATTCTCCAAGTTGCAAAAACAAAAACCATCCGGTAACGGATGGTTTTTTGGTTTTAAAAAACTAAATCTTTATTTTTTTCGAGGTCGTCCAAATTATCTCAAACTGCTGTTTCATCATCTCGGCCATTTCTTGGCTTTCGATTAAAAAACCGTAGTTTTCTTTTTCTGAAGAAATAAACCGTACTGTATTGGCATAAATTGTATACCCTAAAGAAAAATCAATATTTTTTGGAGCAATGCGAATCTCGCGTTTTAATTCAACATCATCTTTTAAAAAATCGTACTTTGTTTTAACTACCATTTGTGAACGTGGCCAAATAACTTTAATCCGAATGTTTCTCTCGGCTCGTTTTTTATGAAACTCGCGATAAAAATCACTCCCCAGTAATTTAATAATTTTTTCTACCGGCCATAATACATAAGCTGTAATATCACGATATAACAACATATCTTTCATCATTTGACGAAGTTCCTCTTGCCCTTCAAAAATTTGCAATCTTGGTTTAATTGATTTATCACCGGAATAGTATTCGTTTTTGAATGCACTCAAGGCTATTTTAGCTGCTGAAACCTCATTTTGTTTTTCCTCAATTAATAACTCGATAATTTCCGGCTTTTGAACGACAAAAACTTTTACACCACCTTTTTGCGATTCGCTTATTAAGCCATTCTTTAACAAACTTTCCAAAACGTCATATACCGCCGTTCGACTAATATTAGCTTTTTTGGCCAAGGCAGTGGCACCGAGCATCCCTGATGCCAAGCAAATCTGAAATACCTCTTTTTCTAAAGGACGTAGGTTGAACAAATTTAAAATCTGGTCAGTTTTCATAATGTTGTGGAAATGTTACGACAGTGTTTACAGTATATTTAATTATCGGTAAAGTCAAATTGGTTCTTTAACAACCAACGACAAAACGAGGGAAAAATGAAAACCTTTGTTAAAATAACCAAAGTATTGGTGGCACTGGTGTGGCTACTGTTTTATCTTGTAATGCAACTTTATAAATATTTATTGCTAATGACACCAGTAGTTCTAATTCTTTTGATTGATTTTGTGTTTAAATCACTTCCACCCCAATGGACAAACGGAGAATGTGGGGAGTTTCTTACGCTGGGGGTCTATATTTTCTCATTAATTGTGGGGGGATTGGGAGGTTTGGCGATTATTTTTATACCTCTAGTTGTTTCTGAAGTGGCAACAGAACCCATCCTGAAATGGGTAAAGGAAGGTTGGGATGAGGAAAAAAAGTGACACCTTACCGGACAGAACAGAAATGTCCGGTTTTTTTATTAAGACTCTAAAGCTTATTTTTCAATTTCCTTTAACAGCTCCGGCAATTCCTTGATTAGAAAACTAAAATGACGGAGACTCTCGAGTTTAATTATTTTTGGCTCTAAGATATTTTTATAAATCTCAACAGCTCGTAGAATAAAATCGGCATCGTTTGAAACCAAGATCACAACATCTTCCTTTATTTGTTCCTTCAATCTCGATGTAATTTCATAAGAATAAAATTCTTCTTCAAATGGAAGTAATAGCCCATCATCTCGATTCATACCAGGAGCGCCTGGTGCAATCAGAATTACCTTCTTTACTCTCTTACCAGACTCACCCAAATAACGCAGCAAAGTATAACCTCCGGCACTATGACCGACAAGCGTGGTGTTTTCATCAACCCGAACTTTATCAAGCTCTTTTTTCCATTCTACATAAGGAGCTTTCCAAACATTTTTAATAATCGGGCAAGCTACAGAATAACCCTTTTCTTCCAAATGTTTCTTCGCCCACCCCATCCAATTACCTTCATTGTTCGGATTGCAAAGTGGGATATCAATGATTAAAGTGTCATTAATTTTTTCAGGCCAACGACCGTGGAGAAGGACAATGTTACTTTTTTGTTTTTCCATAAAACTAACTTCGTTTTTTTATCACCATTAACCACCTATCTCCAAAACGACGATCGCCACTTTTCCAAACTTTTTCAAAATCTTTAAAATTGTAAGAATCTATCTTACCGGTATAAGTGTCATTGATTATAATTCTTTTTCTTTCCATTCCTACCACAACTGAATAATGACCGTGATCATCGTGCCAAAGGTAATTGACGATAACTGGTAAACCGCCTTTTAAAAACTTTTTTATATCAGCCAAAGTTTTTCCGTATCCTGTTTCAACAATGAAACCTAATTGCTCGGCAACTCTAACAAGATCTGCTCGATTGGTACCTATTTTAGGTTTTGCCCCAACAAGATGCGATAGTTTACTCTCAGAAACTGCCTTACCAAAAAAGGACAGAACAATCTTCAAAGAAGCTGGGCCGCAAGTGTACTCGGTTTTTTGCTTATAAAGAGGCACTTTTTGCAAAATCATACTTATTTTTAATCGATAAAACTCACTTGACCAGATTCTACCAAACTATTATAATGTCCCTCGTCGGGAAGAGCAATCGGAAATGTCCAATTATCGAATATCAAATGTCTAATGAAGGAAGGGTTGGTTGAAATTATTGAATTATTTAATTTCTGAATTATTGAATTAAAGAAGCCCAGCTCCTTAGAATAATAGATCTCCGTCATTTGACATTAGTAATTAGACATTCCAAAAAAACGGGCGTGTAGCTTCCCCCTTCGTTCTGTTGGACAGAACTTCGGCGGGACAAGCAGCTGGTACCATGGCCAGCTTCGCCAAAAATATGGGCGTGTAGCTCAGCTGGTTAGAGCGCGACACTGATAATGTCGAGGTCACAGGTTCGAGTCCTGTCACGCCCACCACGTCGCTCGCGAGCGACGTGGCTGGCCACCGATTTCCAAAATCCAATGTCAAAAAATCGAATATCAAATGAAGGAAGGTTATTTTCTTAAAAAAATAAATTCCATCATTTGACATTCTCCCGCCGACGTAAGACTTTGGCGGGATCCCGCCAAAAGCCTCTGACGGCGGGAGATCAATTGGACATTAGACATTTCCAACTATGTCCGCTCTCTCAATAATCGATATTATTATTCGTCTCGGCGGAGCGGCTTTGCTCTGCGGTCTTATTGGTTACGAACGAGAGTTTAGACGCAAACCGGCGGGTGTTCGAACCGACATGTTGGTTGGTATTGGCACAGCGGCCATGACCATTGCTTCGATTGAAATTGCCAGACTTGATCCAAATGGAGTGGTTGATATTTCCCGGATTGCTTCGACTATCCTAACCGGCATTGGTTTCATTGGTGCCGGAACCATCATTCAATCCAAGGGCGGTATTGTTCTTGGTCTTACCACAGCGGCCAGTATTTGGGTGGTAGCGGCCATTGGCCTGGCTATGGGGCTTGGTATGTACGCCTTGGCCATTGTCGCGACCGTTATGACATTATCAGTTCTGGTTGTTCTTCACAGCTTAAAGGTTCCGGAAGGTCATAACGAAGAAAAAAATAAAGAATAATTAAAAAAATAAAGCCTTAATTTTTCTGAGGCCGGGGTAGCTCAGTGGTAGAGCAGAGGACTGAAAATCCTCGTGTCGCCAGTTCAATTCTGGCCCCCGGCACCAACAAAAAAAGTCCAGATTTTAATCTGGGTTTTTTGTTTTAGAATAAGAAACTGGCGAAAAATAATCGCCAGTTTCCCGCCGACAGAGGCTTTTGGCGTGACCCCGCCAAAGTTCAACGACGGCGGGGCAATTCTGGCCCCCGGCACCAGAAAAATTGGGGCTTTTTTTGTTTTTATGCTATACTTTTTTAGGTTTTAAAATCTTTTCTATGAAAAAAATATATCTCCTAATCATCGTTTCTTTATTCCTTGGTTTTGTTTCACCGTCTAAAACTTTGGCGGCCGATGAAACCGATCTCTATGCCAACTCGGTTTATTCAGCTGGCGATCAAACTTACAAACCAGAAAATTCTCTTGGGACTCCAGATTCAATCTATACCGATTTTTTTGAAAAAGATGCCGCCATCACTCTTGATATGGGCGAAAACGAATCAGGAATTGGTGACCTAACTCTTTATTTTAAAACTCAAGATTTCCGAGCTTCTTATCGCGTGGAATTTTTAGATGTTGATTTGAATAAACTTCAGACTTCCTCAAATGCCTTCCCGACCTCAGCTTCTGAATTGACTCTTTCTTACACCGGCGGTCTACCTTATCGTTATGTAACCATAACTAACGTCGAGGAGGAAACTTGGTCGCTTGATGCCATTATGACTTCAGAAATCGAAACTGTCGCAGAAACAGAATTTACAGATGAATGGATGACTGAGGAAGAAATGCAAGAAGTTTTAAATGAATTCGTCGAAGGTTTTACCGACATGTTTTCAGATTGGTTTTCCTGCGGCGGCAATCATGGCCTACTTGTAAAACGGGTTGACGATGACAATGTCACTACTGACGCCGATTCAATCATTTATGAAATCGGCTGCGACAACGTGCTTCATATCGTACCAAACGAAGCAACTTACAAAACTTGGTGGACCAATTATGAAGATGTTTCTTTTATCGAAAGTTCATTCTTAATTTCGCACGAACTCGGTGCCAGTGTTACTGTTCGTCCCGGCACATGTCTTGTTAAACAAACCTCAAGTCCCAAAGTCTATGCCGTAGAACCTAGTGGAATACTTCGTTGGATTCCAGACGAGGCAACAGCCGAAACTTTGTACGGACCAAGATGGAACACCATAATTCTGGATATTCCAGACGCTATTTTTGCCGACTACACCGTCGGTGACGATTTAGGCAACACGGCCTATCCAGCTGGAATTCTCGGCTACAATTCAGATGGACAAGTTGTTTATCTGGACAGCGACACTTACTACACTATGCCAGGTGGCATCTTGTCGTATATGCGTTTCCAGTCAAAATTCTTGGTTGATTTGAACGACGCTATTATGTTGAATTATATGTACGGCGGCGATTTAACCGAAGATTCGAGCATTTCTTTACCTTTCTAATTATGAAAAAGAAATTGCTTATCGGTCTCGGAATTTTATTCTGTCTCCTGGTTATCCGGGCTGCTCTACCTTGGTATGATACCGATGACACTTTGGAACCGGTAATGGAAAAATACGATTTGACCAAAAAACCTTTTTCGGTCGAGGTCTGTGAAAACCAAGTCGATGGAGCTGGAGTCAAAGCTGTACCGTTTGGTACGATGGCTATAACCTGCAATGCTGAATTTTTTGTCTTCTTAAATCAATTCCCTATTCAAATTAGTGGCGAGCCGGTGCCGCTTAAAAAATAATAAAAAATATCGATAAACACTGTCAACCTCTGTAGAATTCTTTAAAGAAAAATCAAATTCCTTGTTCCGATGGATAAAAAGAATCTTCGTTCTTTCAATC
>JAGVPA010000074.1 GCA_020052445.1 bacterium
AAATCTTTCAAGGGTGGAAGGATGAACTCGGAAATATCTGTGCAAAATAAAAAATACGACTCCCGAGAGTCGTGTTTTTTATTTTGCTATGTTCGACGACAACACCGTCAGTATTCGACCGAGCATTGCCATGATGCTCGACAACGAATACCTGACACTCTACGAGCCTGTCCGACTCGAGCTCGGACACGCCTACCACCTTCAGATCGCGTTTCTGAGCTTCGAGCTCACCGCGACGGTCGTCTGATCGGATCGGATCAAGTCTTCGTGATCCCCGCGAACGCAAGTTCTCGGGGGTCGTTTTTTTTGAGAAAAATTTTTACTAACTTCTTTGTCTGGTTCGATTTTTTAAGTATCGTTTGATCGCTTCTTTGGAAGTAAGCCAATTTCTACCTTCTTTATAAGCTTCCAGTTTTCCTTGCCTGATAAGTAGATTTAGATATTTGGCAGAAAAATGAGTGGTTTTAGATATTTCAGTCAGTGTTATAAAATTTTCTTTTTTTGTTGATGACGGAGCTAATGTTTTTAAATAAATATTAAGTGAACGTTCCACTGATTGGGCGATAAATTTTACCAAAGGTTCGTATTTGCCACTATCCGCCTTGTCTAGTACGTCGTAATATTTTTTTCGATCATTTTTTAAAATAATAACCAATGGATAGCCGGCTTGCATCAGTAGTAAATTCATTGTTAAACGTGCGGTTCTGCCGTTGCCATCAAAAAATGGGTGGATGTGTACTAATTTGTGGTGTAATAAAGCAGAAAGTTCAATAACATTCTTTTTATTTTTTTGGGAATTAAGCCAACCAATTAAATCCCGCATTTTTTGTGGTACTTGTAGCGCATCTGGGGGCGTATGTTTGGCTCCGCCGATAATTACATTCGCATTTCGGTACTTTCCGCCCCACTTTTTGTCGGTTTCCTGAATAATAATTTGATGCAAATTTCGTATCAGAACTTCAGAGATTGTGTGTTTCTTATTCTTGTCAATTAAATCATAGAGATATTCCAGTGCAATCTGGTGACCTTTTGCTTCCAAATGATCTTTAAGAGGTTTGCCTTTTACCGTAATACCTTCATTAATAACCAAAAAAGTTTCTTTTAAGGTTAAAGAATTTCCTTCAATGGCGTTTGAGTTGTAAGTCATCTCGATTTGGAATTTTTCCTTAAGTTTTTGTATCGCGGATTTGGGCAGAGGACGAAGTTTGTTGAGTTTTTTTAGTTTTTCTTCCAGACGATTTTTTATAATCGGTGATAAATAATCCATAGAAAGGTTTAATATGGTTTAGTTGATTATTTTCAGTATACCATATTAAGGAATTATGTCAAGGCCATTTATTGGCACTATTAACGTCGATGACGAAAAATATTTTAAACATTTTGATTTTTTTCCAATTTATTCAAATCTCCAGCCAAAACCACCAACCCCATGCCACTTAACTCTTCGAAATGAGGATGATTTTCGTCGATTGGATTAAGTAGAAATATTTTTTTGCCAAGAAAAAAGGCGACTGAAAGTTCCATTAAAGTGTTTGAACCAAAATAACCTTTAATACCCTTCTTTTCATGGTTCATGATTAAAATAGCGTCTGAATCCTGGATTTTTTTAAATTGGTTTTGTGTCCAAATTGGTTTCATTCGCAAAAGTTCAGCTCGGCCATGGTTTTCTTGAAACCATTCTTCGGTTTTAAACAGTTCGGGACTAAAAACCTGAAAACCTTTTTCAATTAAATATTTTCCCGCCGCTTCCATTTCATTACAAAAAGTCTGACTGCCGCAGATGGTGATTTTCATAGTGTAAATTTTTATTCCAACCCAAGCTCGTAAAAAATACTCTCAAGATGTCCAGCTCGTCCCCGCTTAAACTCCTTGAAACCATGTTTTTCGTAAAGCTGTATGGCGGTTTTCATGTTTACAGTAGTGTCGAGCTCAAGTTTTTTGTAGCCAAGGTCTTTGGCTTTTTGAATTAGGGTTTCCAAAATCAACGAACCGATGCCCCGCCCTTGATAATCGGCGTTTACTCGCATACGCCTAACTTCCGCGGTTTGATCGTCTATTTTTGAAAAACCACCCATGCCCACAACTTTATTATCAAGCAAAGCAACTAAAAACTCGCCGCCATTTTTTAGATAAGTTTTTTCTATGTCGAGTAAATCCTGATCGTATTTTCGGTCATCGATAAAACTACCGGTTTGTTTGAGGCCGCCGACGTGCAGTTGCCAGACGGTGGCTTGGTCGGAGGGTTGGTATTGGCGGAGTTGTGGGGTGGGCATAGAAAACAAACTTACCTTTTCCATTCTTTGATGTCCGGAGAAAAATCAAGTTGATAGTTTGGAATACCGAGGGACACGCCGTATTTTGTAACATTGGTATATTGTTCTGGTTTGGAACGTTCAATTTTGAATACTTTATTTCGGAAGATTATGTAATGAAAATCATCGTTTTTGAAATCAGCATACCAATTTTGTTTAGAATCCAAAGCCTTACTTATTTCTTCCGCAATGTCATCAATTTGTTTTTCTAAAACTTCAATGGAGCGTAAAGTCCATTGTTTTATCCAAGGAGTTCGATGTTTTTCGGTCACCTGTTCAATATCTGTCTTGAAAATTTTTACTTTTTTCAAAACATTTTTATTTTCAAGACTTTCCTCAATAATAACGCCTTTGAAATTTTTCATATTTGATTTTGTCTTCCTAATAAAAAAAGAAAAAATAAATCCTAGTTTTTCGCCATAGCCTGTTTTTTAAGATTGGCCGGCATTTTTTCAATAGCATATCTTAGTGCGACTCTTGGCATTTTTGATTTGTTTTTCATCACAAAGTTGAATATTTTTTCTTGGTTGGAAACGGAGGCTTCTTTTAACAGCCAGCCATAGGCTTTTTGAACCAAATCTTCCTCATCTGATAATAAGGATTTTGTAATTTTAAGAACTTCGTCTAAATATTTATTTTGCCTCGCTGAATAAATAAAGATCACCGCCGAAGCCCGTCTTTTCCATTTGTTTTTGGATTTTGTCCAAAGATGAACTTTTGAAATAAATTCCGGAAACATTAATAAATGGTAACCAAAAGCATGAGTACAAAAATCATCGCAACTTCCCCAGGTATCGACATGTTTATCCAACCATTTTTCGAAAATCGTAAAATCTTCTTTGGTGTATTGTTTTCTGATTCTAAAAGCCCAATCAAAAGCTAAACCGCGACAAGAATCGTCTTTGTATTCCAATAATTTTTCACAGAGATTAAAAATTTGTTTTCTGTTTAAGTGTTTGATTTGCCTAAATTTTTCGGTATAAAATTTTCTGGTAATTGTCGAGGCTAAACTAATGTGTTTTTTTCCGTCTTTATGAAAACGAGAATAATCTTTAACATTATTTGGATTTTTGGCTAATTCAAGAAGCTCTTCATGAATTTCTTTTAAGATGTTTTTGGTTTCCATAGTTTTTATTTTTAGAAAATTTTATTCCGTTGTTCTTCAAGCCACTCATTAAACGTTCTACAGAATTCCTTGTCCGTTTTCGAATCGTCTGAGAAATTGTCACCATTCTCACCATCCATAATCTCAGCACTTTTTTCCGGAGAAAACACCTCGAGGATTTTTACCGCAATTTCCGTATTTGATTTTCCGTCCCATTCATTGACGTGAAAAATATTTTTAAGCCCAACATCCCAAGTCGCATCAATTGTGATCCATTCGCCGTCAATTAACACCTCAAGCCAAACATGAGAACTCAAATCGTCGTGCGGAACGCTTGAGACTTCGCCGGGTAAGTCGATTGAACGCCATAAAAAAGAACCGACGCGGTATCTGGCCTCATAACCTTGTTGGATGAACAAATCTTTGAGTGCTTTGTGTTTGCCGCTGCAACAAGTGTCCTCTTCGTTTGGGGTAAGAGGGATTTTGTATGGTGTGTCGCGGATGGCTTTGAAGGAGTCGGGGAGGGACATAATTGGTTTTTTTGTTTTTTCTAGTCTTTTTTTATTTTCTAATTCTAGCGTTATATTTCAATTCCGTAACATCATGTAAATTTTCGTGCATTTTGTTTACTTCTTCGTTTGTCAGTGTTCGCTCAATATGACGATAGACGACGCGAAATGTATAGCTAATCTTATTTTTTCCAAATTTTTCATCATTTTCGTACTTATCAAGAATCTTCATTTCTTCGACATATTCACCACCAACTGTTTCTCGTACGGTTTCGTAATAAGTGTTTAGATCAAAAGTTGTTTTATCCACAATGAAAGAAATGTCTCGAACAACGGACGGATATTTGCTCACAGACTCATAAATATTGTTTATATCCCTCAATTGTTTAGTCACTCGCTCATCTGTTGAACGAAGCAAGCGAATATCTGGGATTCTCATTTTAAGCATAGCAAGTCGATCAACACCGAAGCCAAATGCCCAACCGTTGTAAATATCAGCGTCTATTCCCAAATTTCGAAGAACTTGCGGATGTACAATACCAGCTCCGTTTACTTCCACCCACTTATCACCCCAAGCGATGTTCATTTCAATACTTGGATCAGTGTAAGGAAATTTATCAACCCGAAAATCTTCTTTAACATCTTGACCAAGTAAAGAGCGAGTTACTTCGGAACAAATATTTTCTAAATCAGATTGAGAGATTGTCTTTATATCTTTGCGGCAAACAAACAGACCGTCAAATTGATGGCAAATATTTGAATGTTGCCAATCAATCTCATCTCGACGATAAATTTTTCCATAACTTAAAGCACCAACAGAGCCATATTTTTCCAGCTGTTCTTTGATTCCAGGAATATCAAAATAATATTTCCACATCAAACTGGTGTGCGGTCTTAAAATATGTTCATCGTCAACATAATAAGTATCGCTGGCATTTCGTGCTGGATGATCTTTGGGAAAATTGAAAAGATCAAAAACCACAACCGGAGAAATAATTTCAGGGGTATCGATAATGTCGAAATTTTTGAAACCTGGTAAATTTATCACTGTTTCAATAACAGCTTTAAGCGGACTGTTTGTTGTCCTGGTTAAATCTGATAAGGCAATATAACGCTTTAAACGTTCTGCTTCTGCATCTGATCGCTTTTCTAGATTTTTGATGAGCTGTTTCTCTTCTATCAAAGGAACAGAATAATATGATCGTTTTAAGTGATCGGCTTGATAGATTATCTCCATAATAAAAAATTTAATGATTTAAAATAAGACCCATTCTTATGGGTCTCTTGTTTAGCTTAAGCTGATACTGGTTACTAAAAAAGACCCACTTTGGAAGGGAAAAAGAAACTAAAGAAAAATCCAAATTGTCGTACTTTTAAAATAATCATATCTATACGTTAATATCGAATAGTAATATTGTCAAGAAAAAATTGTTTTCATTTTTTTATTTTATTATTGCAACAAGTGTCCTCTTCGTTCGGAGTAAGAGGGATTTTGTATGGTGTGTTGCGGATGATTTTGAAGGAGGCGACCGGTGTCATAAAGGTTTTTTTATTTTAACCCCGCATTCGTTCAAGCGCCCGAAGAACGGTGGCGGCCACAAGATCTTTTCGTGCTTCTGCTAATACTGGTAAGGTCACCAGAACAGAAGCGTTTTTTGTGGGCAGTAGTTCCACTTTTCCGCCGTTGTAATTTGTAAGTTGGGTTAGGAACTCATCGAGCCAGGACGGGGTTACTGTTAGCACTTGATCGAAATCAATTTGGACAGATATTTCCGGATTAAGTTGCGGACGGATGGCGTTGAAGGCCTCCAAACCCGCAGGACGAGAAACGAGTACATTGCCGAATTTTTTAAGTTGTATAATTTGCATATTCATATTTGGTTTAAAATTGGATAACAGCGTATGTTCCACGAATATTTCCGTCAGCCATGGTAATCCGCATCGAGCCGGGATTTAGAGGAATATTAACCAGACCTATTCCTGAACGGAATAAAAGACTGATTTTGTTTGACTCGGCAACCTTACGAACGACCTTGAGTCCGTTGCCGCGTTTTTCCGGATTTCTTCCGGAAACGATTTCGGTAAAAGCTACGTTGAGAGCTTCTGTGTCAGTTGTTAGATTTGGTCGGATTTGTTGGAGCGTTGTTTTGACACCGCGTCCTCGATCCGCAAGAACGATAATTCGTTTGTCGATATTATAGCCATAAAATATACCAGGCACATCAGGCCAATTACCAACATTGTGGGCGAAAGAATTGTCACCAATTTCTCCGGCCACGAGGGTAAGGAGTGAGGCTATATCTTCCGATGTTTTTTTGGATTTCTGAAGTTCTGTGCCCATTTTGGCCACCCGACTTGTAAAACGATCTGGTCGTTCACAGTAATATTCATCAGGGAGTTCTGGTGGTAATGCACTTGTCGCCCAAGCAAAGCCTAATAATTTTAGGTCTAAAGCAAAGTTATTAATATTCTGTCGGGAATAAAAGCGTTGCTTTCCTTCACTTCGTTCTGCACGAAGTTTGCCAGATTTTTCCCAGTTTCGCAGGGTTTGTATTGATACACCAAGTATTTTTGCGGCTTCACCTATTCGTAGGTTTTGTTCGTTCATATGGAAATATAATACCTTTTAAACCTATAAAAGTCAAGAATTTTTTATAGGTTATTGTGCAAAACCTATAAGATTTTGTATTTTTTTACAGATTTATTAGTGAAATCTATAAGCCTACGTCAATAGTGGGTTTGGTTAGAATCGAAAAAAATGAGGTAAGAAAAAAACAAACAAACCAAGAAAAAAGAGTCCAAAACAAAAAAATCCCAAAAAGAAAAAGAGGGGGTTGGTTGCTTGAGATAAAATATATAAGCAGACCCCCTCACGGGGGACAGATAATCAACCGACGGATGTCGGGTACAAGGAACTAATTGGCTAATTCCCTAAACTCGACACCCATGGGACACATCTGTCCTAAGACGACTCAACTTCTCTACCAATCAATGGTCTTGTCGGCGACGGAAGTGGGTACCTCCGTATAGTTGCGACGGACCGTAGTTACTTGGTTTCTTGCCTCGCCGAAGTTCGACGGAGGCGGGTGGTTTTTGTTTTTATTTTAGTAAGCTGACAAGTAAAGAAGTGGGATATTTTCCGAAACTTGAGAATTCCCTAGAATAGAGAGTTCTTAAAGGTCGTAACTGGAAAATGGGGTTAACCAGTTATTTTTTTTTGCCTTCTTTCGGAAAACTTCCCGTTTGATTTTTATAAAGAACTAATTCGTTTGGTTGATTCAACCTTGTGCTTTAATTATACATACTTGAACACAAAAAGTCAACGCTAACATCTTGGCTAAATTTAGAGAAAAACTGAAAGTTGTCCACAGAAGAGGTTCAAGACAAAACAAAAACTGTGGAAATCTATCCACAGTTTTGACTACTTATACCTGACTTATCCACAGCCCAAGGACTTTTCTTAATAACAGAGATTTATTTTATGGTCGTCTAGCGTTATTTCCTCAAACCTTAGCGCAATTTTCAGCAATGTTGGACTTGGAACAAAATTGTGGTCACCGAAAAATGATTGGTTGATAAGTTTTGGCTTGAGATAAATTAAATTGTTTTTTGAACCGCAACTTGGTTGGTTTTTCTCGGTTTTTTTGAGCAGATAAGCCTCGAGCAATGGCTGGCTGGAGGTAATAATGTCGGTATCCTCTCGATCAAGTGTCAGAATCTGGCCAGTTACGGTTTCTGCACTCTTGGCTTCCTCGCCGCCGAGCCAGACCGAGGCAAATTTGACCTGGGTTGGATCGACAATCATCTCTTCGGCGGTTGAGCCGTCTGGCATGGCCATTTTTTCGGTTGTGGTGTTTTTGAAAGCCGCCGAGATTTGTAAAATTTGGGACAAAACGGTTGAATCTAGTTTGGTTTCGATTAAAAAGTCAGAACCTTCTGTTCCATCGGTCTTTTCTGTCAAAAGAACCAAACCACCATTTTCTTGGAGTTTTTTAACCAAGTCCTCACTTTGGACAGAGTCCAAAGGCTCTAAAAGTTGGTCAATTTGGTTGGTGAGCGATGAAATGGCCAGATTGGTGCCTGGTTGGCTGGCGGCGGCCATAACCGTGTTGTCTGGTAGGTTTGGTAGTTTCTGGCCAGTAATTTTAGTTTTTGGAATGCTTACCGAATAACCGTTTTTTTCACCTCTTATAAAACCAGAAAAATCAGATATTTGGATTTTACCTAAAGTTCCTGGCCATATCGAGCCGAGTGACCAGCTTGTTCGGCCTTTTATTGAGAATGGTAATGGTTGAGAGGAGAGTAACCAGCGGTTTCGACCGAGCTTTTGGAGGTTTATACCATAAGAATTAAGGATTTCCTTTGGCAGATTGTCTTCGCCGGTTCGAATAGCCACGGCCGAGGTGTTGTTTTCGAGGATAAAAATTGAGATTTCACTGGGTTTGTATGAGGCCAGATCACGAACGGTTAGTGACCGATCTGTGATTAAAGGCAGGTTTCCAAAATCAGCCAGAAGTTTTGTCCAGGTTTGTTTAGACAAATAGAGATGAACGGTGGCGGTGGAATTATCTGGAGCATAACCGGACAGGGTGTCTCGGTTAAACCAGACGTTGGTCAAGATGACGGAAACTAAAACAAAAGCTAGCCAGGCCAACACAATCCAAAGAACCCGCCGATGACGGCGGGTTCCTGAACTTGTAGAAAGTGGAATGTTTAGTCTAGACATGGCTTTGTCCAGATTTTTCTGTCGGGACAATTATTTTTGACCGTTCATTGGTCTTGGTGGACTCATTGGGCGGCTGCTGGCTGGTGGGGCGGCTGGTTTTTCTGGGTAAACATTGCCGACAGCGTCTTTCATGGAAAGGTTGATGCGACCCATATCATCGATTTCTGAAACTTTAACAAAGACCTCATCACCTGGTTTAACAATATCAGAAACCTTTTCGACCCGCCAAGGGGCAAGTTTGCTGATGTGCACCAAGCCTTCTTGTTTTGGCAGAATCTCGACGAAAGCGCCGAAATCCATAAGGCGAGTGACTTTACCTTTGAAGGTTTCGCCAGCCACGACTTCGCGAGTGAGATTTTTGATCCACTCGAAAGCTTTCTGGGCCCCTTCGGCATTGGTGGAAGTGATGCAAACCAAACCGTCGTCTTCGATATCAATAGCCTGGACACCGGTGGTGGCGATGATTTCGTTGATCATTTTGCCGCCCGGACCGATGACATTACCGATAGTTTCTGGATTGATGCGCAAAGTGATGATGCGAGGAGCGTATGGTGACAAATCTGGACGATGAGTTGGCAGAGTTCCAATAATCACATCAAGAATTTGCATTCTGGCTTCGCGAGATTGAGTGATGGTTGTTTTGATGATCTCGAAAGACAAACCATCTGTTTTGGTATCCATCTGGATAGCAGTGATTCCCTCTCTTGAACCGGCAATTTTGAAATCCATGCCGCCGACGCCGTCTTCCAAATCCTGAAGGTCGGTAAAGACTTTCCAGTTGCCTTTTTTGTCACTCGCGAGGCCCATGGCAATACCAGCGACTGGGGCTTTGATAGGCACACCAGCGTCCATAAGAGCCAAAGTGGCGCCACAGGTGGAGGCCATTGAGCTCGAGCCGTTTGAGCCGAGGACTTCGGAAACCACACGGATAGTGTAAGGGAAGGTTTCCTTATCTGGCATCATTGGAACAAGGGCTTTTTCGGCCAGGGCGCCGTGTCCGATATCGCGACGGGAAGGACCACGCATTGGTTTGCATTCGCCGACTGAGAACGGAGGAAAATTGTAATGGTGGAAGAAACGTTTGGTACCCACGAGTTCCATGCCATCAAGTGTCTGCTCGTCGCCAGGTGCGCCGAGAGTGGTAATGGAGATAACTTGAGTTTCGCCACGTTTGAAATGGGCAGAACCATGAACTCTTGGAAAAATAGCGACTTCGCCGAGGAGAAAACGAATCTCGTTGATGGCTCGACCATCGACTCGTTTGCCGTCTTCGATGATAGCTCGGCTGATTTCCTCTTCGATTACATCACCAACAATGGCTAGACCGTATTTTTGATCGTCTTTTGAAATCTCCTGACTGGTTAGAAAATCAGCTGTGAGTTCTTTAACCTTGTTTTTGGCCAAGCGACGCTCGACTTTAGAGGCTTTTGGCTCACCAAAGAAAAGTTCACGGGTTTTTTCGGTAATAAAAGGATGAACTAAATTTTCAATAACTTCGCGGCGTTCATTTTTTGTTTTTTCCTCTTCATTTTTTGGGGCAAAAACGTCTTTTTTTGGTTTACCAACTTCTTTGCGAACTTGTTCGATAAGTTCGAGCGGTTTGCGAAGGTGCTTCAGGCCGAATTCAAAACCTTCGAGACAAGTTTCTTCTGAAGCCTCGTTAGCCCCAGCTTCGACCATAACGATTTTTCCATTTGAACCAGCAAAAGCTAAGTCGAGAATGGATTTGGTGCGCGCTTCGTAACTTGGGTTAAGAACTTTTTCGCCATTGATTTCACCAACTCGAACGCCGGCGATTGGACCGTTCCAAGGAATGTCGCTCATGTGCAAAGCACAGCTGGCGGCGATGATGCCGGTAATATCCGGATCGTTTTCGCCATCAAAAGCCAAACAGGAGACGATGACTTGAATGTCATTTCTCATGCGATCGTCAAATAATGGACGAAGTCCGCGGTCGATGGAGCGGCCGACGAGAACGGCCTCGTCAGTTGGTCGGCCTTCTTTTTTAATAAAACGGGAACCTTTAATCCGGCCGGCGGCATAAAGTTTTTCCTCGAACTCAACTTGGAGTGGAAAAAAATCCAAGCCTTCACGTAAAGTTTCGCTCATGGTGGCGGTGGCAATAACCACCGTGTCACCATATTGGACAGTGCAAGCACCATTGGCTTGCTCGGCAAAGCGACCGGTTTCGATGATAAGTTGTTTACCACCCCATTCGGTCTCGAAGCGTTTGATATCGCTCATAGAAATTTTGTGTCCCTCTGAGGCTTAAGACCTCGAATTATCTGCCTTCGCCCTTTTGTTGGGCTTCGGCGAGACTTGATTTCGAGCATCTCGCTGTCTCGGAGGGACGTTATTATTTATTTGGATGTTATCCACCCTGTCATCCCGAGCCAGAGAGGGATCTCGCCGCGTGATATCAATTTGACGTCACGTGGCGAGATTCTTCACCAGGGTTCAGAATGACAGGTTGTTTTTTTTGTTAACTTTTAAACCAATCGAACTCGCCATCTTCCGCCACTACCGCCCCCTCAGCCTCCTCCGCCATCTCAGCCTTCTCGATTAACACTTCCCCGCCCTTTGGCGGATTCATGGGGCCGCGGTGGATTGGGCCGATAAGGAACTTTTTGGGGTTTTCTGAAAGGTTTATGTAGTGATCGGCGGCTTCGACCAGCTTGCTGGAAGTCGTTTCGCGGAAACTCATGACCTCGACGATTCGACCACGATTTTTAGCATAATCTACCAAAGCCGTAAAGTCACCGTCGCCGGAAATTAGGACGACGACGTCGAGCATGTCGAGCATGCGGACGATGTCGATGACGAGACCGACGTCCCAGTCGGCCTTTTTTTGACCGGATTCGTATTGCATTAATTCCTTTTCACGGGTCTCGATACCAAGATTTTGCAGGGCATCGAAGAATGGACGTTCTTCTTCGGACTTAGTTCGAACGACGTAGGCAATAGCTCGGATAAGTTTGCGTTCGCCGACGGCGTCTTTGACAATGTTACCGAAATTAACTTTGCGGCCGAAGACATTTCGAGCGCTGTAATACATGTTTTGCGTGTCGATGAAAACGCCGACACGTTGGTTGGGGTGGTTGATCATATTTTGTAAAGCCTTCTCCTCTTATTCTCCCCCACCGTGGCGGTGAGGGAGGAAGATTACTTTTTTAAAAAATTTTATTCTCCCTCCTTCACTGCCACAGTGGGGGAGGGACGGGGAGAGGGATTGATTTCAATTATTATACAAGAAAAAAAAGTTTCTTTCTATTTTTTTAAAAAGTTTTCAAAAACCCCGCGTCTAAAGGACACGAGGTTTTTTCGAAATTTATTTCAAGCCAAGTTCGTCCTTAAGTTTCTGCCAGGCTTTTTTGTCTTCGCGTTCAAGATAGGTCAGTAAGCGACGACGTTCGTTAACTTTTTTGATCAGACCGCGACGGCTGGAAAAGTCTTTTTTGTGTTTTTTTAAGTGCTCGGTAAGTTCCTTGACCTCAGCGGTAAGCAAAGCGGCTTGGACCTGAGGTGAACCGGTGTCGGATTTGTGGGTGCGGAATTTCTCAATAATCTTTTGTTTTTTTTGTGGATCGAGCATATTTTTCGAGAAGTCGCGCCATTCCGAGCAAGCGGAGCTCAATCCGCAGGCCAAGAGAGACGCCTACTGTTAGTTAATAATGAATAGAATTTAGCAGGCTTTGTGATTTTGGTCAAGAGCGGTTGGTAGGGTTGGAAAGGGTATTAAAGGGGAGGAAAGGGAGGGAAGGGTTTGAAAGGTCGGTTTTTTCTGTCATCCCGAGCCAGAGAGGGATCTTGCCACGTGATTTTGACTGTCTGAACTGGGATTTTGAGGATTGATAGGATTTTGGGGGATTTGTTGGGTGGTTGTCTTGAACTGTGATTACACTGATTTTATGAAGACTATGATTTGGGTTGGTATCACGAGGCGAGATCCCTCTTCGGCTCGGGATGACGGTGTAGGTGATGCTGTTCAGACCATTACTCCAGTTCCACTTTCAACAACGGTACAATCTGTTTCCTCATCATCAGGCCAGGTTTTTCGGCAACGGTTCCGATAAATTTGATATCAAAGATTTTTTCTAAAAGTTTTTGTACTTGCTCGTCGTTTGTCACAAAATAGTTTTTTTCTTCTTCAATCGCCACAGTATTTTGAAAAATTAAATCCAGAGCCATATCTTTTTTGGTTTGTTCTAGAATCTGGAGGATTTCCTGCCCTCTTTCTTCGAGTAACTTTTTGGCTTCGAGCACCTCGAGTTGAGCAATACCAACTTTTTTGTCGCCCATAACAAACCAGGCAAATTCTTTTCTGATGGTTTCGGTCAGTTTGTGGCCAGACAGGTCGGATTTGGCTAAAAACATTTCTCGCCAGAGGTTTTCTGGTAGTTTGGCGAATTGATTCAGCCACTCAAAAGCTTTTCGGTCGCGATCGGTTGTTACACTGCCTTTAAAATTATGAGTGTTAGAAATAATGGCTGCGCAAATAAGAATGGCGGATTTTTGTGATATCTCCATCTGTTTTTCCATGAATTTTTCGGCCACCAGTGTGGCGGCCGCGCCGACAAGTTCGATTTGGACTTTTTTGGCATTAGGAAACCTGTCGGCTTCGTGAACTTTTCGGTGATCAATAATCTCAATCACTTTTTCTGGGGTAATTTTTCCTTCGAGTCCGTTGAGATCGCTGGTATCGACGAGAATCACTTCGTCAAAATCGTCAGAGTTTGAGATGGACATTGGATATTCAAAATCAAAACGAGCCAAAACATACTTGGTTTCGTCACTTAACTCATCGATAGTTCCAACGACGGCATTTTGACCGGTCTTTTGTAAAAACTCAGCGTAGGCTGTGATGCCAGCGATGCCGTCGAGGTCGGGGTTTACGTAGGTGGTGATGAGGGTTGAAACAGACATAGGTTTTTTGGTGAAGGAAAGGGAGTTAAAGGGGAGGAAAGGGAGGGAAAGGTTTGAGAAATAATGTCGAAAGGGACGCCGACATCACTTCCCTCACCACAACCCTCCCCCGTATGAGGCATACGAAGGAGGGGGCTTTATTTTTTATCAGCACTTAATTTTTCTATTACCTCGATTATCTCGAGCCAATAATTTCCGTGAGGGGCGAATTTTTTTGGATCGGTTTTTAGTTTTGTTTCAATTTCTTTTGCCGAGAAAAAGCGAATTTCTTGGGTTTCTTCGGTTTGTAGTTTTAGATTTTTGATATCTCCATCGTATTTAAATAAACGTAGTAGAATTCATTGTTTTTAATGTTTTTGAAAATTGTTTGAGTTTTTTTGATTTGGAAAAAAGATAAATTTTCCGGTTTAATTTCCAAACCAATTTCTTCTTTGGCTTCTCTTATTCCAGAGACGATCGGATCTTCACCGAGATCGACATGGCCGGCCACGGAAATATCCCAGACATCAGGAAAAAATATTTTATTTTTGGCTCGGAGTTGTAGAAGAATTTCGCCTTTTGAATTGTAAATCCAAATGTGGGAATTTCTGTGCCACAAACCATCACGGTGGGCTTCACTTTTCATTTTTTGAACACCGGTGAGATTATTTTCTTCGTCACAAATATCGATTGGTTCATCGGCCATATATTTTTACTGGGGTAGGCGCTTGTCACCCCTTCTTATCAGTAACATGCAACATTCCTTGTATTAATCGATAAAACAATTTGCCTCGAGAATGCGATT
>JAGVPA010000015.1 GCA_020052445.1 bacterium
AGTAATTCAACTAACTCATTAAAAACTCACGAGTGTTACGACTGCCTTTGAGGCAGCCCCACTCATTAAGCCACCAGCTTGCTGGTGGTGTCTAACTTACATCATATTGAAAGTCTTGCGACAAAAAGTATTCAACTTGCAGGTTTTGCAATGGAATTGGATGAGGGATTAATCAAAGGTATTTCACCAAGAGATGCATTTCTCAGTTTTTTGAAATGAGACACCCAAAAAAAACCATAAAACACCAATATTTTCTCTACGATAAGCAAAAAACGACTCAGAAATAAGACACTCCAAAATCACGTTAAAAGTGTCTCATTTGTCTCATTTCAAAAGTTCTATACGACCGGAACAGGGGCGGATGACTGGTTGGAAACCGCTTGAAATTGCCCTAAAAAGGGCAAGCGAGACCGGAGCGCAGAACCAACAAAAATCCTCAGTTTGCACTGGGGATTTTTGTTTAGAATTTTATTTTAAAGTTTAATGACAATGTCCACCACAATTGCAACCACAACCACCTTCTTCAATTTCCGAGGTTTCGTCGGTAATTAAAAGTTTGATATTTTCCTTGTCAGAAACCACACCGGCCATAACCGGTCGTCCATTGATAACCAAAACCGGTGTTTGCAAAATTCCGAGTTCGGCAATTTTTAAAATGTCAGTAATATATTCGATCTCGGCTTCAAGTTTTATCTCGGCGACGGTTTCTTTGACCAGTTCATGCAACTTTTTACAAGTCGGACAACCAGAACCTAGGATTTGGATTTTAAGTGGAATCATATTTATGGGTCACAGAATTGAGTTTGAATAACGTGGCGAGATCCCTCTTTGGCTCGGGATGACAGTGGGTGGATTTTGTCATCGCGAGGAGCTCATTGTCCGTGAGGCGGCGTGGCAATCTGCTGACGTCGGCGTCCGAGATTGCCGCGTCGTTCAGTGGCTTCACTCCTCGCAATGACGGTTTAAATAATTAATTCTCCCTCTCTCACCGCCACGGTGGGGGAGGGCTGGGGTGGGGGGGCTTACACCAACTTTCCCAAATCCAACGATTCCGTAAAAGAAATCTTGTCCACAAATTCTGGAGCGTGGCTGACAACGATCATGCAGCCTTGGTATTCCTGCAGAGCCTCAGCGATGACTGGTAGATGGCGGAAGTTGATGTGGTTGGTTGGTTCGTCGAGGATAAGGAGGCCCGGTTCTTGCAGTACGAAACGAGCGAAACAGAGTAGACCTTTTTGACCTTCGGACAATGAACCAATTTTATTTTTTAGGACATCGCCGGTTAATAAAAATCTGGCGGCCACGGCGCGGAGTTTTTCGTTGTCGGGTACTTCCATCGTTGATTCGAGTGAAGCGTAAGCGGTTTCTTCGAAATTGAGACCGGAAAAATCTTGGCGATAGTAGCCGACTTTTACCCCGGGGGTGATGACGGCGCCTGGATCTTTATTTTCGAAGAGGGCGCGCAGGAGGGTACTTTTACCAATGCCGTTCGGACCGGAAATAAACAAACGTTGTTGTTTGCGCATTTTGATGGAAACTTCGACTTGTTTTGGTTCGTGATCTTTAATGACTTTGACTGAGGTGATGGTGACTACCGGTTCGGTAAAAATTTGAGCGGGAATATTAAAATCACTGATGGTGCGATCGTCACGTTTGACATCGACCATGTTGTCTTCGGCATCAGCGACCTGGTCACGAAGTTTGCTGGCCAGAGCCCGCATTTTTCCGCCTTTGTGAGAAAAAAAGTTTATTTTGTCTTTACGATCCTGAATTTCTTTTAAGAGCTGGGCATTTTTGGCGCGGTCGCGTTCGACTCGAGCGGAAATTTCTTCGACCACGTTTAAATAGTTGCCTTCATAACGTTCAACCTTGCCGGTGAAAACATCGAGGTGCAAAACGCCTTCGGTAAAGGCATTCAAAAAATCCGCGTCGTGGGAAATGACCAAAACGGTTTTGAGATAACACATGAGGAAACCGGTGAGGTGTTCGATGCCTTCGGTATCAAGATTGTTGGTCGGTTCGTCGAGAAGCAGAATGTCAGGATCTTGGATGAGAGCGTAAGCAAGGAGTAGACGGGCTTGTTGGCCGCCGGAAAAATCGCGAATTTTTTTATCGAATTCGGTTTTTATATTTACAATCTCGAGGACATCGGAAATGCGTCGATCGAGGTTGTAAATTTTTTCAGCAAACGCTCGGGCAAAAAATTCACTTACGGTTTGATCCAAACATTCCGGTGGCATGACCTGTGTGGCGATGGCAATACTGGCCCCTGGTTTGAGGTGAATTTTGCCTTCGGTCGGTTTGAGTGTGCCGAGCAATAATTTGAAAATCGTACTTTTGCCAGCCCCGTTTTGGCCCATGAGCGTAATCTTGGCGTTCTCACGAACTGAAAAATCCGCCTCTTTCAGCAGCAAGTTATCTTTATCGTAGCCAAACGAGACTTTTTCAAAGCGAATAATGACGTTTCCGTGATCCATAATTTTATTGAGTTCGAGCGGAATTGTAGCAGAGAATCGGGGTTTTGGCAATGGTAAAATATCAGTGGTGAGTTCTAGTGGTTTTCTCTCAAATAAACTATAATACAAAAAGAATTATTCTTAACCCTTTGTCTTTATGAAAAAAGTCGGTGAAGAAAATTTTGGTTTGGTAGAAAGTACAAAGATCGCCTTTTTTAAAGGGAAACAAGTTAGGAAAACAATTCATCAGGGCGAGTGGTGGTTTGTTGTTGTTGATGTTATTGAGGCGTTAACAGATTCATTAAATCCAAAGCAGTACTTAAAAAACATGCTCAATAGAGACGCGGAGCTTGCTAAGGGGTGGGTTCAAATTGAACACCCCCTTTCGATTGAAACCGCCGGGGGTAAACAAAAGATTAATTGTGCCAACACTGAGGATATTTTTCGTATAATCCAATCCATCCCATCACCAAAAGCCGAGCCTTTCAAACGCTGGTTGGCAAAAGTTGGTTATGAACGAATTCAGGAAATAGAAAATCCCGAGCTCGCCACTAAACGAACTCGGATGCTCTACAAACTCAAGGGTTACAGCGAGGATTGGATTGAAAAACGTCTGCGAGGTATTGTCATTCGCGAGGAACTTACCGATGAATGGAAAAATCGCGGAGCGCAAAGTCAAAAAGATTACGAGATTTTGACCGCGGAAATTTCTAAAGCGACTTTTGGAGTTACCCCGAGTCAGTACAAAAAACTCAAAGGTCTCAAACGGGAAAATTTACGAGATCACATGGATGACTTCGAACTTATTTTTAATATGCTCGGCGAGCGGGCGACTACTGAAATTCATCGGAATGAAGATTCAAAAGGTTTGATAAAACTTCGAGGTGACGCCAAAGCTGGTGGTGATATTGCTGGTGGCGCTAGAAAGAATTTGGAAAAACGTCTTGGTCGATCGATTGTCACCAAGAAAAACTTCTTGAAAAATCCGGAAAGTAAAAAGAAATTAAAATAATTATTCTTAACACTTAATTTTTTATGAAAAAAGGCTACAAAGAAAATATCGAGGCGTTAACTTTGGCTAACGAAGATTTTCGCCACGTGCTTTATACGGCCGAACATTGTCAGTTGGTTTTAATGTCGCTGGCCCCAAGCACAGAAATCGGTTCCGAAGTGCACGAGGATGGTGATCAATTTTTCCGTTTTGAGCAAGGCGAAGGTAAGGTTGTGATCAACGAAACCGAGTACGTTGTCGGCGACGGCGATGCAGTGATCGTTCCAGCCGGTTCAACTCACAATGTCATAAATACCTCAGCTACCGACGCACTCAAACTTTATACACTTTATGCTCCACCACATCATCAAGACGGCGTCGTCCGAGCCACTCGTGCTGCGGCCGAAGCTGATGGTCCGGAGTTTGATGGAAAGACCACGGAGTAGGATGGGGGTGCGAATAACGAATCGATTACGAATTTACGAATATACGAATGTTGGCGATCGTAGAGACAGGGCAATGCCCTGTCTTTTTTGATGAAATTCATATTTGTATATTCGTAAATTCGTAGTAAAATTCGTTATTCGCACCCCCCAAAAAAAGAAAGCCCGCACAAGTTGAAGACTTGGCGGGGGACGATTTAGTGAACCAGTGGAAATAAACTGCCATGAATCACCACCTTGAGAGAATTGTTTTGGGGGATCAGGATGACGAGGTGGGCTGAGAAAAGTTCCTTGATTCGCGCGATGGTCATATCACAGATACTTACCGGTTCGCGAAGAACAAAAGAGACTTCTTGCCGGGCCCAGTCTTCCTGATAGTCGTCAATTTGACGATCGTTTATTTTCTGAAGCGTGAGCAGAACGATGAGTCTCCTTTGGTAGAGGAAGAGATTGTTGGCAAACATGTCAACCTCCGGTTGTTGGTGGTGGCACGTAGTTTCTCCTCCATATCAATTTTAGCATAAAAGTGCTAAGGTTTCATTATATGAAATATTTTTTAGTTACAGCTCTTCTACTTTTTTGTGGCTTCGGTTGTAATTCCGTAGTTAGTCGTTTTAAACCACCGGTTTCATCAGATAAACCCCCGGTTTCAACAAATACCATCGAGCCGGAAAGTTCGGCTAATATTACCGTCAGCTCACCGATTGCCGACGCCACGGTGGCCAACCCGATTCACGTCACCGGCCAAGCTCGAGTTTTTGAAAATGTGGTTTCTTGGCGGTTACTTTCTATTGACGGCTCAGAACTTGCGAAGGGAACTGATTACGCTGAAGCTCCGGACATGGGGCAATTCGGTTCTTTCGATTTTTGGGTGGTTGTGCCTGAGGTTCAAAATAAAAATATCACCCTCGAAGTTTTTCAAGCCTCGGCTAAAGATGGTTCAGCGATCGATGTGGTTTCCATTCCTTTGGTTTTAGATCGGATTAATACGACCGATTTGAAACTTTATTTTCACAATAACGTAATGGATCCGGAAATAACTTGCACTACGGTTTTTTCGGTGACCAGAAAAATTACGGCCACCATTTTGCCGGCTCGAGCGGTCATGATTATGTTGTTGCAAGGACCGACAGATTTGGAGACGGCAAATCATTATTCGACGGCCATTCCTTTTCGTTCAGAATTAAATGATATTTCAATTTCAGGTGATGGATTGACGACGGTTGATTTGGGCGGCGCTGTCGCCGAACCGCTCGGTGGTTCGTGTTTGGTTGCTGGTATCGGCGCCGAAATTGAAAACACTTTAAAACAATTTGACGCCGTAAAAGAAATTAAAATTTTATTGAACGGCCAAGAAGATTCACTTCAACCGTAAATTTTATCCAAAAAATAAATAGAGACGTTGCAATGCAACATCTCTATTTATTTTAAATTTGATGGTTGACAAAAGATAAGAATCGGACGTATATTGTTCATCCACTTATCGAATTTTTTGGAGGCAGTCATGCCAAGTACGGTATATTTTGATCCAGCCATTCCGCTTGAAGGGCGAGTGCGCGTCGTCTTCAATGAACTAGAAATCGAAGCGGAAATAAAGGCGGCTGTTCTTTTACTCATGGCTCCACTTCGTAACAGTGGTCCAGTTGCGTACGAACACTACGAGCACAGCCTTCGGGTGGCTCTAGTAATCAGAGCGATCGCCAGGTTTCTTCAATTGAACGAAAGAGTCGCTTTTTACTCTGGCCTCCTGCATGATGTTGGTAAGGCGTCGATCGATCCAGATGTGCTAGGAAAAACTGGTAGTTGGAGCCGGAGTGACGCTCTGGTGATGGAAGTCCATCCGGTTATCAGTTGGTGTATGCTCCACGAACTCTTTGATTTTATCGCGGAGATCATTGTCCGCCATCACTGGTTCCAACAAGGTCGGAGTTATCCAGCAAGTTTGCCAGAGCCATCGCGTGAGTTTTCTCAGAGCGATTTGGAAGAGATAGGTCTTTACGCCCGCCTCCTTGCCTTGGTCGACACCTACGATGCCATGCATCGTCTGGACAAGCGTGGTGGTCGTCCTCTCACCGGCGAGGAAATCAAAGACCGACTGCTTCAGGCGAATCCTGATTGGTCTTGTGTCATTGATCAACTCTACAACATTGGAGTTCTGACCACCCAGATATTTGGGTTGGTTGGACAAAGCACTGAACTCCCAGTAGATAAGGATGCCAACCAAACTCTTCCGCCTCTGTAATGGGGTGGTTTTTTTAATAATCCAAACCTTCTCTGGCTTTCACACCTTGATAATAATAATGTTTGACCATTTTCATTTCAGTAACCAAATCGGCACGAGCTAAAATGCTGGGTAGGGCATGGCGACCGGTTAAAACCAGTTCGATGTGGTTTGGTTTTTCAGCTAAAAATTTTAAAGCCACTTCTTCGGAAAAAAGTTTTAAGGCGGCGGAGGTGTTAAATTCGTCGAGGATGATTAAATCGTAACCATTGGCAAACATGTGGCGGGCAACTTCCAGGCCGCGAGCGGCTTCGTTTTTATCTTCTTCGGTAATCGAAAAATCGAAAGAGTTAGCGGCGTCGATGCGATCGCGGCCGGTTACGATAAAATCGATAAGGCCGCCAAGTTTTTCTTGCAAAACTTTTCGTTCAGAATAATGCTGACCGCCTTTATCAAAAAAAACAATGCCAACTTTTTTATTGGCTCCAACAGCTCGCAAAGCTAAGCCCAAAGAGGCCGTGGTTTTGCCTTTGCCGTCGCCGGTATAAACTTGGATTAAGCCGAAATTTTTTTGTTTAGAATTCATATTTTTGTAACTACTCAGGTACCCAAACCATAACATCTCCAAAATATGGTATAATTAAGGCATGTGAATAGCAATATTTTAGATAAAAAATATTTAAAAG
>JAGVPA010000052.1 GCA_020052445.1 bacterium
AGCGACGAGTAATTAGAATTCCATTGGTAATTAACAAACTAAAATAGCCCCTTATAGGGGCTTTCACGAAACTACCGGCTCTGCCGGTAGAGAATCATTCGACTGAGAAAACAAATCATCAAAAAAACAAGTCAGGTCTTCACGATTGTCCAATTCAGCCTGATCAAAAAACACTTCTTCATTATTTGTCGAGGTATTAACTTTTAAAATAAAGAAACCGAAGCCTTCCAAATAATTCATTATTTCCAAAACCTTTTGAAAATGAGCATACACTTCTAATAATTTATCTTTTCTTTCCTCAACAAAACTATCAATCTTCTTTTGAGAAACTGAAACTTTCGGATTAATTTTTCGCACCAAAGAAAAAAGTGTTTCCTTTAGAATATTAACTTTTTCTTCATCGGAATTTTCCACTGAATCAATTTCGGAAATTTTTGCGACCGCACGCTCAATTTCTCTGACCGAATTTATTTCTGATGCTTCAAAAGTTTTATAGCTTCCTTCACCTCTCTCAAAACGAATTTTTATTAGGTCTTCTCTTTCTTTAATTGCTGCTTCTTCTCTAACCTTAACTTCTTCTGTTTCTTTTCTTTCTCTTTCTTTTTGAGCCGTCTCTGCTTGTTCCTCCTTCATTCTGTTTTCAAAAAGAGTTTTTAAAGAAACTTTTTGCTCGCCGATTTCGATTTGATATTTTTCATTTTCTGGTTCGGCAAGCGCTTCAATCAATATCTCAACATAGCGCTTTTTTAAATTTCGATAATTTTGCAAAATTTGACTAATTTGCTCTTGGTTTAAATTTTCCGCCAGTTTTTCGATCAAAATAACCGATCGGCCGGGAAAATCCTTTATAAAATCCGCTCTGTTTAAACCGGGGTTGTTCTGGAAAAATAAAAAAACGCTTAGAAAAAGGTTTCTTTTTTCGTTTCGACAAAGGTCTAAAAAAACTTCCCTGATATTTTCATCGATTTCTTGTCTGAAAGTTATCTCCCTTGGGTTTAATTGGCTAAAAAGATTAGTCATGTTTTCAGGATTTTTTCAGGATTGTCAACGTCAACCTCTTTTTTCACAAGATCGTTAATCTCCACCTGAATTAATCCGGGATTGATATCAACTGCACCCCGCCCAAACTCGAGCAATACAGCTTGCAGTTCTTTTTTATTTTCTTCACTGAAACCTTTTGTTAACAATTGATAAACAATTCGACTTGTTCGACCGTTACCGTCATTAAAAGGATGAACGGCGTTAATAGTGGCCGAAATAACAAAAGCGATTTCTTCAAAACTTTTTCCGCTTCGATTCATAACCTTGGCAACTGACAAAACTTTTTCTAATAACTCCGGCTTATCCTCGTAGGCCGGCGGAATATATTCTTTGCTAAATTTTATTCCATAAAACATTTGGACAACCTCAACTGTCTCGCCGTCCCTTTTCCACGCGGCTTTTTTCTTGCCGCGTAAAATGCCATTTATACCATTAAGAAATTGCAAAAAACCTTCGGTCGTTAAATTTTCAATAAATTGTCTTTTGTGTTCTTCGTCAGAAAATACGGCCTCTTTTTTTTCCGCAGATTTTAAAAACCGAAAGAGCACCTCGGCTCGTTCTTCACGCATTCCTGCTTCACTTTGATTTTGTTCGCCCATATTTTTATCAATAATCGGTTACCTTGAAAATTTTATTCATAAGTTAAAACAAATCAGAGATTCTAGATTGAGCGAGACGATTCATCTTTTCTTCGTTGTAATTATCGACATGCGAAGAAAGACACAGAAACACAATAACGTTGCCCTTGATTCCAAACCACAGTCGTGGCCATTGATTCGGGCGCAAACCCGAGTTGGGTAAAACAAGTTCAATTTTCCACAAGACCAAAACTTCGGTCTGTAAAACACGATGAAGTTTTGCTGGAGCAATCACTTGTTGCGGATCGATTGGATTAAATTGTTTTTCACACAATCTTTCAAAAACGACCAAACCATCGCGAATAGTACGAAATCGCCGTTCTAAAACAGCAATTTCTTTCTGGATTCCGTCATGATACAAAAACCGAATCATAAACCATCAAAATCCGTACCGCGATAAAAAGCTAATTCATAAGGGATCTCTTCTTTTAATTTCGTGCCAACAAACGGCGCCTCGGCGTGCGAAAGATCTTCCAATTGTTTGCCATTTAAATAACCATATTTGACAGCAATCCGATCCAGCATTTTTTTTTCTTCATCACTCAAAACAGAAAGATCAGGCTCGACGAGAGATTCATATACTTCAGTTGCAACATATCCATCATGTTCTGCAATTTGTTCAACTTTTAAAACCTTATTTTCTATCATGCTAATCGTAATTTCATCTAAAGCTGATGGGAAAGGACCCATTGGCAATGCCCGGTAAACATCGCCAGTGATTGATTTCTGGTTTTTTTCGTACAAATCAAAATCGGCAAAATAAAGCAATTTCGCCATTTTTTTCTTACCACGAATTTCACCTTTTAATTTTTGACACAAGTAAAGGATGGTATTTTGATATTTTTTTCGATTAAGAAACATAACAAAATTTAGACTACCATGATTTAAGCTGTCGGCACAATTTCTTTTGGCTGATACGCTTTAAATAATTTTCTTCGCAAAGCTGAAACGAAAGTTTGAGCTTCAGGGGATTTTAACATTAAGGCCACGGCGAGATAGACAGCTATGCCGAGACCGCCGGCGATTAGGCCTTGTGACAAAACGCCAAAAAAAGTTTCGAGGGAAATATATTTTACGACCAGCGGCTTCATCGCTTGGGTAGCCAAAGCTGAAGCCAGGCCAGCCAGAGTTAAAAGCCAGAGTGAACGGAGGATTTCTGTTTCTCGCAGAGTTCCGAGACGAATTCGTAAAAGTACCCAAAGCAAAACAAAACTGACGAGTGTTGATAAACTCATGGCCGCACCGAGAGCCAGAACGCCAAATTGCGGCATTAAAAACCAAGCGGTGACAATGTTAACAATCGCACTAATCAAACCGACAACCAAAGGCGTCTTGGTATCGCTCAAAGCAAAAAAAGCTCGCGTCAAAAGATAATTTAAACATTGGGCAAAAAAACTGAAAGTGATAAGAGCTAAAGTATCAGCCGTGATAATCGTATCAGCCCAACTAAACTTCCCTGCTCCGACCACCACACGAACAATCTGGGCTCGCAGAAGCAGAAAAACTATTGTGCAAGGAATTATCAAAAACAGAACTTGTCGCACACCGGAGGAAATCGTTTCGATAAATTTTTCATTTTCTTTTCGTTCAATATGTTCAGCCAGCGACGGAAAAATCGCCACGGCGTAAGAAACGCCAATGATACCGATTGGCAAATAAGAAATGTTGTAAGCAAAATTAAAAATCGTCGTGCTGCCAGTTACTAAAAATGAGGCTAGAATGGTAGTGACCACCACATTAATTTGTGCGACAGCTAGACCAAGAACTCGCGGACCGGTAAGTTTTATCATTTCAATTAGCGCTCGATCGCGAAAATTAAAACTCCAATGATATCGATAACCCAAACCAAAAACGCCGATCACTTGGATTAGACAATGAAAAAATGCCCCTAAAACCACACCCCAAGCCAAACCGACTGGTCCAAAAATTGGCACTAGCCAGAGAACGCCGGCAATAATGCCAAAGTTGTAAAAAATCGGAGCCAGGGCGTAAAAAAGAAATCTTTTCAGGCCTTGTAGGACACTACCGAAAATCACTGAGAGACTCAGAAAGCATTCGGCGAGCAGCATGACACGAGTAAAAGTGACCACCATTTCTTCCCGAACACCTTCGAAACCCGGAGCAATAACCTGAGCCAGCGGTCGAGCAAAAATCGCCATCAAAATTGCGGCTACAAAAGAAACCAAGCCAAGAATGTTCAAAACGTTGTTGGTAAACTGCCAAGCCGCTTTTTTTTCTTTATCAGATTGCAAGGCTTTGACAAAAAGCGGAATGAAACCGGCCGACAAAGCGCCGACCACCAAAAGATTAAAAACAAAATCCGGCATTTTAAAAGCCGCGTAATAAGCATCAAGCACATCACCCGCCCCAAACTCACCGGAAAGAATACGATCGCGAACGAAACCAACCGCCCGGCTGGCAAACGAAAGAACGCCGAGGAGGACAGCCGCCCCGGCGATGGTTTTTGCTTCACCATTTAATTTGCTGAGACTCACAAATTATTCCAATTCAGAATTGTCTTCACGAACCGAAATTTTTATTGAACCGGCATTATTAGGTTCGTCAACTATTTTTTTAATCTTTGTTTTGGATGTTTGGGAACGACCAGCTCGAAGAAATAAAAATATCAAAAAGATGAGAGCCAACAACAAAACGAAAATCATGAATTGTACAATTCGGTTTTGCAAAGAAAAAAACGAAACATGCACCGTAACCGAATCCTCGGAAATTTTTCCGTCCATGCCTTCGACGGAAATCTTTACTGTATAATTTCCAGTTTGTTTATAAACGTGTTCAATTTTTTCGTAATTTGAAGTTGTGCCATCACCAAAATCCCAAGAAACTCGATAGCCAGTACTCGACGGCAACTGTGCCTCAAATTTATAAGTGTTCCAAGTTTCTTTTTGATAAGTAAAAACCGCATTTGGCGATAGAGAGAATTCTGATTCACTCTTCTCTTCATCGTCTGGTGAAATTAATTCTGGAACCGAATCTGAGCCAACTGCCGCTTCGCCGTTTTCATTATTCTCAGCATTTTCTGAAACCGAACCACTACTTGATGCCGGTTCATTACTCGAAACAACACTTGGTGAAATCACCGGTGCCGGCACTTCGACTTTAAGCTGACTCTCTGGAGTGATTGGATGCGGATCAACATTATCCGACAAACCATCAGCGTCCGTATCGGTTTTTTTTGGGTCAGTCTCGATTTCTCTTTCAACCGCGTCGGTTACACCGTCACCATCATCATCGTCATCACAAACATCGCCAAGACCGTCGAGATCGGTATCGACTTGATCGGAATTTTCGACACTCGGACAATTATCTGTGTCGTTTTCAACACCGTCACGATCATCGTCTTGAATCGGTGTCAAAAGTCTGGTGATGGCTAAGTTGTTTGCACTGTTACTGTCGACCGGATCAGTGCCACGAATTTCGGCACGGATATTAAAAGCACCGGACGGTACGACAAAATCCACAAAAACCTCTTCGGGCACACTGCCAACTCGAACAGAAATAATTTGCGAGTCACCGATTGGTAACGAACCTTGAGAAAAAGACACGTAACCGGAAACGTCGACATCACCAACATTGGTAACGACGGCGTAAATCCGTATGGTGTCACCGGAAATCAAAGTTTCTTTGGAAAACTCAATGCCTTCCTGGGTTATACTTAAATCAGATGTAACAGCTTTGACACTGCAAGGTACCAAAACTAAAAAAAATAGGGCGAGGAAAAAAAGTCTTTTCATAATATGGCTTTTTCACTATTTGAAAGCCAGAGCTTAGCCGCAGCGTCTGGAGTTATGTGCAAGACGGCTCGGAAGGAAGGATGAACTCGAACCAAAACTTTTAATTTAGCCGCTTTGTCCTCGAAAAAATTCAATTCAATTTCCTGACCTTGATGAAGATCAAGAGATCCGGCTTCTTTGGTATTTAGATGAAGATGCGGCACTGGCACAATAACTCCGCTTTTAACAACAGCTTTACCAGCTGGGCCGATTAATTTACAGCCAGAGGTGCGTGATAATTTACCAGATAATCGCCAGACCGGTTTTATACCAATGGCGATAGCTTCGGCTTCGGAAAGTTCGACTTGGGTTTGTTTACGAGCTCCACCTAAAACCCTGACTTCGGTCATTTCACCTTTGGGACCAACGACTTTTACTGTTTGTTGATAAACCGCTTGCCCACGTTGAGAAAGTGGTCGCAAAATTTTTGGTGAAATATTTTTGCCAAACAAAGTCTGCCACATTCTTTGCGACAAATGAACGTGGTGCGGGATAACCTCGATGGGAATTAAAATTTTTTTCCTCCTCACAAAATTATTTTTTCTTGGCTTGATGACCAAATTCGTATTTAAAATGATTGTGGCGAACCGGACCCAAAGTCATAAGATGAAGTTCGCCCAAAGTATATTTGACAGCAATATTCAAACGACCATCGCGATCAAAACGTCTGGTGGAAACATGAATTCTGATGGTATCGAGGTAACCGAATTTTCCGAATTTGCGACAACGCTGCGCATAATCATGATCCTCGCAAAAAACTATTGACTCGTCGAAACCACCAAGTTTAGCGTGTTTGGATCGTTTGGCAAAAATGCAAAAACCCGGGGCGTGGGCGTGAATGGGTAAAAAAGCTCGACAAAAATGATTATAAAATTCATGAAAAGCCCGGTCGATTTTTTTATTGGAAATGGCTTCGACGTCGCAACTGGCAAAGTCCAATTTTTTCTGAGTCAATTCCCTTTCGGCTTTTTCCAAAAAATGTTTGTCAATCAACTTAACATCGGAATCCAAAAACAAAATATATTCACCCTTGGCCACGGCCGCTCCGTGATTACGACCAACCCCAGGCAAACCACCGGGAACAACTCGACAACCAAATCGTTTGGCAATTTCCACTGTCTTGTCTGTCGATTTGCCATCAGCCACAATAATTTCATCCGGCTGAACCGTTTGTTCTTTTATTGAACGCAAAAGAATGGGCAGATAATCTTCTTCGTTTTTTGTAGGAATGACGATGGAGAACATATTGGGGTGGAGGGGTTTAAGGGGGCGAAGGGGCTGGAGGGAGGTTTTTAGGTTGGGGTTTTGCAAGTGATTATCGGAGTGTTTTTTGTGGTAACAGATGAAAACCCTCTTCAACCCCTCAAACCCCTTCCGTCCCCTTCAATCTTCCAAACCACCCCAATCCTACCACTATTTCCCGCTCAAGACAAACATGGCGATACCGGCGGCGACTGAGACGTTCAACGACCTTTTTTGGCCAGGCATGGGAATTTCGACCAATAAATCGAGTTTTTCTCGAACTTCGGCTTCAATTCCTTCAACTTCATTACCTAAAACCAAAGCCACCGGTTTATCAAAAACCGTTTCATTTATCGATTTGATATTCTCGCCATTTTCCAAACCGATTAGCGAGTAACCGTCAGAACGAAGTTTGGGAACAAGAGATTGAATATCCTCAGTTTGCTCCCAAACCACTCGATTCTCCGAACCCAGGGCAGTTTTAGCTATTTCACTTCGTGGCGGAGCTCCGGTAAAACCCGTCAGATAAAGCTTTTCCACACCAAAGGCATCGGCTGAACGAAAGATTGAACCGACATTGTGGAGAGAGCGGATATTGTGTGCAATGATGATCATAGGTAGAATCGAGGAAACGAATTACGAATTTGGTACTAATATACTAATTTGGATTGAAGCCACGAGGCCACCCTTCGCTCGCACCGAGCTACGGAGTGGCAAGCGAGATCCTTCTCCATTCGACCGGGCTCATGGTCTGAGGCCTATCGAAGACTGGCTCAGGATGACAGGTTGGTGCATTCCAAATTCGTATATTCGCCAACATTAGTAATTCGGTTCCCCAGAAATATTTATGGCCAACAAATTAAACTCACAAATAACCGGCGTGGTCGAGTCACTGGCGAGTGACGGTAACGGAATCATTCCTCGGCCCATCGGTAAGCCTTATTTAGTTTACCACACCGTGCCTGGCGAGGAAGTCTTGGCGCTTACTCGATTCAGAAACAAGGAAGGCATTCACGCCGATCTTGAGAAAGTTATCAAACCTTCACCACACCGTGTCGAACCGCGTTGTCCGATGTTTGGTAAATGTGGTGGTTGCAAATGGCAACACATTGATTATCCAGAACAACTAGTCATCAAGATCGACCTAATCAAAAAAGCTTTTCTGGAAAAAGAAATTGAAATTCCGCTCACCGAAGTCGTTCCTTGTTCCCGACAATTCTTCTACCGCAACCGTATGGATTTTATGTTTGGTCGCAATGGCGAACTCGGTCTTAAAGAAACCGGCTGTTGGTGGTCGACACTCGATCTGCCGGCTTGTTATCTTTTATCCGAAGCGTCGAACGAAATTTTATCTCGCGTTCGCGAATGGACTCGAGCGAGTGGTTTACCTTTTTGGGACAACAAAAAACACGAAGGTTTTTTTCGAGCTCTTGTCATACGTGAAGGAAAAAATACCAATGAACGTCTCGTTACCCTGATTACCAACAAACCAAAAAATGAAGAGGAAAAAAATATCGTTTCAAAATTTTCCGAAATATTTGAACGCCCCGTCAATCAATCGATAAGTCAGGGCGACCGGCCGGTCGCCCCTACGACGACGACATCAATTCTCTGGGGCGTCAATGAACGGTTAACCGATTTGTCGCTAGCCGATGAAATCGAGGTGCTCAAAGGCACACCATATCTCCACGAAGAAATAAATGATCTCAAATATCGAATTTCGCCGAACAGTTTTTTTCAAACAAATTCTGAGATGGCCGCCAAACTTCAAGATACAGTTTTAGAATTTGCTTCACCAATAAAAGACAAAACTATTGCCGACCTCTACTGCGGAGCCGGATTTTTTACTCTAGCTCTCGCTCGGGCTGGCGCAAAAAAAGTTATTGGCATCGAGGCGGATGAGGCCGGAATCGAAGCGGCTAAAGTGAATGCGGAATTGAATAGTGATGGAGTGACGGAGTGTTGGAGTGGTGGAGTGGTGGATTTTTTGGCCGCTAAAATCGAGGATTATTTTAAGGACCAATCGGTGGCCGAGGGTTTCGATACAATTATTCTCGACCCGCCACGAGCCGGACTTCATCCTAAAGTTATCGAAACACTTTTAAAAGTCTTGCCTCAAACAATCGTCTACGTTTCCTGTAATTTTCATCATTTGGCCGAAGAGTTGCCTAAATTTTTCGAACACTATCAACTCGTCGAAGCTCGAGCTCTTGATCTTTTTCCGCAGACGCCGCATGTGGAGGTGGTGATAAAACTAAAAAGAAAATAAAAAAACGCCTCAGATCCAGCTTGGCCAAGACGTCTAGAAAGTACCGAAGACGAAAATGTAAGGATAGAATTCCTTTGGCCCAATTTTCATGGGCAGAAAAAGAAGACACGGAAGGCAGACACAAATGAACAAAAGGAAAAAGTACAAAAAGTACCTCGCGCTAATAAAACCGACTTGTTGATTTTTTTTCAAGCTAGTCCCCCCTTTAGTTTTCAGACAAAGTTTAAAAGAAAAAGAAAGAGTAAAAGACCGCCAGCGATGCTGGCGGTCTTTTACTACCAAATCACACTTTATTATTTTTTACCCCATTCTACTCAATCGCGCAAAAAGAAAAAAGATAATTGTAAATAAAACCGCCATTACAGCTGGCGCCACTGACGACAACCAATTACGCTTGCCCGGTTTAAAACCGCGCAAGAATAATGAGTTTGTGACAACCGATATTGAACTAAAAGCCATAGCTAAACCGGCTAACTCTGGCTTTAAAACCAAACCCAGGCCAATGAACACCCGAGCGGCAATTGGAATTCCGATAACATTGTAGAAGAGAGCAAAAAACATGTTCTGTTTAATTTTACCCATGGTTTCACGACTGAGTTGAATGGCTGTTAAAACATCACGCAAGTCATTTTTGATTATGACGATACCACCGGTTTCCATAGCCACATCGGTTCCCGAACCCATGGCAATACCAAGATCCGCTTGAGCCAAAGCTGGCGCGTCGTTAATACCATCACCAACCATAGCGACCCGGATTCCGGTTCTTTGTAATTTCTTTACTTCATTAGCTTTATCTTCCGGCAAAACTTCAGCTAGGACATTTTTAATCCCAGCTTGACGCGCGATGGCATCAGCTGTACGTCGATTGTCACCAGTAATCATAAAAACCTCAATATGACGATTTTGCAAAGCTCGCACTGCCTCAATAGTAGTTTCTTTAATTGTATCGGCCACAGCAATTAAACCGAGAATTTCTTTTTCCGAAGTCAAAATCATCACGGTTTTTCCGCCTTCTTCCAATTTACGAATCTTGCGTTCGATTTTTTCCAGAACCAAAGATGATAAACCGATCACATCGGTTACTAATTTACGATTGCCAAAATAATATTTAACTTCGTGGATTTTTCCTTCCACACCATGTCCGGGAATAGCTCGAAAATCAGTCGCCTCATTCAAACTAATAGTTTCCTCTTCGGCATGTTTAACAATAGCTTCGGCTAAAGGATGTTCGGAGAGTTTTTCCAGACTCGCGGCGATTGATATTATTTCTTCTTCATCGGACATCTCAACACTAACCACTTCAGTAACTTCCGGTTGACCTTTGGTGAGTGTTCCAGTCTTATCAAAAACCACGACCTTAATTTTACAAGCCGCTTCGAGCGGTTCACCGCCTTTAATAAGAATGCCGTATTCCGCGCCCTTGCCGGTACCAACCATAATGGCTGTTGGTGTTGCGAGGCCAAGAGCGCAAGGGCAAGCGATAACAATGACCGAAGTAAAGGCCATTAACGCAAAACTAAGACTGGATCCCAGCAAGAAAAACCAGACTAAGAAAGTCAAAACAGCCAAACCAATAACTATCGGCACAAAATAAGCGGAGATTTTATCGGCAAAGGCCTGAATCGGTGCTTTGGAACCTTGGGCTTCTTCGACTACCCGAATAATTTGAGCCAAAGTGCTTTCACTACCAACTTTAGTGGCGGTAAATTCAAAACTGCCGTGTTTATTAATAGTCGCGCCAATAATCTTATCCCCAACATTTTTTTCCACCGGTAAACTTTCACCGGTAATCATGGATTCATCAACACTTGATTGGCCTTTGCTAACTTGACCGTCCACAGGAATTTTTTCACCGGGACGAACGACAATTGTATCGCCGACTACCACTTGATCGATTGGTAATTCGACAACCGCACCGTTTTTTATCACCCGAGCGGTTTTTGCTTGCAGACCCATGAGTTTTTTAATCGCATCCGAGGTTCGGCCTTTAGTTTTTGCCTCTAACCATTTTCCAAGAATAACAAAAGTAATCAAAAAAGCCGCAGTCTCAAAATAAAGCTCAGGAATTTTCTCACCATTCAAACCAATAACGCTACCGGTCTGAACAACATAAATAACGAACTGTACAAGACTGTAAAAGAAGGCTGTACTGGTACCAATGGCAATAAGACTATCCATGTTAAACGTTTTCATTCGCAAACTGCTCCACATGCCTTTATAGAAACCGGCGCCGATAATGAACTGAACGGGAATGGTAAGAACGAGCGAAACTAAACCGACGAATGGCAATAAAACCGCTCGGCCTGGCAGAAACGAGAAAAAGTCCAAAAGCATGAAATACAACATCGGCAAACTAAGAATCAGACTCCACAAAAATCGCTTGAAATATCCTTTAATAACTTGTTCGCGTTGTTTTCTTTCAGTTTCCGGATCACCCATACCAGCCACCCGGGCTTTATAACCGGACTTTTCCACGGCTTTAATAATTTGATCGGTTGAGACAAGCGAGGTATCAAAAATTACTCGAGCTTTTTCGGCCGCAAAATTAACATTCACGGTTTTAACACCGGAAACTTTTTTCAATCCACGTTCAATCAGACCGGCGCATGATGCGCAATGCATACCGGAAATAGCCAGTTGAACTTGTTCCTCTTTTTTTTCTTTTAGAACTGTATTCGAAACTTCTATGGTTTTTATTTCCTGTTTTTCTGATAAACCGCTATTTAAACGAGATTTTTCTGTCACGGTTTGGCCGGAAAAGATATTAAACAGTTGTCCAATCTTGGATGATTGAATCAGCTCATCGACCAAACCACCAACACCAGATTGACCTTCCGGTACTTCGAACTCTCCGTGTTTTTTGTGAGTGACTTTACCGGTAAAATTTGGCTGACCATTTTCCATACCAAAAGAACCATCAGCTTCAACCACCGATTCGAGTTTTACTTTAAACGGCGCATTCTTGGCTACAGTCTTTTTCTCAAAAGTATCAACAACTTGTGGCACCGATTCGTTTGTCCGACCAACAACCGTGACTTGATATCCAGCTTTGGTAATTGTCTGAATAATTGTTTCATTGGAAATATCCGATAATAATTCTAATTCACCCGAGCCATTAAGAGCACTTATTTTAATATTACTGACACCAGCAATTTCTGATAATTCGCCGCTAATAATCTTTTCACACGACTCGCAATGCATGCCGTCGATTTTTAATTGTATTTTATCTGGCATATAAGTTAATTTAATTGAACCGCTTCTTTACCAATTTCTCGGAGTATTTTAACAATCTCAGCCCAAACTATTTCATGTTCAACAACCATTTCCACCAATCCGGTAGATAAATCAATTGTTACTTTAATAACGCCGGGGATTTCTTCCAAGGCTTTTGTTGATAGCTTTATACAAGCCTGGCAAGTTAAATTCGTGATCTTAAAATTTTGATTTGGCATATTATTAATCGATTACCTTAATCAAACCGCGTGGTACACCCATACCACAAGTAATTTCATAATCACCGGTTTTTTGAGGTGTAAATTCCATAACGATCGTCTGGCCTTTTTTGAGCAACTCGGCCGTATCCCATAAACCCGGGATCATAATTGTGCTCATACAACCAGAACCATTGTCTTGAACATCAACCTCAAACCGAACTGGCTGACCTTTTTTAACCGTAAAGGTATTTGGAGCAATGTCTTTACCGTAAGTATAAACCGTTTTAATAATTTGTTCGACCGAAGTATTTTCCACAGCACCTTCTTGATCAACTTGATTACTGACACTGCCGCCGCCACAACCGCCACTACTACCGCAACCACCAGAACTACTACCGCTGGCACTACAAGAAGAATTTAATGAAATGTCGGTCGAAGCTGCGGAGGCCGAAGATACGACCGAGCTTGTTTCCTTAGCTTCAACCACAATAAATTTTCCGCGATACATACCCATCGAACAAGAAAATGGAATTTCTCCGGTTTCGGTTGGAGTAAACATTATGATATTTTCCCCAGCCTTGAGCGACTGGCTAATTCCGTATTTCTTCATGACGATTGAAGAAGCACAACTATAAGGCGAAGTGGAATTAATAATCCATTTGACCGGTCGGCCTTTTTCCACCGTAAAACTATTTGGAGAATATCCGTTGCTGCCCTGAGTCATTCTTACTTCCTGAGCTTCTAAATTAGAAACTACACTGGTAACTGGAGTGGAATTACCGCCAATTAAATTACTGCCGTTAGCTAGATTCAGCCAACCAAAAGCAATAACCGCCAAACCGGCTGTCATAAAAAACAGTCGAGCTTTTCTGCCTTTAAACGCCGCCGTTAAACTTCCGATACCTAGCAAACCAGGAGCTGTGCCAATTGCAAAAAGACTCATAATAATCATTCCTTGCCAAAAACTACCAGTGGAAACCGCAAAAAGCTGCATGGCTTGAGTAAAACCGCAAGGCAAGAAAAAAGTCAGAGCCCCCATTATTAGAGCACTTTTATGACTATATTCTTTAGTGTCCTTGTTTAGTCCGAGCAGTCGAGCGACACCTGAAGGCAAAGTGATATTCTTATCTTTAAGAGCTGGAAAAATTTCTATTAATTTCAAACCCAAAAATATCATTACTCCACCAATTACCATGGTCAGAAAACCCAAAGTATTGACCGAAGGACTAAAGGCTTGGCCGGCATAACCAATCAAACCGCCAAAAAAAGCAAAACCGACAATCCGACCTAAATTAAAGTAAAGATGCGGACGAAATTTTTGACTTGTAGTGACTTCCGGATGCAACTCGGCATGTCGAGCGGAAAGGCCTAAAACCAAACCACCAACCAAAGCCATGCAGGTAGATATTCCGGCCACCAATCCAACCAAAAGAGCTACGGCTATTCCAGAACCTTGATCGGCAACATTCAACTCGAATAAACCAAACCATTTAGCAATTAAATAAATTACCAAAAGAATACCACCAGCCAAAACCAAATCTTTATAATCGGCAACGGAACGAGAAAACCAAGGTAATTTTTCTTTCTGACCAACCGTATAACCAGCCTCTTGAACAGCTTTGGCGATAACTTCTTCACTTGGCTGAGTGCCGCTAAATTTAATTTCCGCTTTAGCGGCTTTTTGATTAACGACAACACTTTCGACACCGGAGATTTTTTTTAGTTGCTCCTCAATGAGAAATTCGCAAGATGCACAATGCATGCCGCAAATAGGAATTACAATTTTATTCATAAAATAAAAACACAAGAATTAAAAACTTCGAATGAAGATTTCCTGTGTCTTTACTCTTTTTTAACGACGGTGAGATGCGGATAATTATCGCGAAAAACTTTCGATTCTACAAAAAACGGAATAAAAACTTTTTCGGTTATTGGAGAAAAATTTGTCTCAAAAATCGCCGGAACAAATAGACTGAAATTCGGAGCAAAAATTTCATTTAATTCATTGTCATTTATAGCTGTGGTTAAACAATGAATAGCACAAGAAGTCGGCATTTCTTTTGGTGTCTCGTGACAGGAACCGTGAACCGGTTCGGAGTTAGCCAAAGTCAGCCGTGGTCCGAAGACCGCGGCGAGAACAAAGAATCCGAGAAGAATGGTGGCTAATTTGGTAGACATTTTTTTGATAAGAAACCATCTCACACAAGGGCCGATCGGCCCTTGTGTGAGACGAACCGATTATTTACTCATTTTCGCCAAAACCCAAGTTCCTACCAAGTACTGTACCACCATACTAACACACCAGGTGACTAACATCAAAAAAGACATTGGGAAACAACTGTAAGTCATAAGCATACCAATGATCGACATTAAAATAAAAACACTAGCAAAGCCTATAATATCTTTGTTAGGTGAAGTGCCTGGCAAACACATGGAAAAAAGACAAATTTTCCCACCAGAAGTGTACCAAACTTTCGACATCACGAGGCCTGATAAAAAAGGACAAACGAACATTAGGGACATAAGCGGATCAGACCATGGACGAAATAACGGCGTGGCATATTCGGCCGATAATCCAGGGAAAATCTTTCCCCAAAGCATATTAAGAACCATACCGACGACGGCCATAACCAGGCCAGCCGCTAAACCGGAAAGAAGAATTTTTTTCATAAAAATTATTTAAACTGTTTTTAAAATTTTAAACCCAGTATCTTTATTATAAATTATATCAAAACCAAATAAATTAAGCATCTCTTTGGCCGAATAAAATTGCGCCTCTGACATGGCGATTCGTTCTTTGCCAGTTTTATTTGAGGTTAAAAAATTTTTTATGGCCACGGCTAATTCCTGATCTATTATCTGAAGTTGTTGAATCAATTCTCTGGCGTGGACATCGGAAACCGACCCGACTTCTGACATATAAAAGCCCTCTGAAACCTTACGGCCGATTAAATCATCGCCGCGGTAATATTTTTTGGCGATATCAGACAAAGCCTCGAGTGTCTCGGAACTTGGTTCAGAAAGAAAATATAAAGTTACGGCATCGTGGCGGGCACTGGCTTCCCCAGGTGTTCCCAGTTCTCCTAGTTTGTAGTTGCCATCAAAGACCCCGCTCTGAATCAGGGCGTCAAGCTCCCTAATTGTATTTTCAGTTAAAGTAATATTTAAACTTCCTCTGGTTATTGTTGACCTCCCTTTTTCCGAGAGGCGTCCTCGATAGATCCAAACGTCTTCTTGCCGATGATTTACCGTCTGATCTCTGGTCGCTAGTTCCCAAACTTTTTGATAATCAGGGTTAATTGGATAATCGGCCTGCCTTTTTCGATAATTAATTTCATTGACTAAAGTTTCGGCAATTTTTGTTCGGTTATTTTCTTGTTTAATTCTTTCAAACAAATCCCTGTAAAGTTGCGGTTTTTTGCTTTTTTTAATCCGCTCGGCCAAAAGTTCTTCAAGTTTTGCTAACGCGGCCTCATTGCCGGTTTCAATTGACAGTTCGTTTTCTGTTAGCTGTGATGATTCTTGCTCTTGAACTTCTTGTTGAGAAATTCCCAATTCTGTTCTAATGTCCTCAATTCTTTTTTGCTCAGAAATTTTTCGTCTATCTGACAAAACTTTAAAAGCCAATCTTTGGACAAGATTATTAAAAACCTCTTGATCATTAACTCGGGAAAAATTAAAAGCAAAAGGGGCCTGGGGATTTCTTTCTTTAAATTCTCTATAAGCGCTTTTTAATTTATTAAGAACAAAAAATTCTTCCGGCAACAGTCCGACTGCCGCCTTTTCCTCGCGAATATATTCGTTTAAAATTTTACCGGCTTCAATTTGCGCGGCAGGAAATTCTTTTTTTTCTTCGCTCGAAAGTTTAGCATATTTCTCGGTAAGGCGTTGTTGTTTTACAGCTTCTCTGGTTGTTTCATCATTTTTTAATGCTTCTAAGGCTAATCGTCGTCTTTGATCTTCGGCGGCGGTTTTTTCTTTATCGACAAAAGCCCGCTTTGACCAAAGCTCTTCCACCACCTCGCTTGGTAAACCCCGATATTTTCCAGGGATGGGGCTTAAAGTTTCTTGAGACAGCACTGAAACGACATCGATTCCGATTGAACTCTCTGGTTTTCCCATATTTTTTAAAATTTGAATAATTAATCGTTTAACTTTATTATTGTGCCATATGTCTTTCTCTTGGACAACTACCAAAAAACCCACCATCGCCCTCTCACCCATGGCCGATCATACTGACTCGGCTTTTTGTCGTGTCGTCAAACACCTGTCACCATCAACCATTGTTTTTCGCGAAATGGTGTCGGCCGAAGCGGTCGTGCGTGGTAATGAGAAGACTTGGGGTATGGCCGCGATCCATGATGACGAGCGACCGATCATTCAACAGATTTTTGGTGGTGAGCCCGAGGTTATGGCCCGGGCGGCCAAAATGATTGTCGAAAAATATCATCCGGAAGGCATTGATATTAATATGGGTTGTCCGGCCAAAAAAATTATCAGCAATTTTAATGGGGCGGCTTTAATGAAGGAACCGGCACGAGCGGCAGAAATTGTACGAGCAGTCAAAGCTGCGGTTGAGGTACCGGTCTCGGTCAAAATTCGTCTTGGTTGGAGTGAGCCGACTGATTGTTTAACTTTCGCCCAAGTCCTAGAAAAAGCTGGCGCTGATCTCATCTCAGTTCACGGTCGAACAAAATCTCAAGCTTACTCAGGTAAGGCTGATTGGCAGATGATTAAACGAGTTAAAGAACTTGTTTCGATTCCAGTTTTCGGCAATGGCGATGTCACTTCGATCGAATCAGCTAAACAAGCACTCGAAACTGGAGTGGATGGAATCTTGATTGGACGAGGTGCACTCGGTAACCCTTGGATTTTTCGAGATATCGAGGACGTGCTGGCTGAACGAACTCCAACTCCGATTTCCGATAAAGAGAGAAAAAGAATAATTTTATTTCACGCCAAATTACATTTGAAAACTCACGGCCCAAAAAGTTTTTCCAGTTTCCGTAAACATTTAATTTGGTATTTCAAAGGCCAACCGGGCGTCGCCAAACTTCGCAACGCCATTTCTAAAATAACGACCGTCGAGGATATGGAAAACTTTTTTAAAACCAGTCTTGACAATTAAGGAAAAACGAGTAAGATCAACAACCTGTTTGCTCTTTCTATTGGAGGTAAAATGAATCGTAGAGATTTGTATTCTGTCATTCTTAGGCTCTCCAAAAAATTCAACTGGGAAGCAGTGGCTGAATTTCTGGATCTAATTCGAGATCTAACCGAAGAGGAAAACAAAGAACTCGAAGAAAACGGTATCAATCTTGGTGGCTTCACTTTTTGGCGACGCGGCCAGACATTTTTCTGGCAGAAAAACTGGAATAAAAGTGTTCGGCAAAAACTCCGAAAAGCCATGGAAAAAGGTCAGGAGATCAATGAGTTCGATGTACCACCGCGCTTTTATCTCGCTTATCGAGAAGAATCGCTAATCTCACTCAAAAAAAGTCGGAGATTACTGGAAACCGATATCTGCTATATTACAGAATTTGGCAGAATGGTTCTCACCACCCAGACCTCTACCTGGTCGACAGCAGTTCTCTTCTCGCCACGATCAGTCTACTACTCCGGCGGCCCTCGAGTGCCGGATTATCGGTTTTTTTCCATTCCAAACCGGGAATTTTATCTGACTGTGGCAACCCTATCGTTTCTCGGTCTCTCGGTTCTGGCCGCCGTTGCTCTGATCTTTTCGTAACGCAAGTTCGTCACCCGCCCGACGGACTTTTTTGTTTGCCTTCCCAGAAGGCAAACAACCCCTCCGTAGCTCGCCACGAGCGAAGGGGGGTTCACCCAATCCACTCAATAATTTTCCCCGCCTCAATTTCCAAAGGATCGGCTTTGCGTAAATTCCTAATTTGCCTTCGATCAAGAATCGGAAAACATTTTACGGCCGATAAATATTCTGGAATATAATCAATCTCATCTTTGGTCGTCATCCAACCTCGTTTATCAAATCGGTTAAGATTGACCGGCGACGAAAAACTGCGCAGAGTTTTTCGGCCGGTGTCGTCGAAGTACTCATGAAAATAACTCATGGCCAGTTCGCGAACCGAATTATAAACCGGTTCGCGATACCGAAGAACGGCGTGATTGGTTTTGGAAATTGCGCCCCACTTCCCGTCCCTTTTAAAAAGCGTCACCACATGATCAAAATCAAAATCATTGGCAATGAGACGCATGACGAGTGGCGGATAACCATGAACTCGGAGCGCCAAGGCCGCCAAAGCCGCGGCCTCCATGCAATGACAAACCCCTTTTTCGAGGACGGACATTGGTGACAGGACGGTGTCGCCGTCAGGTTCAAAATTAATCGCCAGTTCATTCAAAAAATTTTGAATCTTAACCGGTGAATTCAATTTCTTCAAAATTTTATATTCTTTGGCTGGTAGGAGATTTTTCATAAATTTTATTCCAACCAAATCTATTTTTTAAACTCTTCTCTAGCCTCCCAAATAAGCACTGTGGTTTCTTGATTTAATTTCCGAGACAAAGCTTTCTTTGGAGAAACACTTGGTCTGACTTCACAAGAGAACTCAAAGACACCATCACTTTCTTTGACGTCTGTCCAATGAAAAATATCGTTCCCGTGTGTTCTGGCCCAAGCAACCAACTTGGCATTTTCGGTTATTAGTGTATAACTCAGACTTTCGCCAATTCGATTAGCTACACCGCATAAAAAAACAAAAAAAGATTTATAGAGCAAAGTGGTTTCATTTTCTTTCTTAGGCACTCACCTTACGCACCACCCCATCCATGATATCATAAACCTAAGTTCAATTCGGTTGTTTCCAATGCAAGATGAGCCCGAAAATATTCCAATATGAAT
>JAGVPA010000018.1 GCA_020052445.1 bacterium
GAATTGGTCTATAAATTCTTGAAGAGACTCCGGATGTTGTTTTTTCATCTTTTAATCATACTCTGAGTGGTTAGGGGTGACAAGCGCCTACCCCAGTATATATAATATGGCTTTTGGTGAAATAAAATCAACAAATGTCTTCAAAGAGATTACCAAAGCCTTTGTTTTTAGTCAAAAATGATATTTTTATTTGTAGTAGTAAAATCTACAACATATATGATATTAGTAATTATTTGATTTATAAACGCAACACAATAAACTTGCTTTTCCAGCTCTTCCGATCAATGCAAAATTTTATAGAAAATCGCCAGTTTAACGACTGACGATTTTTTGTTTTAAAAGTTCCTTATCCGATCCGACCCAACCCAAAAAAACGACCAAACCAACTCAACCAAAAAAAACACCAAAACAAAACCATGAACCAATCATGTTTTTTTGTTAAACAAAACTATTCAAGCTATAATAAAAAAGTATGCAGGAAGTTATCATGCTTTTTTTCATTTATGGTTTTTTGGGTTGGATCATCGACACCGGTTTTCGATCATTCAAAGAAAATAAATTTTCTCAGGGTAGTTTTTTAAATTTACCTTTTTGTTCTTCTTATGGTTTTGGTGGATTATCAATCCTGGCCGTCGAGCCTTTTGTAAACCAACAAGGCATTATTTGGCAATTTTTAAGCCTGGCGATTGTTCTTTCATTATTAGAATTCACGCTTGGTTTTTTATCCTCAAAATTTTGGCAAAAACGTTTTTGGGATTATTCAAAAAACCGCTTTAATCTTAAGGGTCACACCGACCTTGAACATGCGATTTATTGGGGTGGCTTGGGAATTATTTTTCTTAATATTTTTCAACCTTGGCTTTTAAAAATTCTTTTTTAAACCCCCTTATCAACTTCTCATTACCAAAAAAATGGATTATAATGTAAACAACTTTTCCAAATTTTGATTTTAAAATTATCTTTTTAAATTCGGCGATCCAATCCCTCAACGCCCTTTAACGCCCAAACGCCCCAAACCAAATAACCCCCTCCACCCAATATGTTTCACCTCCCCTTCCTCCTCATCTCCCTAACCATGTTTTTCATCTGGTCAAGCCTTTTGTTTTTTGGCCAAAAAACTCGGCGTGAACAAATTATCATGAGCGTGGCTGGTTTGGTTCTGACTCCGGCCATACTTTTAGTGGCTGCGGCTGACTATCGCGCAGCCGGGTCTTTAACCAGTGGTTTTATTGGGGTCGAGGATTTAATTTTCGCTTTCTCATTCACTGGGGTGGCCGCTGTGGTTTACGAAATTTTAATTGGTCGACGTTTAAAACCCATTCGCCGCAACCACCTGGGCGGTCGACATCCTTTGCATTGGCTAGCCACTTTAGTCATAGTCCTTGGTGCCTGGGCCGCCATTTCTTTTGCCGCCATGCTGCTTTTTCCAATCGGCTCAGTCTATTCCTTCATGATCGGCGCTTTAGTGGTTGGCATCTATATCATTGCCGATCGTCACGATCTTTTGATCGACGCCATTTTTTCCGGGCTCTTTATGGCCGTTTTGGTTTTTGGTCTGGAACAACTTTTCTTTGTTCATCTTTTCCCTATCGAAGCCAGTGCCCTTTGGCAAACCGATCGTCTGTCAGGACTTTTTATCAGTGGAATTCCGGTTGAGGAAATCATTTGGATCTTAATCGTAGGCATGACCATCGGACCGGTTTACGAATTCGTCCGTCACTATCGAGTAAAATAATTAGTATGGAAGACAATCAATTAACCACCGACGACGCTTCTTGGCTACCAGAACACGAAGGTCAACTTTCAGTTGATGTTCTTGAAGATGACCAAAATGTTTACATCCGCTCGGCCGTCGCCGGTGTCAGTGCCGAAAATTTGGATATTACCGTCACTCACGATACAGTAACCATCCGCGGCAAACGCCACCACGCTTGCGACACCTGGGCCAGTGCCACGGTTCACCTGGAGGAATGCTACTGGGGCGCCTTTTCACGCTCCATTGTCCTACCCAGTCACGTTCGCCCCGAAGCCGCCGATGCGGTTATGAAAAACGGTATTTTAACCATCACTATCCCAAAAACCGAATCGGCTGCTGAGGTCGATGTAATCGAGTGGTAATTTATGAAGAATTCTGAAAATTTTGGACCTCCGCAAGTTGAAACAAAGTTCGATTCTGAAAGTTCAAATCCCAATCGAACTGAATTACAACAAAATCCAGAATCGGTTGAAGCAAAACCAAGACCTGATTTAGTGGCAAAATATTCGTTATTCAAAGAAAAACTTCAACCAAAAGCCGATGTTGTTTATCACCCTTGCGGCGCCAATGATATTTCTCCATCCGAAGTTTTTCCTGATAGCCGAGTTATTTACGTTGATATTGATGAAAAAGCTATTGAGGCTTTGAAAGAAAGTGGAGTTGAGGCTCATGTCGCCTCGGCACTAAACTTTGATCCTGGTAATGTCGATGTCTTGATTCTTTTAAACCCAAACATCAGCCCAGACGTCCCAGCTTCACACGTTATTCAAGGTGGTTTTATTTTAAGTAACGATCACCAAAATACAGCATCTCATTTATATCGTAACGGTGGTTATGAATTAAAAGCAGTTATCCGAGATTCTAGAGATCAAAAAATAATTTATGACACCGAAAATCTTGAGGACTGTTGGAAAGAAGTGGATACTGAGGAAGAATTTAAAAATACTCCGCTTGATTTGAGTAGTGTGAACTACGAAACAGCTGCTTCGATAGTAGAACAAATAACCGGTAAAAGAGAAAACGTTCTTGCGGAATATAAAAAAATAGTTGAGATGGCAAGAGAGCGGCTTCGACGGCAAAACACCAAAACACTTGCCGAAACTCCGGAGTTAGCAAATTTTTTATCAGATCCAGATAAAACAAACGAGCTCGTATTTAAGCACGACCAAAAAATCTTCATCTTGGGCACTAACTTACCCAAGAAAAAAAGTACGGGAAATGACATTTTTGTTTTTCAAAAAAAATAATATGAATTTAGAAAAATTAAAAGACGATCTTTGCGCACCTCCTGAAAATAAGCGGGTGTTTTCTAAACCTTTAAAAATCGGTTTGATTGTCGGAGTCGTCGTAATCTTTATCGGTTATGCCGGGGCTTTTGTTTGGGCACAGTCTTATAATAATCGTCTGGCTCCCAACGTCTGGATTGGCAACATTAAGGTTGGTGGTGAGGATTTCGAAACCGCCAAACAAACTATCAACTCAACCGTCGACAAAATACTTCTTGATGGTATTCAACTTTCGGTCGACGGAAAACTCGGCACAGTTCCACTCTCACCGGTCAGTTCCGAAGTTGGCGACTATGTTTCTTTTGATGTAAACAATGTGATCGATGCCGCATACAAACTCCACCACTCCACGACTCCACCACTCCGACCCTTCACCCTCCTCTACTCTTTAACTCACAAATCTCACTTACAAATTCCGATTCAGATTAATGAGGACCAATTAAAATCCGCGGTTCTAAATACCTTTCCTGGCAGCATTCAACCGGCCACCAATGCCGGTTTTGCTTTTACAAAAACCGGCGAGGTTTGGAAAGCTTCAGTCACCCCTTCGGCTTCAGGTTTAACTATTCCGACCGATGAATTTTTTATCCGTCTTCAAACACTACTCGCCAATCTCGATCCTCAACCAATTGTCCTTTCTCGAAGCAATGAGGAACCGACAATTAAAGAAGCAGCCGCCTCCGAGCTTTTGGTTTCAGCTGAAAATATTGTTGCGGTGGCACCGTTTACTCTTACTTACAATGATCAGACTTGGAACATCGAGGCAGAGACTTTAACCACCGCTCTCCAGCCAACTCCCGATGAAAATAACCAACCGAAGCTTTCAATCTCAGCTGACGGTTTAAAAGTCCTGCTCGATGCGATTGCCACCACGGTCGAAAAACCGACAGCTGACGCTCGGTTGACCATGGAAAACGGAAAAGTCACTGAATTTCAAGGTAGCTCGAACGGTGTTTCCATCGATCGCGAAGCTACAGTTTTAGCCTTAAGCAAAGTCATCAACGAAGCCGCTCAATCTGGAATCAAAACTTCTGAATTGGTTATTCAAACCACTGAACCAGCCGTCAAAATGGAAAGTGTGAACGATCTCGGAATCAAAGAAGTTCTTGGCGTCGGTATTTCCGATTACAGTAACAGCCCGACTAATCGTATAAAAAATATCAGAAATGGCGTCCGAATTTTAAACGGCCTGCTTATAAAACCAGGCGAGGAGTTCTCCTTGGTTTCAGCGCTTAAACCAATTACTCTTAATAATGGTTATCTATCAGAGCTGGTTATCAAAGGCACCGAAATTGTACCAGAGGTCGGTGGTGGTTTGTGCCAGATTGGCACCACGACTTTCCGAGCCGCCATGAATTCCGGCTTACCCATCACCGCGCGCAGCAATCACTCACTAGTTATTAATCATTACGTCGATCCAATCAATGGCAACCCTGGTACCGACGCGACAATTTACGATCCTTCACCAGATTTAAAATTTATCAACGACACCGGCAATTACATTCTCTTTCAAGCCGAAATGGACGAGACCAATTCCCTGCTTTATTTTAGCTTTTGGGGCACTTCCGATGGCCGAAAAGGTTCCTATCCGCCGCCAACTTTAATTCGTTGGATTGTGGTCGGTCCGGAACAAGTCACCGAAACTACCGATCTTGAACCGGGCGTAAAAAAATGCCAAAACGCTTTCGTTGGCGCTGATGCAACTTTCACTTACACCATCGAAAAAGCCGATGGCACAAAAACCGAAGCTGTCTTCGATTCTCATTATCGTCCACTACCAAAAATTTGTTTACTAGGGGTTGAGAAACTCACCGAACCGGTAGTTGAAGGAGTGGAGACGACGGAGCCGATTGATGGTACGGTGTCGGAGGTGGTTCCGGAGCCGGTGGTACCACTAATCGTTGAATAAATAAAAAATAAGGAACAAAAATTTTTGTTCCTTATTTTATTTTTCCCAAATTTCTGACCTTGCTTTTTTAGTGGGGGGGGGTAAAATGGGAGTATTAAAAATTAAATGTGAGATTGGTATGAAAAATAATTGGCTAAAAATTTTAGGTGTTGTGGTTTTGACAATAGTTGTAAGTTTAATAACTGTAAAATTGGTATCTCCGTCGGAAAACACCATTGTCAGTTCAAACATTTATGACAGCGTTCTAAAATCCGGTGTCATTCGTGCCTGTTATGTGGTTTATCCGCCGGCTTCGATTAAAGATCCAAACACTGGCAAAATGTCGGGTGTGTTTGTTGAAACCTTAAACAAGGCAGCCGAAAATATGGGATTAAAAGTTGAATGGAACGCCGAAGTTGGTTGGGGCGACATGATCGAGGCCTTAAATTCAAATCGTTGCGACATTATCGGATCGCCGGCCTGGACAAATTCCACCCGCGGTCGAAGTGCTGAATTTACTCAGAACGTTTATTATAGCGCCATCAACGCCTATGTCCGAGCCGACGACAATCGATTTGACAATGACCTCAAAATTGCCAACGACAAAAACTACAAACTAGCCACCATCGACGGTGAAACTTCTCAACTTATTGCTTCTAGACAGTTTCCAAAGGCTCAAACTCTGCAATTACCACAAGCAACCGATGTTTCCCAAATGCTTTTAAATGTTGTCGACAACAAAGCAGATATGGCTTTCCTCGAACCAACTGTGGCCAACGAATACATAAAAAATAACCCTGGAAAAATTAAAAATGTTTCCATCGAAAACCCAGTAGTTGTTTATGGCAACACCATGATGGTTAAAAAAGGTGAGTTTGCTTTCAAAACAATGATCGATAATGCAATTAATGAACTTCTAACCAATGGTTATATCACTGGTCTGATTGATCAATACGAAGAAAATTATCCGGGTGGATTTTATCGCGTGGCTGTGCCTTACGTTACACCCCAGGAATAAGCAACCTATGTCAATCCTTGATATTATTATTACTTACAGAGAAGGCCTGCTCGCAGGCCTTCTTGTTACATTAAAACTTTGCCTAATTATTTGGTCATCGGGGATTTTTATTGGCACGATTTTAGGTTATTTAGGTTCTAAACATCACAAAGAAATTGGCACGCCTTCACGATTTATTTCCTTTGGTTTGTCTGGGATACCGGTTTTAATTCTACTTTTTTGGTTGCACTATCCACTGCAAGCGCTATTGAAAATTAACATTAATCCTTTTTTTACGGCCGCTTTTGCTTTTTCGCTTTTAAATATCTTTTCGGTTGCCGATTTAGTCAGATCAACTCTAGCTAATTTTCCGGCGCAGTATAATTTAGCCGCCAAAGTCTGCGGACTATCACAAAAAGAAACTTTCTTTAAAATTGAACTACCAATTATTTTTCGCCAGATAATTCCTTCGTTACTAAACTTACAAGTCACAATGTTACAATTAACTTTATTCGCCAGCTTAATTTCAGTCGAAGAAATTTTTCGAGTCGCCCAAAGAATTAATGCCATAATCTATAAACCTATCGAGGTATACACTACCCTGGCAATTTTCTTTTTAATAATTTGTCTTCCGTTAAACGGACTGGCTTTGTGGTTAAAAAATAAATACACCAGAGATATTTCAGAAAATTAATTATGTTAATTGGTAAAAAAATAACCAAAAAATATCACGGCACAGAGATTCTTAAAGGCGTGGATATTGAAATTGAACCGGGCAAAATAACTTCTTTAATCGGCCCGAGTGGCGGTGGAAAAACAACTTTGCTTCGTGTTTTATCGATGCTCGATTTGCCAGAATCAGGCAGTATTACTTTAGATGGCGAAAAATACAATTTTCCGCTCAAAATCAACAACATAACTCCGCCATGGCCAAGAGTTTCTGTAGTGTTTCAACAGTTATTTCTTTGGCCACACCTAACATTGCGAGAAAATATTTTATTACCCTTAAGAGGCTCGGTTGATAAAAAACATATTACCGAATTAATAGAAATCTTACAGATGAAAGAATTTATTGATCGTTATCCCAACCAAGTGTCTCTAGGACAGAGGCAAAGAGTAGCTCTAGCCAGAGCACTAGCTTTAAATCCAGAATATCTGCTTTTGGACGAAATTACCTCGGCACTTGATATAGAACAAGTAAATATTATCCTAAACCATCTACAGATTCTTAGAGATAAGGGGGTTGGAATTTTAATCGTGACCCACTTGTTGAATTTCGCCCAAAGAGCCAGCGACAATATTATTTTTCTTGATGAAGGAAAAGTTATTGAAACTGGTGGTAAAGAAATTTTAGAAAAGCCCAGACACGAACGAATCAAAAAATTTCTGTCTATAGTTAAAGCGGCGACTTAATAATTTTTTATCCACACCAGACCCTTGCACAATCCAACAGAAACGATACTATCAAACCAGCCCGCAGATGAATGGTTTCCATTCCCTTTCGGGTCAACAACAAAAAGAAAAGGAAAGCTCATTTGAAAAAATGGGTAAAAGAAAAATCCCCCTTACGGAGGATCAATCGTTGTCGTGAAGAAACTGCAGGCAAGAAATTTCAAATAAGGATTGGACGAGTCGAAACCCGGACATCCGGATCTGAAATTCCATGCTTGTCGTGCCTGCAGGTTCCTTATGGCAACGACAGTGCTCGCTATCAAAGGCGAGCTTTTCTATTTCCAAGACGACGGGATATCTTAACTGATTAAAATGATCCTGTCAAGGCCTAAAACTCGAGTATCAAAAAATAAGGTTAAAAGCCTTATTTTTTGATAATTTTAGGACTTTCTAATTTGAGTGCAGAACAAGGAAAGACCTAGATTTTTTTGTGAAACGTATCAACATACGTTGAACAAAAAAATCCAGGTTTTGACGAAGTTATGTGCCAAACAAGGAAGTCCTAACTAGGCTTTTTTAATTACTTTGTCGACCAAGCCGTATTTCAGTGCTTCCTCAGCACTCATGAAATTATCACGGTCGGTATCGCCCTCAACCTTCTTGAGTGGCTGGCCCGTATGAGTGGCCAAAATCTGATTCAAACGATCTTTAGTTTTTAAAATCCGCTCGGCGTGAATTTTTATATCCGTCGCCTGACCTTGAAAACCACCGAGCACTTGGTGAATCATGATTTCTGAATTCGGCAAAACAAAACGTTTGCCTTTAGCCCCAGCTGCGAGTAGCACGGCCCCCATTGAAGCCGCCATACCGATGCAAATTGTTGAGACATCAGACTTTACATATTGCATCGCATCGTAAATAGCCAAACCAGCCGTCACCGAACCACCTGGAGAATTGATGTACAATTTGATGTCCTTGGTTTTATCCTGGCTTTCCAAAAACAATAATTGAGCAATGACAGTATTGGCCACCGAATCGTCAATCTCGGTGCCAAGAAAAATAATTCGATCTTTTAAAAGTCGAGAATAAATATCATAGGCGCGTTCGCCATAGGTGGTTTTTTCGATGACAGTTGGAATTAGGAAGGACATAGGGTTATTTTTGAGGTGATTATGGTGTGGTTTATCGTGAAGGTTATTGAGTGAGGAAAAAATTGAGATCCCGATTGCCAATCCAATAAAAATTATTCTCCTTCCTTCGTCGCCGCGACGGGGGAAGGTTGGGATGGGGGCTGATCAATTTTATCACAAAATCGCCTGCGGCTCCAATTTCCAAGCACCGTTGTCACTCGGTATCAGACGAGTATTTGGAACAGTAAAACCGGCCGCTTTGGTGTGTCCACCACCACCATTAGCTCGGGCGATTGCGGCCACGTCGCCGTTATGAGTTCGTAAACTAACTTTGACCCCACCACCCTTGTTCTCTCGCATCACGCAAATCGTGTCATGGTCGACGACGCTTTGTAAAAAGTTCGACAAACCGTCAACATCCTCCTCGTTAACTTCGAAAGTCTCAAAATCGTTCAAGGTAATGCAAGTGGCAATCGCCTGGTATTCCTCGTGGAACCACAAACGTTCAAGAGCAATACCCCACAAACGCAGAGCCGGAATGGAACGATTTTTTAAAAGCAGTCTGATAGCTTCACCGCCGCGAGCACCAGCGAGCAAAAGTTCTGAAGCGCTGATAAGAGCGACAGCTGAGGTGGCGTCGTTAGAAAAAGCCGTGGTGTCAAAAATCAAACCGCAAAATAAACAAGTGGCCACTTCGTGATTAATTTCAATTTTATTTTCTTTAAAAAAACGATGAACAATCTCGCAAGTGGCCGGAGCTTTAATATCGACAAAATACAGATGGCCAAATTTGGGATTGGTGATGTGATGATCAATGTTCAAAACTATTGGTTTGATACCAGACAAACGACCAATGACTTTTTCAACATACTCAACATCAGAACAATCAAAACTCACCACCACATCGGCCGAAATTTTCTCTAACTCCTCAGCTTCAAAAAAACATAAATCCTGATGCGGCAACAAACGATATTTTTCCGGAATCGGTTCAGATAAAAAAATCTTAACTGGTTTGCCAAGTTGCACCAGATAATCGGCCACAGCCAAAGCTGAACCTAAAGAATCGCCATCCAACCTTTCGTCCGCGACAAGCAGTGGCCGTTCGGCCGCGATGAGCTTTTCGTGCATTTGTTCTAAGACGGAATAGCCCATAAAGTGAAGGGTGGAGTATATCGGATTGGTTGGATTGGGTCAAGAGGCCCAGGTGAAATTTTCGAATTATTGAATTATTGAATTATTTAGTTAAGGAATTTTATCTCTAGAGGAATTCTCCCTCTCCGGCCTGCCCCTAGAAGCCCGAACAAAGTGGGGCGGGAGAGGAAGAATATTTTTTTTATTCACCCAAGGATTCTCCTTCCTTCGTATGCCTCATACGGGGGAAGGTTGGGATGGGGGAAGTAACCAAATAAAAAACCGGACTCGCAAGCTGGCGCGTCCGGGCCGAAGGAATGAGTCCTTCTAGAATTCTACGAAGAGGAAGGTGCCGCCGACAGTGAAGGTCACGCCGGAAGCGATGGCAAAACCGAGGTTCAGATCCCGAAGAGTGTTATACCTCTTCTTATCACCCGCCACCGGATCTTCCAGTAGCGGCTTACCGGCGTAGTAGGCAACTGCGCTCCCAGCGGCGGAGAATACACTGGCCGCGAGAAAGCCGGCCGCTAACGAACGATGTGGCCGCTTTTCCTCAGTCGATCTCGACGGCGGAATTTCGAGAGGAACGGCTGCGGTGGCGGGTGGCGGAAGGACGAGCAGGACGCTTTCTGGATCGAGGCTTCCAGAAGTCTTGATCCGCTCCGCACCATTGGTCTCAACGGCCGCCCTCGTCATCATGAAGCGTTCCATTTCCGACAGGGTGATGGAACCATCACCATCCAGGTCGGCCTCACCACCGAGACCGGCGACAAGGGCGACTCCGAAACCTGGCCAGCCTAGATCGAGTTGAGGCAGTTCTGGCCCCAGGGCAAATACGTTACCCAGGTCGTTCCAAACACTCGGATCTGGACCGATAAGCCGCGCGTCGGCAACCTCACCAGAATGTGTAGTGTCAGTGATCACCACGCACGATACCGTGGTTGGGAAAACCGCACTCATCTCTGTGACCAGGCGACTAATCTGAATTCCGCCAGCTTCGATTCCACTCCCGGTGAGCTCGGTGCCCCAGGGAATGAACCAGGAGTCTTCAGCGTCACCACCGATCACTGGACCACCGGAAATGAAGATGACTACCTTGTCACCAGCCTCTAGGCTTGAAGGCAAGGTCTTGGTGAGCATCGTCCAAATCGATCCCCTTACAGCATCTTCATCAATCAAAGGATGGACCTCGTACCCACCTACTGCCAACGCCGAAGCCACCTCGGCGGCATGGTTTTCAACCTGCGGAATGGCTGACGATGAAACGCCAATGACCACAGCCACATTCTTGGCCGCGGCCGGTGACGGAATGAAGAGAGCGGCGGCGATCAGGACTGCGGACGCCAAAAAACGATGAGTGGACATGAAGACCTCCGAAAAAAATCCGAGAAAACGAAAGGTTTTTCAAGCTGTGCCATCACTGTTTTATAGCTAAAATGACCTTTTTGTCAAGTCAGTTGTATTGGAGGGGCGCGAATTACGAATTGATACGAATATACGAATTACGAATATTGGCGAAAATACAAATACCGATTCGGATTTCCAAATTGGTATATTTGTAACAATTCGTAATTAGTATATTCGCCGACATTCGTAATTCGCGCCCCCCATATGCTACAATATCTTCATTATGTATCTCGCCAAACTTGAAATTCAAGGTTTTAAAACCTTTGCTACCAAAACAACGCTGGTCTTTCCTGGAGCCAAAGGCTTTAGACACGCCGTCACGACAATTGTTGGACCAAATGGTTCTGGTAAATCAAACTTAGCTGATGCTATCCGCTGGGCTTTGGGCGAGCAGAGTCTTAAACTTTTGCGTGGCAAACAATCTGAGGATGTTATTTTTTCCGGTTCGGTCGGCAAGGCTCGTTCAGGTTTCGCCGAAGTCAGTCTGACTTTTGATAACAGCGATCACACCATGCCGGTCGATTTTACCGAAGTCGTCATCACTCGAAAATTATTTCGCGACGGTGATTCCGAATATTTAATTAACGGTGCCGCTTCGCGTCTCACCGACATTCGTCTCATGCTAGCCGAAGCCAACGTCGGCCAACAATCCTACTCCGTCATCGGCCAAGGTATGGTCGATCATATTTTGGTGGCCACGCCCGAGGAACGCAAGGCTTTTTTTGATGACGCCATGGGGGTTAAACCTTTGCAGATTAAAAGACACGAGGCAATTTTAAAACTTCGACGGACAGCCGAAAATCTCTCCGAGGTAAAAATGCTTTTACAAGAAATCGAACCGCGTCTCAAAAGTCTCAAACGCCAAGCTTCACGTTTAGAAAAACGCGGGGCCTTGGAAATTGAAATCAAAGATTTGCGTCGGCGTTATTACGGAAATTTATGGTGGAATTTGCACGATCAAATTATTATCGTTCGAGAAAAACAAGAAAAATCTGAAACAGTTGTCGCTCGAGCGATTGAACGAGTAAAAAATCTCGAAGAAAAAGTCTCGGCCAAAGAAATCGAAGAAAACGCCAAAGAAAAAACCGACGACGGTTTGGCGCCATTACAAAAAGAATATCAAGAAACTCAAAGAGAGCGTTCAAAACTTCGCGACGAAGAATTTTCCGTTGAACGACAAATTGAATTAACCAAAGTTAAAGCCGAAACCACCTGGGCGCCACTTTCACTTTCCAAAATTATCGAGGAAGTCGAACTTATTTCCACCTCACAAAAAAACATTGTCGTTTCTTTGCGCTCGGTCACTTCATTAGAAGAAGTAAAAAAACTGGCCGATGAAGCGGAGATTATGTTTGACCGTTCGGCCAAACTGGTCGGCCGTTTGCAAAAGCCGATTCCAACCGAAGCTAAACCAGATCCAATCCTGCTCGCCAAACGCGACGAAATTCACGAGGCTCGAGTTAAGGTCGAAACCAAACTTACCGAACTAGAAAAAGCCATCAGTGCTTCGGCCAGCCAGGAAAAAACCGATCGCACCGAACTCTTTGCCATGCACCGCGAACTCCGTCAGGCTGAAGAAGAAAGACATCGCATCGAAGCCAACTGGCACGAAGCACAAATCGAACTGGCCCGCCTTGAAGAACGCGAAAAAAATCTTGATCGCGAAATTCAGGAAGAAATGGGCGAGGATGCCCTGACTCCAAAAGCCAATCGACCGGCGATCACTGAAAATGTCGAAACTTTATATCCGGAAATTCAACGTTTGCGTTATCAGTTAGAGTTAATCGGCGGTATCGATCCCGAGACGATCAAAGAATACCAGGAAACCGAGCTGCGTTTCACTTTCCTTTCCGAACAAGTCGATGATCTGGAAAGAGCGGTCAGAGATACCGAAAAAGTCATCGACGAACTTGATGATAAAATTAAAGACCAGTCGGACGAAGCTTTCAAAAAAATCAATCGCGAGTTTGAACACTTTTTCAAAATCCTATTCGGCGGCGGTTCGTGCGAACTCGTCAAACTCACGGTCGAAGATTTAAAAACCGAAGAAGGTGATGTCGCACTCGATCGTTCTATGACCGAGACGGCGGAGACTGAACAAGCCAAAGAAGAAAAACCAATCTTCAACGAGAAAAAAGACCGCGTCATTGGCGTCGATATTTATGCCACGCCACCTGGCAAAAAACTCAAATCACTCAACCTGCTCTCAGGTGGCGAACGAGCTCTCACTTCCATCGCTCTCGTCTCCGCCATTATGGCCACCAACCCAGCCCCATTCGTCGTTCTCGACGAGGTTGATGCCGCCCTCGACGAAGCCAACACCGTCCGCTTCGCCTCAATCCTCGACGAACTCGCCAAACTCACCCAATTCATTGTCATCACCCACAATCGTGCCACCATGGAAAAAGCCGATGTGCTTTACGGTGTGACTATGGGCGAAGAAGGTATCAGCAAAGTTTTATCGGTGCATTTGAAAAACGTATTTGGCGAGGGCGGATCGGCGAGAAGGTAGTTGATGGGGGGGCGTTGGAGGGCGCTATCAGGCATTTTAATGGGCGTTAAGGCAAGGAAATATTTTTTAAAAAAATAAAACAGCGACATTAATCGCTGTTTTTTAAAACCAAACAACTCCCGGTGGAGTTGATTGTTGACACTTAGAGTAAGATTCAAACGAACCTCGCTTAGCTGTTTTTATTTCATCACAAAAATTAGCTTATGCCAATGACCGTCTTGTAGATATGAGATAAAAAATGTTTTTTCTTGACATAAAGGTGGGGGGGGTAAAATGAGGTTGGTTTTAAAATTTAATTTTTCTTTTATGACAGAAGGCGGAGAACCCCAAGAACCAAAACATGAAATTCCAATCACTACTTTTAGCGAACTATCCAGGATCCTTTCTTTTTCTAAAAATGATATAAGAGTTCGATTTACCGTTCCAAAAGAAACCTGGACGAAATCTTTGTCTCTCGATAAACAAAACACGGATCCACCAGATGAAATTGCCAGAACCGGTGAAGGTCTGCTTGAATGGTCTCAGCTAATTCCTGGAAAAATTACCATACACAGTGGCAAATCAGCCCTTGTTTCAATGACAAATTTTTTCCTTCCGGAATTTGGCGAAGAGGATGATGAAAAAATACAAAACTGGAAAATAGTTAAACTCGAAGACTAAAAATTAATTGAAAGAAAAAACCAGCCAAGTGTTCGGCTGGTTTTTTAAAAATTGGACAAAAACCGATTTTTCTTCTAAACTTCAATTGTATGAATGATTCAAAAAATTTAAAATTCACTGCGGTTTTTGAGGAAGATCCGGACGGCGGTTTTGTTGTTTCGATTCCGACTTTGCCTGGCTGTCTAAGCCACGGCCAAACGTTTGAAGAGGCAAAAAAAAATATTCAGGAGGCGGTCGGACTTTATTTGGAAGTTTTGAAAGAAAAAGGCGAGGAAGCCCCTGAGGTTTCCGGAGAAACAATCTTGGCTACCATTTTGGCTCCAATGCCCGCTTGATATGACTAAAAAATTGCCGCAAGCGACGCCAAACGAAACAGTAAAAACTTTAGAAAAATTTGGCTTTATTTTACAACGCCAGCGCGGTAGCCACGCCATCTTATATCATCCGGAAAACAAACGAATGGTCGTCGTCCCAATTCATAGCAAAACCTTAACCCCATTCTTTTTATCCACTCTTTTAAAACAAGCCGGAATTAATTCCGATGATTGGAGAAAAATGTTTTAAATCAAAAAAATTAAATCCAGCCGAATAATCGGTTGGGTTTTTGTTTTTCTTGACATAAAAGTGGGGGGGGTAAAATGAGGGTGGTTTTAAATCATCGTAATTTTAAAAAATATGCCAGAACGACTTCATGAAACCGATCCATCAAAAGAAGAATTAAAAAAATATCATATTTTTGGACTAGGAGGATTGTTTCGTGTTGAAGCGGGGTCAGAAAACGAAGCAGAAGAAATAGCTTTTTCAAAAGGACTAATAAGCAAAAGCTGGACATGCTTGGCGGAAAAAGATTCTAGTTTTCCAGACAAGCCAAAAGATGAATATATTAAAAAAGAAAATTAATTTAAAAAATTCAGTCGTAACAAACGACTGAATTTTTTAATATTTTTATTACGAGGCCCTCCTTCGCTCGCGCCGAGCTACGGCGTGGCAAACGAGATCCCTCTTTGGCTCGGGATGACAGGTGGAAAAAAACAAGAGTTTTTAAAACGCTCCACAATCTCAACAATCCTCAAAATCCAATAAATCCCAATAATCCCAGTTCAGACAACCTACAACACCTCCTTCAAAAACTGCCCGGTAAAACTCCCTTTCACTTTTGCCACATCCTTCGGCGTGCCTTCGGCAACAATCAATCCACCCTTATTTCCGCCTTCCGGTCCCATATCGATTATCCAGTCAGCACCTTTAATAACGTCCAAATTGTGTTCAATAATCAAAACCGTATTGCCTTTATCGGCCAAACGATGGAGAACGTCGAGTAATTTTTTTATATCGTCGAAGTGCAGACCAGTTGTTGGTTCGTCGAGAATGTAGAGAGTTTTTCCAGTGGCCCGACGAGAGAGCTCGGTGGCCAATTTGACGCGTTGGGCCTCACCACCAGAAAGCGTGGTGGCGGATTGGCCGAGACGCATGTAACCAAGACCGACCTCACGGAGAATGCTGAGTTTGTCGGAGATGGCGGACTGATCAGAGAAAAAACGATAAGCTTCCTCGATCGTCATATCCAAAACATCGGCGATATTTTTTCCTTTATAATGAATCTCGAGCACCTCGGCATTATACCGACGGCCGTGACATTCTGGACACTCGGCGTAAACGTCCGGCATGAATTGCATTTCGATGCGCTGCAGACCGTCACCACCGCAAGGTTCGCAACGACCACCGCCCTTAACGTTGAAACTGAATTTACCGGCATCGAAACGACGCAGTTTGGCTTCGGGCACTTCGGTGAATAAATCACGAACGCCGGTGAAGAGGCCGGTGTAAGTAGCCGGATTTGAACGCGGAGTGCGACCGATTGGTGATTGGTCGATGGCCACAATTTTATCCAAGTTTTCCAAACCGAGAATTTTTTCATGTTCGGCCGGCAAAGCTTTGGCTCGATAAAAATGACGTTCGAGCGCCTTAGCTAAGATTTCCAAAATCAAAGTTGATTTACCGGAACCAGAAACACCGGTGACGCAAGTAAGCGTACCAAGAGGAATATCGACCGTGACGTTTTTTAAATTAAAAGCTTGGGCGCCGACGATGGTTAATTTTTTTCCACTGCCTTTTCTGATTTTAGCCGGGACCGGAATTACTTTTTTACCGGAAAGATACTGACCGGTTAAAGATTCTTTTTCTTTTATAATATCCTTGATGGTTCCTTCGGCAATAATTTCACCGCCATAAGCACCGGCGCCAGGGCCAACATCGATAACCCAATCCGCCTCACGCATCATAGCGGCATCGTGTTCAACCACGATCACACTGTTCCCTAAATCTCGAAGTTTTTTAAGAGTTGTAATAAGTCTTTCGTCGTCACGAGGATGCAAACCAATGGACGGCTCGTCTAAAATATAAATAACACCGGTGAGTCCGCTGCCGAGCTGGGTAGCCAAACGAACACGCTGCGATTCACCGCCAGAAAGTGTCATGGCACTGCGATCGAGGGTCAGATAACCAAGGCCAACATCGAGTAAATTTTGAATGCGTCCGCCAACTTCCTTAGCAACTCGTTCCATAACTTCCTGTTCCAGACCGCTCAAACCGCAACAACACCGTTCCTTACTTTTCATTCCATGTTTACCTGGCGCATAAGCTTTAAAAAAGACCGCCAAATCTTCAAGTGGTTTATTAACAAAATCCGCTATGGAAAAATTCAAAACTTTAACCGCCAAAGATTCTGGTTTTAAGCGCTGACCACGACAAGCCGAACACAAAAGCGTTCGCATGTAACATTCAAGTTCGTGACGAACATAATCGGAATCAGTTTCTTTATATTTTTTTTCGAGCAAAGCCAAGACACCGGGAAAAGTTATGGTTTGACCGTCCAAATCATAAGTTTCATCACCCGTACCTTCGAGAATAATTTTCATTTTTGCCGCAGAAATTTTTTCCACCGGAAAATTGGTAGGAATTTTGTGACGACGGCCGACTATTTCTAAAAGTTTCATTTGTGTCGCCGAATTTCCAGCGGCTCGCGACCAAGGACGAATCGCGCCTTCATCGAGGGTTAAACGTTTGTTGGGAATAATCAATTCCGGCTCAAAAACCAATTTAACTCCCAAACCAGTACAATCAGGGCAAGCGCCATGTGGTGAGTTAAAGGAAAACGACCGAGGTTCTGGTTTTGAAACGCTCATTTGGCATTCAGGGCAATAAAAGGCCTGCGAAAACAGACGGTCTTCACCATCATTTTCCAAAACCACATTGACTACGCCATTACCATATTCCAAAGCCTTACCAACAAGTTCCTTAATTTTTTGTGGGGTAAATGGCACCTCGGGAGCCAAAGCTCCGATTAACAAATCGATGGAATGCGGTTTGGTTTTATCTTTTCTCATACCAATAGCTTCTTCGGTATCCATAAGAATACCGTTGAAACGTACAGACTTGAAACCCGAATCCAAAGCCGTTAAAAGAACTTGTTTATGTTCACCTTTTTGTTCGTGAACAATTGGCGCAAAGAGATAAACCAAACTTGTTTCGCGAAGTTTATTAACGGCGACCGCAATTTGATCGAGAGTTTGTTCTTTAAGTTCACGCTGACATTTTGGACAGTGAGGTTTGCCGATACGGGCGAAAAGAATTCTGAGCGCGTCATAAATCTCGGTCACTGTACCAACTGTCGAACGTGGATTATGTGAAGAAGATTTTTGATCAATGGCCACGGTTGGCGAAAGACCGGAAATTTCATCAACATCGGGCTTGTCCTGCAATTCCAAAAACTGACGAGCATAAGACGAGAGCGATTCCATAAAACGACGCTGACCCTCGGCATAAACCGTATCAAAAGCCAAAGAAGATTTTCCCGAACCAGACAGACCGGTAATAACTACAAAACTATTTTTAGGAATATCAACATCAATATTTTTTAAATTATGGACTCGCGCCCCGCGCACGGCAATGACATTTTTATTCATAGAATCGGTGATGGTAAAATTGTAAAAACGTAAAGGTGTAAAAACGTAAAATTTGGTATTGGTTTAGTATGGCAAAAATTGTAAAAGATAAAAAAATAAATTTGTTTTCTGTAAACCTAATCCGACCCAACTAAACATTTTTACGTTTTTACACCTTTACGTTTTTACTCCATCCAATTCCAACCCAAAACAAAGAGCGTGGCAAATGCTACCACGCTTTTGAATGTCTTGCAAGTGTCGAATCTAAACCGTTTTTATCTTTCTTGGGCAGCTCCACCTTGAGGGGCAGAGGCTTCAACTGGTGCACTTGGTGGAGGTGTAACCCGCAATATCGAATTACAATTATCGCTAATATTTGCTGCCACAACTATACCTACTGGAGCAGCTACAACAGAAGTCGCGCCAATAGCTACAACTGCAGCTCTAGCTGCCGCGTCTGACTCAAATTCGCATTTATAATCAGCTGCATTACCCCTGGTTTTTCCGCACGGATCTTCTGAACAAATATCCTGCAAACCCAAATCCGAACCAAAACCTTTTTGAATAAAACCCAAAGTATCATTACCAACCCTGCTGGTAATCGGAATGTCTTCATAATCACTGCACTGAGTTATATTCGAGCAATCGATTGTTGCGAGCGCACAAGAGGTGCCAGTAAGATCAATTGATGTATCATTAGTTTTGAAACACTTCTGTCTGATTGATAAATGAGGTTCAGGATAATCAGAACTTGATACCATTACATCTTCGGCCGATAAACGTGCACAAGTTTCGGAGTTAACCGGTATATTAGATGAATTACCATCAAAAACATTTCCACAACCCATACACACGCCAGGGTCATCACCGGTTGTGCTTTGCATACAAACCATAACCGGATTTACATCACTTGTCGACGGACAGGCCGTCCAAGGACAAGTCTGTTCTGGATTTGGTGTGTCACCATTTATTTTTTGAATTACGCCATCTTCGTCCCCGCACTGACCAACCTCTCCGCTCACTGTGCCTATTTCATAAGCAATCTCATCTTGGGCCATTAAAGTTTCACAGGAAGTTCCATCGGAAATAAACAAAACGGTTCTAGCTTTAGGCATTTGTGGGACTATAAGTTTAATTAACTGAGGATTAACCGTAAAAAGAATAATGTTGGCCAAAAAAAGCAAAAGAACTCCGGTAAGGGCATTAGTAATTCGTTTTTTTCCTTCACCGGCTTCCGACCCGCCATGAGCTACGACATACTGAACACCACCAACCATAATCATCAAAATGGCGATTATGCCGGAGATACCTAACAAAAATATGTATAATTTATTAATATAGTCACCTAAATCCTGGACGGTGGTTATACCAGTACCACCTAAAGGCAAGCTAACCGATAAATTATATGGAAGAATATAGGCATAACAATAACCATAAGTTCCGCCGCCGCAAGTTTTTATAGCTCCGTTTATATCGGTCGCATCCCACATGCCGTTTGGTTTACCGTCGTTATCCCAATCACTTACACAAGCATCATTTGTCCAGCAAAGAATGTTATTGGCTGGATCAGCGGTGGCACCAACCGCGACCGGAGCCTCGGCGGCCAAAGCAAACACTGGTAAAAAAACCAACACCGAGCAAGCAAAAAATATTAAAAAATTTTTTTTCATAATTTTAACTTTCAGGTTGACCGATTTTTTCTATCAGCGAACGTAAAAAATCGGCTGGGATGGCGCCTTTAACCATTTGACCACCAATAAAAAACGTTGGTGTGCCATAAACACCGGCCTCGAGCCCTTCATTGTAGTCGGTGGCAATTTCGTCTTTATAAGTTTGACTGTCCAAACAAGAAATAAAACGACCAATTTCCAAATCAAGAGCCCGAGCGTGGCTTATTAAAGCGTCGCGAGATAAATCTGATTGATTTTGATAAATACGATCAAACATGTCCCAAAATTTTCCTTGGGCCTTGGCACAATTTGCCGCCTCGGCGGCTCGTTCGGCATCGGGATGAAGATCGATTAAAGGAAAATCTTTATAGACCAATCGAATTTTTTCCGGATACTGATAAAACAATGAACGTAAAGTAAAAGCTGACTGTTGAGAGTACGGGCAACCAAAGTCCCCAAACATAACAAAAGTTAATGGAGCCGTATCGCTGCCCAAAGACGGTTCATTGGTCAAAGAAAAATTCACCTCGCCTAAAGAAGAAGCTGCAGTAGCGGCCGCCAAACGACTGACACTCATTTCTTGTTTTTCTTCAAGTCTTATATCGGCCAATTCTCCCGATTTAACCAGTTCCACATAATAAACAATCCGCCAAATAAAAAAACCAATTCCAATTAGCACCAATAAAGTGACGATTGTCGGCCACCACGATCGTGTTTGTGGTATTTTCTCTTCCTCCGTTATAGACATAAGTTTAAATGATGAGATTGACATTATTATAACAGAAGCCTGGTTTTTGCGGAAGAAAAAATCTATTTGGTTGACGGAAGACGTCAATTCTGATATTCTACGTCTCGTATTTAACCTTCTGTCTAATCCGTTTACGTTATGACCGAAAATATTCTCAACATTTCCCAAGCCGTATTAGCCCTGGTTCTTATAATCTGCATTCTGCTACAGGCCCGTGGTACCGGTCTTGGCGCCGCTTTTGGTGGCTCGGGTAATGTCTACCGCACCAAACGCGGCGTTGAAAAAAAACTTTTCCAAGCTACTATCGTGGTAGCTATTCTCTTCTTCGGTATTTCGCTTGCCAATGTCCTTTTCTAAAAACTTAGGACACTGAAACTTTTATTTTTTTAAGTTTCAGAAAATATTTTTTGTGCCTACCGGCATGTCTTTCAAATCTCTTCTTATGAACCTTGCGCAGCGACTAAAAAATCTTTGGTCTAATTTGCGTTCTTACAAAAAATCCTCTGAACATCTGGCCAAACAACACATTTTAAATTTAACCACTCACCGACGTTTTCCTTCTTGGAAACAATGGCAACGATTACCGCAAGTTTTATCCAGCCTAGAGAAAAAAATATTACAAGGAGCTTTCTTAGTCTCCGCCGTTTCTTTAATAACTCTTGGTAGCTGGTTTTTAATTTCTCATCGAGAAGAACTTCCGGCTGTCGGCGGCGAGTACACCGAGGGCTTAATTGGCTCTCCGCAATTCGTTAATCCCCTCTACGCCTCGGCCAGCGATGTTGATTCTGATCTGACACACTTAGTTTATTCTGGTTTATTTCGCTGGGATCAAAAAAACGGTCTAGTTCCTGACTTAGCTGAATCATATTCAGTTTCTGAAGACCAAAAAACTTACACTCTTAGACTTCGTAGCAATGCCAAATGGCACAACGGTGATCCGGTGCGTTCAAGCGATGTCCTTTTTACCATTCAAAGCATTCAAAACTCGGCCTATCATAGTCCATTAGCTGTCAGTTTTCGCGGGGTCACAATTTCCGAGGTTGATGAATTGACTGTTCAATTTGTTTTAGATGAACCGTTTGCCCCATTTTTATCTTCACTCACCGTCGGAATTTTACCCTCAAGTTTGTGGGCGGAAATTTCACCAAAAAATGTACCACTAGCCTCACTTAACCTTTCGCCTATCGGCAGTGGTCCTTATAAATTTGAAAAATATACTCTAGAAAAAAAAGGCGGCATAAAATCCTATACTCTAGTTCGTAATTCTGATTATTTTGGTGAACCGGCCAAAATCGAACATTTGACTTTCAAATTTTATAACGACGCCCAGTCAGCGGTGGCCGCTTTGCAAAATCAAAATGTCGAAGGTGTTAGTTTTGTACCCAGTTATTTAATGGAAGAAATTAGCAAAAATAAATCCATTAACCTTTTACATCCAAGCATGCCACAGGCCGTTACGCTTTTTTTCAATGAGGAAAATCAACCATTACTCAAAAACGAAAACATTAAAAAAGCTCTGGCTCTCGCTATTAATAAAGAAGAAATCGTCGCCGAGGTTTTAGAAAACAACGGCACGGTAATCGATTCACCAATCCTCCCCGGCGAACTTGGTTACAATCCCGAGGTGGCAAAAATCGAACAAGACACCGTGGCCGCCCTTGCTTTAATTGATAAAACAGATTATCTTGAGACCTCGCCCGATGGCTATCGCGCTAAAAAAATTAAAATAACCGAAAATGGTGAAACAGTTGATGCTTTGGAAGAATTGACTTTAAAAATCATTACCATCAATCAACCATCGTTTATTCGCACAGCTGAACTGATCGCGACCCAAGCTAAAGTTGTCGGTATTAAAATTCAAATAGAATCGACAGAGCCGACTCTGCTTTACGAGGAAGTTATTAAACCGCGGGCCTATCAAATCTTACTCACGGCCACTCAATACGGCCTTGATCCTGATCCATACCCGTTTTGGCACAGTTCGCAAATTAAAGATCCTGGTTTGAATCTTTCGCTTTACAGTAACCGCACAGCTGACGAATTATTAGAAAAAGCTCGCTCAACCAGTAATACAGAAGAGCGAGTCGCGGCTTACAAAGAATTTCAAGATTTAATCGCTGAAGACTTGCCGGCCATCTTCTTGTATCAACCGACCTACACTTACGCCATCAGCAACAAAATCAAAAACGTCGATTTGAGCATCATCAAATCCCCAACCGATCGTTTCCAAAATATTTCCGATTGGTATATTAAAACGAAACAGGTGTTTCGATAGGTGGGAGGGGGGTGCGAATAACGAATTTTGTTACGAATTTACGAATATACGAATGTATCGGATCGTAGAGACGTTGCGTTGCAACGTCTCTACGGACGGAAAATCCATATTTGTAGATTCGTAAATTCGTAATCGATCCGTTATTCGCACCCCAATGCGGATGTGGCGGAATTGGTATACGCGCAGGTCTCAGAAGCCTGTGGCTGCAAAGCCTTGAGAGTTCGAGTCTCTCCATCCGCACCACGTCGCTCGCGAGCGACGTGGCTGGCCACAATTTCCTCATTATTTGAATTTTTCCGAATCTTTTTCGGAAACATTCAAATGATATAGGAAAAAAGTTTTTTCAAAGTTTCTTTCAAATGTTGCCTACCGGAAATTGTGGATTCTGGATTAGTCAATTCAACATCAAAAAAACCTCAAAACTTTTTCCTCTCTCGCCAACTTTATTTTTTTAATTTTTTAAACCGTTTTACAGTCTAAGCAACCAAAACTCGATAATTTTTATTTTAAAAAATAAATTCATCGACGTTTTGGAATTTGGATTTTGTATTTTGTCCCGCCGGCAGAGGCTTTTGGCGGGACCCCGCCAAAGTCCTACGTCGGCGGGGGAAACAACCTCTTATTATGGTAGAAAAAAATTCTGCTCAGCCTTTGCGCCGAGCCAACCAACCAAACCGACCGAATCGTAGCAGTCAGCCAAACCGACCAAACACCCCGCACACTCCAAACACTCGACCAAACCGGTCACCTCAACCGACTCGATCGAATCAACCAATTCAATCAGCCAGACCAAATCCGTCAACCCGAACAAACCAACCAGCCGCCAGTGGCTTTAACCGTTTCCGCGGTCAAATTTTTCATCGCGCCGATGTTATCAAAACCGCTTTAACCAAAGCCGTGCCCACCAACACCGCCACTAGTCCACTAAAGATTGTTATCATCGGCGGCTGTGAGGAAGTTGGTCGCAACATGACGGTTTTTGAATACGATAATGATATCGTGATTTTAGACATGGGTATTCAGTTCCCCGAGGAAGACATGCCGGGCATTGATTATATTATTCCTAATATTAGTTATTTGCGCGGCAAAGAAAAAAATATCCGCGCCGTTATTTTCAGCCACGGTCACTTGGACCATATTGGTGCCGCCCCAATCCTACTCGAAAAACTTGGTTACCCGCCAATCGTTGGTCGTGATTTAACGGTGGCCATGATTAAAAAAAGACTGGAAGATTACGAACCAAACTCGGCTAAAAAACTCAAAGTCATCCCCATCAAAACCATCAATGATCGCTTTAGTTTTGGTAAGTTCAAAGTCGGTTTCTTTGAAATCGAACACTCCATCATGGATGCGGTTGGGGTAATTTTAGGCACACCTTCCGGCAACATCATTCACCCCGGCGACTGGACCATGAACAAAGACTCAGAAAAAAAACAGCCGGTCTCTTATTCCCAATTATCAAAAATTCCGAGCCCGAGAATTCTAATGCTCGAAAGTCTTGGCGCCACTGATTTCCGCCCAGTCTCAGTTTCCGATAAAGACATGTATGATAATTTGGAACGTCTAATTTCCAACGCCCCAGGTCGAGTTATTATCGGCACTTTTTCTTCACAAATAAAAAGAATCGGCAAACTTCTCGAATACGCGGAAAAAATTGGTAAAAAAGTTGCCCTCGACGGTTTCAGCATGAAGATGAACGTAGAAATCGCTCAAAATCTTGGCTACATAAAACTCGCTCGCGGCACCCTCATCACCATCAACGAAGTTAACAGTCATCCTGACGATAAAATTATTGTTATTTGTACCGGTGCTCAAGGTGAAGGCAATGCGGTTCTTTCTCGCATCATTGGTGACAACCACCGTTTCATAAAAATCAAAAAAAAGGACACGGTTATTTTCTCGTCTTCGGTTATTCCTGGTAATGAGCGGACAGTTCAGCGTCTCAAAGACAACCTTTATCGCAAATGCGACAACGTCATCCACACCGAAGTCATGGACGTTCACACCAGCGGTCACTCGAATGCCGAAAACATAAAAGAAATGGTGCGCCAAGTTCGACCAGATTTCTTTTTACCGGTTTATGGCAACCACTATTTCTTAAAAGAGGCCGGCAAACGAGCCATGGAAATCGGTTTTCCAAAAGAGCGAATTATTGTTCCAGACAACGGTTCAATTATCGAGTTTAAAGGCGGCCAAGCCAAAGTCTCCCCCGAAAAAGCCGATACCAGTTACATTTTTGTCGACGGCCTCGGTATTGGCGACGTCTCCCAAATCGTTCTTCGTGATCGGCAGGTTTTGGCCGAAGACGGCATGATTGTCGTCATCGTCCAAATCGATCGCCAAACCGGCAAACTGGTCGGTTCACCCGACATCATCAGTCGCGGTTTTATCTTCATGAAAGAACACAAAGATTTAATCGAAGCGACTCGCCAAAAAGTCCGCGACATTGTCCTTGATAAAGATCCAAAAACCGAAGCCGACTCTGATTACATCAAAAACAATCTTCGCAACTTCCTCGGTCAATTTCTGTTTCTAAAAACCGAACGCCGACCAATGATTTTGCCGGTGGTGATTGAAGTTTAAGTGGTTTAGGGCCGGAAAGGCCGGAAAGGCTGGAAAGGCTTGAAAGGACTGAAAGGCTATTAAAAAACCTCGAGTTAAATGTCTCGAGGTTTTTGTTTATAAAAAATTAAACCCTACGATCAAGTAAATTACCGAGTTCGGTCAAAGCCGTTAATTTTTGCATTTATCACCCAACAAATAAAATATTTCCGCCTTAATCAAAAATTTGGCTTAAAATAAAGGAAAAAATCGATTTTAAATTTCAGATCCTTGACATTTTTTTACCATCTGCTAGGGTGTTCTCAGAAAGAAAGTTCCTTCTTCAACAGTTGCGGGCGCGTAGCTCAGTTGGTAGAGCAGCCGATTCCAAATCGGCCGGTCACGGGTTCGAATCCTGCCACGCCCGCCATTCTTATGGCCCCTTTTCATCGTTGCTCCGGCTTCGTTGTAGGGGCCTTTTTTTATTTTTTATAATTGACAAAATACAAATTAAAAGATAAAAAAGCCTTAGTGTTCTTTCCAAAGGAGTTCCTCATGAAAACAGCACCCCACATTCTGAGTAGTCTCAAGGGCATCACTCTCTGTCTCATTGCTGTAACCCTTTTCAGCACTGCATACATCGTTTTCGCCAACGGGACAAAGAACCTCAGTGCCAGCGTCAGCTTCTTCTGGTTCTCCTGTTTTGCTAGCCTAACCAGTTGGCTTTTCTTCCAGCCAAAACAGAAATGGTGGCGATCAATAAAACAAAACGGACACGGATGGCTCATCGCCGATACCTGCATCTATTTCTTGTCGTTCTACTGCACCCTTTTGGCCCTCAAGGAACAGCAGGCTGGCGTGGCCCTCACGGTCATAGCCATTATGATCTTGCGAGCACCCATGACAACCATTGTCGGATATTTCGTTGCTGGCGATGCCTGTCAAAGATGGTCGGTCTACTGGATCGGGACAATGTTCATCTTGATCGGTCTTGTTCTCTACCGTCTTGATGTGTTGCAAGAATGGCAAGCGACCTCCATGGATATGGTCACTATGCTCAGTCTTGGGGCAACTGTTCTAGCTTCCGTGGAATCCACTGTACGCAAACGGTACCGGAACGCTCACCAGATCGATCCGGCCAATGCTGTTCGCAGCATGTTTACAGCCGTTATCATCCTCGCCCTCGGTTGGGTGGTGACCGATGTATTGTTAGGAAACAACGTCCGACTTTGGCCAAACCCGCGGGAATGGCTATCCTTAGCCTACCTAGGGATTATCCCCACAGGAATTGCCAACATCCTCTTCAACAAGGCTGAAGACAGACTTTCGATTCCAATCACCCAAAGCATCAACTGCTTGGGGCCATTCTTCACTCTGGCTGTTGGTCTACTTCCCATTCCGTTCTTTGCAATGTCTCAGCAACACCTTGTCTCGAGACACTATGTCGGACTGGTTCTGACGGTCGTTGGTGCCGTCATTGTAACAGCCTTTGCCGGAACCAAACGACGTTTCCCGAATCTCCAATCCTGATCCACAACTTCACCACTCTCCCCACGGCCGGCCTATTCTAAATCAATGACATCATAAACGAAACATTGTTGGCACATTTTTCCATAGCGGCTTGAATGCATTCAAAACCGTGCTGACGAAA
>JAGVPA010000056.1 GCA_020052445.1 bacterium
CACTTTACGGTTCTTTTGTTTTTATTTTTTCTGGGCCGTTTTTCTTCTGGCTACAATAATATCACCTTTAGGAAATGCCGGATTTTGCGTTAAGCTGGCTTCAAAACCAAAGCGTTTCAAATGTTCGACGCGAGCTAAATCCAGACGACTCATAGCGGCCACGCCGGCAGAACGTATGGCTGGGTTTGGACTATTGGTTTTTCCTGAATCATTACAAAGTTGTGTCCATTCTTCCTGTGGCAAACCGTAGCGAGCCCGTTTGTTAGCAGCTTTTTCTTGACAGCAAGTCATGATTACCAACAGCGGACTTTCTGATTTGATCCAGTTTTCGATAATCGAGTCGCAGAGATCGCCGCATGGGTGCTTGGCAACAACGATTGAGTCTGGAGTAATTTTGGCTTCCTGAATTGTTTGATAAGTATGTTCTGTGCCGGCCCTTAAATCTTCTGAAAATGGTAGGTAATCGATAATAAGATCGGTAAAAACATCAATGCGTCCGGATTTGGTAAACGGATCAACGATTTTTGTGTTTAAGCTTCGGCCCTCAGCTCTTAAAAATACACTTAAAGCCAAACCAAGATCGCCGGCACCGCCGGCCATATCCATAATGGTTGTGACATTGGCTGGCAAATGGCGCAAATCGTCTTCAACTGTTTTAACAATATAACGTAATTCATCCATTTTTTGTTTCATTTTATCTTCAGTTTTTAAAGCTAATCTATCCATATCTTCAGAAGTAACCGGTCTGGGCTTTTTTTTGGCCGCCCAGTCTTTTCGAAGATCGTCGAGAGCATCCAGAAATATATACTGACCTTTTATATACCCCATGTTGAGATAAAACTGATCTTTTAGTCGTACAAGTTCTGTGGTTGTGGCCTGATCCGGGTTTATGGTTTTTCCCGGACGTAGGAATTCCTTACCGCCCAATCCGGGTTTAATTTCACCGGCGGATTGCATAGCCGTCGGTTCGTAGGTGGTGTGACCGAATGTTTCACTGGCAAGTCGAGGAATCTGTCCTTCATTTACGGCTTTGGCAATACCTTTGGCAATTTCCAGGTTTCGACTGATTACAACCACGAAACCTTTATAAAGTTTTTTAAAAAGTGCTTCACCTTTTTCGTTTAAGTAAAAAGAAACATCGGTTCGGCCACGATCTTCGCGTTTTTCTTCCGTTAGACCCCAAGTCGAAAAAATTTCATCGGGGATTTCATCGGCTCCGACATACAGCATGCCATCAGCATCTTGCCAGATTCCGGCTTTGTAACCCAATAACGCCATGTCGACATAGCCTTCATAATATTCAGAAATCGGCACTCCGTCCTCAATTCTTAAATGTTTTGATGACTCGGGACTAGGTAATAGATTTTCTTGAGCTTTTTGAAAACTTGTCTCTGGATTAATAAAAATTGCTTCAAGGTTTATTTTTACCCTTTCGATATCATTAAGAAATTCGTGTTCCGGCATATCGTCTTCACGTTGACGTCCAGTAACCAGCGAATCGTGAATCAACATGGCTAATTTGACTGACGGATCTTCGGCTTTTTTAAACTCGTTGGCAAATCTCCAAGGGCCGTTTTGTTGCATCTCAATAACAATTTGTTCGGTTTTTTCAGGTCGGCACCAATTTTTCTGGCTGTTTTTTCTACTACCGCTCTGGTTTCCGACAAAGCAAAAACGGCTGCTGAGTTTAAACCCCGACGTACGCGGTCTTCGAGCGATCGAAGACTTTTTTGTTCGGCATAGGCAATAAGTTCTCTTCGTACCGATTCGACCCGGGTTGTTTCTTGTTCTGCCAAGGCTTCAGGTGGTAGTGGTTGCCCGTGTTCGTTATCCATAAAGTTGATTTAAAAGATTAATCAGCGCTTACATCATATATTTTCCGATTTTTAAATTCAATCCCCATGTGGTTTTTTGACATGAACAATTTTTTCTGTTATAATACAAATATTAAGTGGGGCGCATTGCGTCTTTTTTAAAAAGAAAAATTTATGTCGATTTTTAGTCCCGGTTCTTCTCCTGGTCAAACCGAAACCGAATTAAGATCTTTTAAAGAAGTTTCTTACGATGGCTGCGAGGCTTCTTTGGGGAAAGGTCAAGCCGTTGAATCAGAGGAAAAAACTGCGGCTCGTATTTTAGTAACTGACACCGGGGCGTTTGCCACTTTTTTAGAATCTTTTGCCGGCGTCGAATTAACCCCAGTGGTTGTTGACGAAATTTATAAAAAAACCATCGAAGCCGGTATAGTTGATCACCATTCAATCGATACTTTTATGGCGGCGCGAGGAATTAAAGCCGAAAGATGTTCAGCTAAAATGGTAGCTGATTTTCCCGAGGCAGTTTTGAGAACAATTAAAGAAAACGCCATTGATAAAGTCCAGACCCATTTTCAGAGCGATTTGGATGCCGTTGTTTCCGCTTACTTTGTTAAACATTTAATAGAAAACGGTCAGTTGCCTGATGGAACAGAGACCTTGGCTGAATTAGTTAATAAAATAGATTACGGCCGTTCTAACGAACTTGGTCCGGTTTATGGTTCACCAGAATCCTATCCAAAAACTTTACTCGGAACTTTCTCGGCTATTAAGTCGGAAATGGATCGATTGCGCCAGGAAGAATTTAATACAAAAGGTTTTAATCCTACCTTGTTTGGTGTTTATGAAGCAAAAGGCAATGCTATGATTTTTGAGCTTTTAAATAAAGTTTTGGCTCAGGGTATTGACGTTATGGGCGACATAAGTTCGGTAGATTCTTCTCTGTCTCAAGAAATCCAAGTCCTTCTTCCAGGTGGTCGGGAAAATGTAAGGAAAGGCTTTGAAAAATTTAATGATGAGTTTGGCCAGGCTTCAATTTTAGAAGCAAAAGTTAATCGACCAGATGGGAGCGAGGTTGATGTTGGTTTGATTATTGCTTCAAGCCCAGAACCGCTCGGTTTTACCAACATGGCTTATACCAGAGTAAAACCGGAAACCATTGTGGCGGTTTTTGCTGGTAAGGAAAGAAACAGCGGAGATAATTACGACATTGGTATTATGCCGGATCAAGCCAAGGTTATTGATATGAGGGGTTTGTGTTTAGCTTTAAATACCGAAGAACAAAAAAAGCGCTCAGTGATAATTGCTAAAACTGAAAGAACGGCCGATGAACAAGCATTGGTTGATGGTTGGGCTGGTCAGAAAGATCGCGAGGCCTTTAGTGGTTTAAATGGCATGATCAGTAGCGGTGAAGTTGCTGTCGATAGTATCCCGGTTAAAGACCCGACAGTTTTGGTGGCCGGTGGTTCCCTAATTGCCGCTTCCAGAACCTCGCTTCTTACAGAAGAAGATTTTCGTCGAGTTTTATCATCCTTTGTTAAATAATAACCAATAAATTTATGTCAGGCGAGAAAAAAATCAATCCGGCCGATTTAGGTCTCAACGTTAGTGGTAAAACTGAAACCAACCATGAAAAACAATTATCTAGGCTCGAAATTTTGCGTGAAGCCCAGGCTTTATCTCTTGATATTCCTCGCGAAGGAATCCGGGAAATTAAAAGACAAATAGAAGAAAAGTATGGTCTGTCCTTGAAAGATCGAGACGAGGCCCATATGACTTTGATTAGAACCGCCCAAATGAGGATTTTGCACGATGGTTTAATTACAGCTGAAGATTTGGCTACTTTTGATTCTTGTGTTAACCAGCCGGTCGAAATAGTCGGTGTAGGAACACTTCCCGAAGGTCTTGATGCGGCCGGTGTCCAAACTTATTTGGAGCAAGAAAGACAAGCTGAGTTAGTTAATCCAAAAAAGAATAAACCAAAAGGTGTGGTTTTTTTTGCCGTAATTCGTGTGCCGGCAGAAGTTCAAACAAGGTTGGATGCTTTGATTGACGCTTTTAATGCCAAAGAATCAAACCCAAAAAAACATTTGCCAAAAACCGAACCTCACGTGACAATCGGTTTTACATTAAAGGATAGGTTTGATGGATCGAAAAAAGCGGTAAATCGAAATGTTGTTGTTGATATTCCAGCTATGAGTTTCGAGGCGGTGGCAGCTCAAGTCACAGCTAGAGACGATAGCGGTAATAGAATTATGGGCGCAGATGGTAATGAGACCTATAGATATGAATTCGTTTAGCTTTTTATTTAAGTATGTTTGAAACAGAGCCCCGACCACCACAAGAAGACCGTAATATTTTTTTGAGACAAGAAAATTTAGACACTCGAGATAAGACAATTCAACAAGCGGTTTCAAGAATTGCCAAAGAGTTTACAAACATTGAACTCGCGGATAATGAAAGGTCTTCTGTTTCGCCGGAAGTGGTGATTGTCGGCGGTTATGTCCGCGATCTTTTGTTTCGAAATTTTTTTAAAGTCGGCAAAAAATCCAAAGACGCGGATTTGGAAATTTACGGCGTGCCAATTCATCGGGTCAAAGAGGTTTTGGATAGATTGTTTCCTGGTAATGTTAAGACTGTAGGCGCTTCTTTTCAGGTTTTTACGGTTTTTTTGGGCGGTGGACTTGATATTGATGTAGCAATTCCCAGAGTTGAATCTAAAAAAGGTGGAGGTCATAAGGATTACGAAGTTACTGGCGTTCCGGATTTACCAAAAAAAGAAGCGGCTCGTCGTCGTGATTTTACCATCAACGCCATGAGTTTGAATCCTTTAACCGGTGAAATTTATGATTTTTATGGCGGTCAAGTTGACGTGGAAAATAGAGTTTCTGGGGTAGGCGCTTGTCACCCCTAACCACTCAGAGTATGATTAAAAGATGAAAAAACAACATCCGGAGTCTCTTCAAGAATTTATAGACCAATTC
>JAGVPA010000033.1 GCA_020052445.1 bacterium
AAAGTTTGAAACGAGGTGTCAAAGCTAAACGGTTGAAAGCTGGCTGGGATAACAATTATTTGCTAAAAGTTTTGGAAAGTTGATGCGTTTGCCCTGGCCTGTTGGCACGGTAACCATAGCAAAAGCCGCGGCGACAGTTAAAACTCCAGCCGTAATTAGTAAGGCAACAAAAGTTTTGGTTGAAGTTTTTGTGGCGACTTTTGTTTTGTTTGGCATAACTATTTTTTAAGATATTCAAGAATTATAATATCACCGTTATCGACCTCGAACAAATTATCTGCTTCCTGATTCGCTCGCTCGACAAACCAATCGGCATAAGGCCAATAGTTCGAGACCAAAAAGTAGCCTCGACTAACTCCGGTCAAATTCATCGCTGCCTGGATAGTCTCGCGTTTTGGTTCGACATAAGCCATCTCGGAAAAATATCCATACAGTTCCCCGCCAGTCGGTAATGGATACCATAAAATTTCTCCCGATGAGGTCGAAAGATAATGGGCAAAACCGAATTCCTGTAACGCGGCCGCCGCCGTCATTTGATTAGCCAAAACCAAATAATTTTCTCCGACGTTTCTTTCTTCGATAAACCGAACAGCTTCGATGTCAGCCGCACTGACGCTTGGTCCGGAAAAAACCACTTTCGGATTGTCTTGCGGGTAGCTCAGGTACCAAGCAAACGAAATCATTATTGAAAATATCAAACTTAAAAAATAAAAATTTGATTTTTTATTCGAAAATAGTTTATCCAAAACTAAAATCAAAATTGGCCAACTGACAAAAGGCAAAAACTGAAGATAGCGCAAAGAAAACTCGTTTTGTTCATAAGAAATAACATCTTTGAAGACAAATAAGGTGCTGGTAAAAAATATGGCGATAAGGCTTCCGATGACAAATATAAACAATGGCCAGATTTTTCTTCTCAGCTCTTTTACTAAAAACAGAAAACCGCCGACAAAAGCTGAGACACTCAAAATGATGGGTAAATAAATTCGATATTTATAAAGGACCTGCCAAAACAGCGGAATCGGAAAATAATTGTGTTTGTAAGGATCTTGGAAAAGTCCGAAGAACAAATCTAGGCGATGCCAAAAATCCAAAGAAGCAAAAGCCGGCAAACCGGCCAGGATATTTTTTAAAGCAAACGAAGCTGGCAAGGACACGGCTAAAATTATCAAAAAAAACAAAGCCGCTAAAACTTGAGGACTTCTGGATTTTAATTTCGTCCAAACCGCAATAAAAATCGTAAATAAAAACAGCGGTAGACCGAGCAACGGATGAGTGACGAGAGACAAGACTCCGAGACCAAGCAAAGTAAAAATAGCCTTCCGGTTTTCAAAAGCGACTGGCCACAAAAAAATTATCCACAAACCATAAAGAAAAACCAAATTGTGGGGTACGGTGAAAACTAGAGGCAAAAATGGAATGATCAAAAAAGCCGGCAACCATTTTTTGGCCGCTTTTAAACCATAACCATCGCGTAAACCAATCAGCATCACGGCCGGAAGACTGACCGACGATAAAACTGGTACCAGCCATTTATCAATGGTTGAGATGGCCAAGCCAGTCAGATGACTCAAAGCTGCAACAGTCACATATTGGCCGGTGTAAAGCAACTGTTTTGGTTCAATCTCACCGAGTTTGTACAGAACCGTTTCGGCTGCTCGGTGGATAAATGGATCAAAACCAAAACCAATTTTATAAATGATCGTCGCGACGGAAAAAGCCGAGAAAAAGTGAATTGATAAAAGAAATAAATCTTCGAGTTTGTCCTCTTCCCTGCTGAATCGCAAAAATAATAACCAAGTGACAGTGGCAAAAATTACAAAAATCGCCGGACTTAAAACTAACCAAGGGCTGGTAAGTGGCTCAGCGGTTCGCGCCAAAATACCCGATCTTAAAATCAAGCCGTCGCCAAACAAAATAAAAAAACCCGACCACCAACGCCAAAAACTTATTTTGCCCCAATCAAATTTTTTAAAAACCAATTTCTTACAAGACAAATAAACCAAACCAACGGTCAAAACAATCGTCAAGCCGATTATCAACCAATTAAGTTGCCAAACAAAATATCCGACCACTAAACAGAGGACGAAAAAAGACCAAAAATTTATTAAACGGAAAAGCCACATAGCTCAAAAAAGAAATTTGTTTTATAATGAAGGCACTTTTATGAACACACAAACATTATACATCATCGCGATTCTGGCCGGAGTTGTCGGGCTCCTGCTATTAGCCAAACAATACGGCCGCAAGGCACCCAAACAATCCGGTGGCACTTTTACCACCGACATAACCGAACTGGCTCGGCTGGGCAAACTCGATGCCTTTGCCGGCCGTGAAGCCGAAGTAGAACGAACCATTCATATTCTACTCCGCAAAACCAAAAACAATCCACTCCTAATCGGAGCACCGGGTGTCGGCAAAACTGCTATCGTCCATGGACTGGCTCAATTAATTGCCAGTGGCGATGTGCCTGAGGCCATTAAAAACAAAAAAGTTCTCTCGCTCGACCTGACGGCTCTCATGTCACAAACCAAATATCGCGGCGAATTGGAAACTAGACTTCGAACATTAATCGAATCTCTGGAAAAACGTTCTCGTGAAGTTATCCTTTTCATCGACGAGGTACATATGCTGGTCAGAGTTGGCAGTGCTGAAGGTTCGGTCAACTTGAGCGACGTCTTCAAACCAGCCATGGCTCGTGGCGATCTGCAAGTGGTTGGTGCGACAACTTGGACAGAATATTCAGAATTTATTCGTCCCGACCAAGCGCTTGACCGTCGTTTCCAACCGGTTTTAGTTGACGAACCGACACCCGAACAAGCTCTGGCAATTCTCACTACTTTGCGGCCAGAATACGAAAAATTCCACGGCGTAAAAATCACCGATAAAGCGTTAGCAGCGGCCGTCAAATTATCAGATAAACAAATCAAGGGCCGATATCTGCCAGACAAAGCCATTGACCTTATTGATGAAGCCTCGGCCAAAGTTTCCATTGAATCTTCCCGTTCTCATCATGCCACCGCCATAGGAGTAGTTCACACCGCCTCCAAAAACAAAAAACGCGGTACGGTTGATGCGACTGATATAAAAGATGTGGTTGATCAATGGATGATTCGCTCAAAGGACGAAAAAAATCGTGACGCCAGATTTGAATCTTAAAAAATTAAAAAAACAGCGACTGGTGATAGTCGCTGTTTTTCTTTTTACTAGTAAGTAATCGTGCCACCGTAGACTGGCAAGTTTTCAACGTAGGTTCCGTCTATTTCTGTTGTTCCACTGTCATCCTCCCAAATAATTGTTCCGTCCGGATCAGTGCCGTAATTCGTAGCAACCTCGGAATTAGATGGGAGATCAACACGAATGGAATCATCGTTAACGGCGCTCGCACCGGTTGTATCCAAATACAAGGAATAAACGTTATAAGAACCGGCAGCCACTTCTTGCGGGGTTGTTAAATCAAGAATTGCAAAATCAACGACGTCCGTATCTTTGGTGCATTCAACAGTCAAATCAGCACCGTCCAATAACATCCAGTCAGAATCAGAACCTTCAATTGCCGAAGACAAATCATCAATTTCGTAAAGAGAAAAATCCGCATCATCAAGGCCGTTAGCGCTGCCGAGACTGCCATCTGTGTCGCAAACATTCCAGGTGCTGCCGGCGGCATTGGCGACCGAAGTTAATTTAAAAGTCAACTCATCGACCGTGACATAACCACGAGAATCAGCCGCGATACCAAAACGCAAAACTTCGTTCAAACCAGGAACGCCGGAACCCGACGGGCTACCATTAGCCAAAGCGATGGTTGGCTTGGTTTTACGAAGAATCATTTCGCTGGCGTTTATTACCGGCGTCGCGAGGTCGCCTGCCTCAATAGATACTCCGGAACTTAAACCAACGGCTTCAAAATTAGTATCAGCAAAACTCAACTGAATTGTGTCTCCGGAGGTAGCTCCAGATGAAGAAACTTGATTTGTGTCAATTGAAACGGAAATTGTTGAATAACTATTGTTCGGAATGTAACAGTCCAAATTGGCAAACAGAACCGAACCGTTTGAAAAATAACCTGTGTTAGTAACTGTTATCCCGGAAACATTTGTACACGTAAGTCTAACCGCATTCGCAACTTCATCGTGACCCGAATTAGTAATTGTCATCTTATCTATTTCAAAAGGTTCATTTGTAGATGCAAAGCCCCAAACACCAGCCAACACACCAGTTGAATTTCCAAGAATTATATCTGGACTCGGCGAAGTGCCATCAAGCGAAGCCGTAAGCGTTCCGTTATTATTAACAGTTATCGCCACCGAACTACCATTTAAATTAATTCCTGAGTCAGAAATATTGCCAATATCCAAATTCCTTCCGGTCATGGCTGTACCGTTTGCTCTGCTGACAGACACATCGGAATCGCTATTAATTGTCAAAGCATAAATATCATCATCGGAGCTTGCCGTAGTTACATTAGCTAAGTTACAAGAAACTTTATAAGTTTGGGTTCTACCTCTGCCAATGCCGATTACTAAAGCATTAAAAGTCAGCGCGCCGCTGGAATTAATTGGTTCGGGACCGCTAGTTAACACATTGTTAGAATCATACAAAGAACAAGATGAAATAAAATCTGAGGCGGTTAAATCATTTTCCACCGTCGCAAAACTAGCATCGTCATCAGCCAAAACATGAAAAGTTAAGGATGAAACAACGGCCGGTCCGCTGGAAGCGGTTAAAGCGATTCCGATCATGTCGGCGGTTGCTCCCTTGGTATAAGTTGCCGAAGTGACTGTATTAACCAATCTAACCGTTAATTTTGGTGGCAAAGCTGCCATGGCAATAGCCGCGGCGGCCGCCAAACCAGCCACTGCCAGCAAGGCCACTCCGACCGCCGTCGAAGTTTTGGTCTTGGTTTTAACTTGATGTTTTGTCATACCTTTGGAAGTTAGACACCACCAGCAAAGCTGGTGGCTTAATGAGCAGGACTGCCACAATGGCAGTCGTTACGCACTCGTAGATTTTAAATGAGTTAGAAT
>JAGVPA010000006.1 GCA_020052445.1 bacterium
ATCTTACAATACTGTTAATTTTCTTCAATCGGGCAAGGACTTCGTCTTAAAAGGAAACCGTTGCCGACTTCGTCGGCGGTTTTCTGCGGGAATAAAAAATCGAAATTCAAGACAAAAAAACATCCCGTAAAGGATGTTTTTTTGGCATAGAACTATTTGTAAGCCGAATTCTGTCTACCCCGCACCTTTTAAAAAAAGGTGCGGGGGAGGCAATAATTTATCTGGTTCGGCCATTGCTGACCGACTCTAGCGAGCTACCAATAAAGCTTGCTCTTGCACCAAACGCCCCGTCGCCACAAAATTATTGAGGCTATGGAGGCGCCCCACCAAAGTCGAGCCGGGCTCGACGAAGGGGGGAAGGGTTTTCCACGGCGTCTTTCTCAAGACTGGCCCGCGTGAGCTCTTACTTCACCTCGCCGAAGCGAGGTTATCCCACCCGAAGGCGGGCTCACGTTTTCAAACTTACCTGGTCGCTTGCGCGAACCTCATCCTTGCGGATTCAGGCGTTGTATTTTCTGTTGCACTTTCCCTAAGCTTTTGACAAATGGACAACAGAGATCTCTCAAGGTCGTCCACTAATCATTATACTCGGCCGCCGTTAGCGGCTTTTCTTGTCGCACAATCATCGCTGATTGCGGGGTGTTCGGACTTTCCTCCCCGCACCTTTCCGTCTTTATTTTTTAACCATCTATTTTTAAACTTTCGATAATACGTCCTTTTAGCTGCCCATAGGCTTTACCAGAATTCTTTAAAGCGCGTTCTCGTCTTCGAGCGTCACTTGAATTCTTATATGCCTCGTAATAAACCAGAACCCACGGTATTAAGTTCTTTGTATAATTACTCTTGCCAGCGTTATGTTCAGAAAATCTTCTCCTTAAGTCTGCTGTATAACCGAAGTAAAGACTAGAATTCTTCAGACTTTTCAAGATATAAACATAAAACATATTAAAAAATAAAGATGGAAAGGTGCGGGGTAATTGCCCAATAGTCTATGCGCCGGGATGATAACACTAAAATTGTTCATTGTCAATCGTCTGTTTTCGAGCTATAATACTGTCATAATTTTACATCACGAGGCGAGATCCTTCTCTGGCTCAGGATGACAGGTTTTTTGGTACCAAGTTCGTGACAACGAAAAAAATATGAAACGAAGTGAATTATTTTTAACTTTTCTTCTTTTACCCTTAGACATCCTGGCTATTTTTATGGCCGGTCTTGCGGCTTACACCACGCGTTTTCATCCGGCTTTGGCTGACATTCGCCCGGTTATTTTTCAATTACCTTTTGATCGTTATCTGGCGGTTTTAAGTTTGGTGGTCTTTCTTTGGATCTTGGTTTTTGCCTTGGCTGGTCTGTACAGTGTCCGGCCACAGCCGCTCAAAAAAGAATTGGTTCGTCTCTTTATTGCTTCAGCCGCCAGCATGGCCGTAATCTTTTCTGTCCTCTTTTTTTCTCGGTCACTTTTTGAATCTCGTTTCATTGTTTTGGCCGGTTGGTTTTTTGCCGTCGTTTTTTTAACTCTTGAACGTCTGGCTGTTCGTTTATTACAACGCACCCTGCTGGCTCGAAGCATTGGTGTCCATCGGGTGGCAGTTATTGGAAAAAACAAAACGGCCGAAGCTCTTATTAACGAATTTCAACACAAGGGTCGACTTGGTTTCAAGGTGGTCGCTCATTTTAAAAAATACGACAGTCAAGCTCAAAAATCTTTAGAAGAATTAATTAAAAAAGAAGCGATCGACGAAATTCTTCTCACCGATCAAAATATTTCCCGCGAGGAAACCCTCGAACTTTTAGCTTTCACCGACGCCGAACACATTGCCTTCAAATACACTGCCGATCTTTTCGCCGCCGCCATTGGTCGAACCGATATTGGAACTTATGCTGGCATTCCGGTCGTGGAAATCAGAAAAACTCCGCTCGATGGCTGGGGGGCAATTTACAAAAGAACTTTCGACATTATTTTTTCTTTTGTTTTAATTATTCTAACTTTGCCCATCCAAGTTTTCGCCGCCGCAGCTCTTTTTACAGAACAGCCTGGACGAATTCTTTTTTCTCGTTTGCCAAACGGCCAAAAAGTTTTGCGGGTTGGCCAACACAATAAAAATTTTCACTATTTCAAATTCCGTTCCATGATTAAAGACGCTCACAAATATCGTTTCGATCCAGCCTTTGTCAAAAAATACGGCAACGAGCGCGAAGGGACACCGCTTTTCAAATTAAAAGATGACCCGCGGGTCACCAGGGTCGGAAAATTTATTCGCAAATTCAGTATCGATGAATTGCCGGAATTTTATTTGGTACTGCTCGGCCGCATGTCACTCGTCGGCCCGCGTCCTCACTTACCAGAAGAAGTTGCCGAATACAAACCTCATCATCGCCGAGTTTTGGCGGTAAAACCTGGCATTACCGGTCTGGCCCAAATCAGCGGCCGCGCCGACCTTGATTTTGAAGCTGAAGTGCGGTTAGATACCTATTATATTGAACATTGGAGCCCTTGGTTGGATTTAAGTATTTTGGTTAAAACACCGTTGGTGGTCATTTTTAGGAAGGGCGCTTATTGAGGAATCGAATTACTAATATTGGCTAATATACTAATTTGGATTGGTGTCACGTGGCCACCCTACGCTCGCGGCGAGCTACGGCGTGGCAAGCGAGATCCCTCTCCCTTCGACCCCTTCGAGTCGCCTCAGGGTCGCCTTGAGGAATCGAAAGACGACTCGGCTCAGGGCTCTGAGTCCAATCGCCTTTCGATCTGACTCAAGGCGACCATGAGGCCGATTGAATGGTCGAAGAGCTGACTCGGGATGACGGGGGGGCAAAATTCGTTGATTTGTGATTTCGTCCACAATTCGCCCCGCCTTTTAGGTTCGGACGGGGTCCCGTCAAAGGCCTCCGTCGGCGGGATAATTCGTAACAATATGAAACTGGCTTTGGTTCACGATCATCTGGTTCAAGACGGCGGAGCGGAGGAGGTGCTGCGCGTGCTTCAAGATATTTGGCCACAAGCCCCGACTTACGCTCTTTTTTATGATGCCCAAAAATTTCCGGATTTCCAAAACAAAAAAATCAAAACTTCCTTTTTGCAAAAACTGCCGCTCTCTCTAAAAAAATACCAGTGGTATCTCCCCCTCATGCCAGCGGCCACCGAAAGTTATAATCTGACCGAATTTGACGCCATTGTTTCCAGTTCCAGTGCTTTCAGTAAAGGTGTGATTATTAAACCGAACGCTGTCCATATTTGTTATTGTCACACCCCAACTCGCTATTTGTGGTCCGACACGCACAGTTATGTTTCCGAACTTAGAGTTCCTTGGTTCATCAAAGCCATATTATTACCAGTCCTATCCCAACTTCGCCTTTGGGATCACGCGGCCGCTCAACGGGTCGATCTTTTTGTGGCCAATTCCAAAACCGTGCAAGAACGCATCAAAAAATATTACGGTAAAAATTCCATCGTGGTTCATCCGCCGGTAAACACCGAAAAATTTTTCATCAGTTCTGAACCAAAAAATTATTTCCTGGTCGGCGGTCGTTTAGTGCCCTACAAACGCTACGATTTAATCATCCAAGCTTTCAATCGCACCGGTTTGCCGCTTAAAATTTTTGGCACCGGCCCAATCGAAGAAGAATTAAAAAAAACCGCCAATAGCAATATCGAATTTGTCGGCCGCGTCTCTGACCAAGAACTCGTAAATCTCTACGTTAACTGTCGGGCTTTTTTACATCCCCAGGAAGAAGATTTTGGCATCACCGCCGTTGAAGCCATGGCCGCCGGTCGCCCGGTTATTGCCTACCGAAAAGGCGGCGCCACCGAAACTGTTATCGAAGGCGTGACCGGCGAATTTTTTGACGAACAAATTTGGGAAGAACTAGCTGATCTTTTGATTCGTTTTGATGAAAAAAAATATAATCCAGAAGTTATCAGAGAGCATGCCCAAAAATTTAATACCGAAAGATTCAAAAACGAAATTCAGGAAGTGGTTAGGAAGGTTGTGGAGAAACAAAGAACCGTTTCGGAGTAAAAATGTAAAAATCGTAAAAACGTAAATTTTACATATTTACGCCTTTACGCTTTTACGAAATTCCTATGCAAATCGTCATCGACATCCGTCATTTAACCAAATCGGAACCTAGCGGTATCGGTCAGTACACGCTGGAGCTGCTTAAAGCTCTTTTTGAATTAGACAAAAACAACGAATACATTCTTTTGTCCAGCGGTTCAAAACGAGTTCAGACCAATTTACCTGTTTTCAACTATCCGAATGTCAAAAAAATTCATGTCAGTCTTCCTAACCGAATTTTAAATGCTTTACTTCTAACAACCGGGCAACCAAAATTCGACCGACTGGCTACTGATATTTTAGATTTAAAAGAAAAACCGCTTTTCTTTTTTCCTAATTTAAACATTGTTTCACTTTCACCGGGCATACCATACGTTTTAACCTTACATGATTTATCATTTGAAATTTTTCCTAACTTATTTGATCGCAAATCCCGCCTCTGGCATCGTTTCACCAGGGCTCGCGAACTGGCCCAAAATGCTCGGGCTATAATCGTTCCATCGGCATCAGCCGCTCATGATGTTCAAAATATTTTTGAGGTTGACGAAAAATATATTCACGTCATTCCGCATGGTCTTGAACCAAAATTTTCAGTCAAACCAGAAGCCCAAGATCACGGTCTTAAATCCCACTACCGATTACCAAAAAACTTTGCCCTTTTTGTTGGCACCCTCGAACCAAGAAAAAATCTCCAGGCGGTCATCGAAGTCATCAGCACATATCGACAAAAAACCAAAGATGATCTTCACTTGGTTCTCGTCGGCAAAGCCACAAGTTACAGTCAGCAACTTTTTAAAAAATTAACTCCAAATCAAAAACTTTTCATCCACGAACTCGGCTACGTAAAAAACCAAGATCGTCCCGCCTTTTATCGACTGGCCAAAGTCACACTTTTCCCTTCACTTTACGAAGGTTTTGGTTTACCCATCATCGAATCAATGGCTTCGGGGACTCCGGTCATTACTTCAAACATCTCCTCGATGCCGGAAGTTGGTGGTCAGGCAGCTATTTGTGTTAACCCATATAATTCGAATGATATAGTGGCGGCTTTGCAAGAACTTTTGTCTTCTGAGGAATTACGGAAACAAAAGATTGCTGTCGGACTCGAACATACAAAAAAATTTTCTTGGCCGAAGACAGCTGTAGCCACACTTGACATTTTTGATTCTTTATAGTAGCCTTGAACGTCTGATGAAGACCCTTGTCTACGAATTCATTTCGTAAACAGTGGCCTTCATCAGGGTAAGGATTGGGTGTGGGTTTGACCGCTAATAGTTGGCGGAAAAATCGGCGTCACTCGTCAACCACATCGCGGTGTTACCTGATCACAACCGATTAGACTCGCAAGGATTTTCGGTATAGGAGGTGAAAGATGAAGGATGTGAAAAACTGGCTCGTAAAAGCCGCCATCTGGGCAACTATACCCACGCTCATTTTTGCCGGATTTGGTTCGGCATTGTCACTCAGTGCCAGTGTCTACTACACGACCACCTGCCTGGTCTGGTTTCTGACCTTCGTCTTCGCAATGGCTCTGAAACTGAGCCGAAGGCTGAGGGACTTCGACCAGCTCTACGCGGCAGTTCACGTATCGGAAACTCTAAAAACATTCAACAAAAATACAAAATGATTCCATTAGTTTAAAACCAAACCATGATTGATGAGATAAGGACACTTAAA
>JAGVPA010000097.1 GCA_020052445.1 bacterium
TATACGACTTTCTCTCATTTGAATTATAAATTCCATTTTTATTGGGGATTTAAGTGAGACTGCCTTGTGGACACAAATAGTTGGTGCGTTTGCCCTGCCTTTCCGCCCCTCCAACCCCTACAACCCGTTAATAATCACCTTGGCCGGAAAAACCACTTTGCCATTCACTTTCCAACCGCGCTGTACAACTTCCAAAACAATCTGATCCTCGCGATCTTCCTCGCGACGTGAACCGGCGGATTCGTGAATTTCGGGATTGAATTTTTCGCCAGTGCTGTCAAAAGGTTCGGCGCCAAGTTCTTTGATGGAATTTTCCATTTGGGTTTTGATCATGAGAATTCCACTAACCCAAGCCTCGGCCGCTTTATCGTCAAGATGTGGACGGTGTTTGGTGGCTTGTTCAAAATTGTTCATGACTGGCAGAAGATGAATTAACAACTCAACCGTCGACGCCCGACGCATGTCGCCACGTTCGCGAGCCAGGTCTTTTTTGAGATTATCGTAATCGGCCAGGGCACGTTTCCAGCCGGCGAGGTATTCCAAACATTGGGATTGAGGGGCTTCAGGGGAAACAAGAGCTTCAGGGGCTGTTGGATTGGAGTTGGTTTCTTCGTCTTCGATTTTTTGTGTGTCGTCGGACATAGTTGTGGTTTGTTAATTGTCTGAACTGGGATTTATGGGATTAAAGGATTTACAGGATTGTGGTTGTTGTTTTGAACTTCGATTGTTTTGATTCTAAAATCAAGAAAATCCTTTAATCAAGTGAATCAGGGTTCAGACCTTCATCCCCACCCAACACTTCCCTCGCTTCCTCGATGAGCGAAAGGTTCTTTTTATAATTCATACGGAGCGGACCGAGCAGGCCGAGAAAACCGACCGTATTATTTGGTAGCCGATATTTAACCAGAATCGCCGTCATGTCGTCACCAAATGGATTTTCGGTGCCGATCATGACCTGTGGTTCGGAAGTCACTTGATCAAAAATCTCGGCCGTCACGTCGTCGAACCGATCAACCATTGATGATAAACTTTGTAACATTTCCAAATCGCGAAAATCCGGTTTTTGGAATAAGTTGGAAACGCCGGTGTAGTAACTGCGATGCGGACCAAAAGCCACGATGGCGGTTTCACCGGACAAGTCGACTAAAGTTTTGGCCATTAACCTGAGAGTTGATTCGTCATCGATGGCCGAGGAAACAGCCTCGCGTAACCGAGATTGATTTTTGCCACCGTGATTGGCCTGAACAAAGGTTCGCAGATAATACTCGTAAGCCTTTTCAGTCGGAATACGACCAGCTGAAATATGTGGTGAGCGCAGGTAACCATCATCCTCAAGCGCCATCATTTCATTACGAATCGTGGCCGAAGAAACGTCGAAATCGCAATTTTCGCACAGATACTTTGAACCAACCGGTTCAGCTGTCCGGACATATTCTTCAATAATAGCCCGCAAAATTTGCTCGCGACGTGTATCCATAAAAAATTAGCACTCACATTATATGAGTGCTAATTTGGAATGTCAAGAGATAATCTTTAATTTTTATTTGACGATTGCTGTCTGTGGAAGAATCAGCCTCTTTTTAGGAAAAAATGGTATCCGACTGTTTTTTCCCAGTTCATACATTTCTCCTTGATTTGGATCAACCCACCGACGTAAAACTTGCCATTTGCCGGCATTAGGAGCCGCTAGAGTTATTTGTGCTCTTTCTTCAAAATAAAATTCTGGCGCTTCTTCTTCTGGTTCTGATGGTTGGCCTGACTCTGAAACTGCTTCGGGGACAACAGTTTTTGGAACCTTTTTCTCTATTTCAAGAGTCAACCGTATACCTTCGGGTTTGTCTTCGTTCCGAAGATTAACTTCGGCTATTTCAGAAAATTCAGTGGCCGCGATTCCCACATCATCATCTTTTTTACGGAAATTCTTTACGTCCTGTCTGGCTAATTTTGTTTCGGCTACCAAATCTTTAACTTGCTCCACTAGTGTCCTTGGTCTAGCTAAAGCCATAGCGATTTCCAAATCAGTCTGAGTATCACTCACACCATCTGAAACCAAAAATCCAGCATCACCGGCCTCGATCGCCACGCCAGGAATACCATTTTCTGTCGCTGAATGGATATTTAATTCACTTAATCCAGTAGAACCGAGTGATTGGGAAACACCATTACGAGCAGTTCGGCCTGGCACCTTTAAACGACCATAAAAAATATTAAATTCTCGCCACAAACTCCAGAGAGCTTTTTCTTTTTCATCTCCTGATCTATTTTTGTCAGAATAATAAACCAAATTACTGTAATTGGCAGTCAATTCTTTTTTTTGATCCTCTGTGCAACGGCCTTCGGCGGCAAGTATATTTAAGAAAGATTCTGGACTTCTGGCTTGACTGATCCAATCAACTTCCTGTCTTGTAATATCGACATAAGTTCCTGTCTGGTTTTTTAGCTCATCCTCCAAAGAAGAATCGGCCGGAAGACCATAATTATGATCGATAGGAATAACCCGCCCGCTTTTCTTTCTTAAATAAACCGGCGAATCACCAACACTTTTAACAAACCAACGTGGACCCTCAGTTGTATTAATCATCATGCCTAAAGTGAGAGTGGTAGAGGGCATTTGTTCGGGTGTACCAAATTCTTCTGATTTACTGCGACAGGCTACAGCCGCTCGTCGAAACAAAAATTCCAATAAATAATCAGCTTCTTCGGGCGTTGGTTTTTCTTTCCAAGTTATGCCTTTATCACTTGCATCTTTACCAATAAAAATCTCTGCCCCGGGTTTTATTTGAGAGACAACCTTATTAATCGCCGCTTTTGCTTCTCGACTAATAACTTCACCGTGACCGTTTCCACCCATGCCATCAGCCAACAAAGAAAGACCCAATTCAGACCAAACACCGACCGTGTCCTCGCAAGGTTCTTTTTTTTGAAGACTTTCCGGTTTAGCTTCTGTAAAAACTTCTCCTCTTACAATTACTCGGCCTTCTTTTTTTTCTTTAGCTTCAAAAGAAGCCGGCGGTCTTTCCAGTCCTACTGCCGGTCTTGATCTTACTCGATCTTCTGTTGCATGACCCCCCATCCATTCCCTCCCCTGATTACCCTCTGTAAAAAAATCATCTCTTGGCATACAATCAAATATTTAATTAACTTTTAATTCCAAATTGTTTTTCAATATTTACAAGAGCTTCTTCGTCTGCTTTCAATGAATTTTCAAATTCTTCACCTGGATCGCCGGGGTATTCGTCGAACTCCCTTCTTCTGTTTTCTATTTTTGGTCTTAAAATTTGTTTTATATAATTAATTTTTTCTCCCCAACTGCCTGCCGGAATTTCGGCTAGCATTTTTGTCCTGGCAGAAACTTCCCTCATGTTTTCTTCTGCGTCTCTACGTTCCCGACTCGCCCTTTTGGCCTCAGCCCAAGTCTGCGGTTGTGGTGGTGCGGCAGCCGCTCTTTCTGCTTCGGCTTGTTCTTGGCGTCTTCGTTGTTCGAATAACGGAACATATTCCGGTGCTCGTCTTCCACTCGGTCGTTCTACCGGTTGATAACCGCCACGTTCGTCAAACATATAAAATAAAGGTTATTTTTAGGACTTACGTGTTTGGATGCAGAACGAGGAAGACCTTAAATTTTTTGTGAAACGTATAAACATACGTTGAACGAAAAATTTAAGTCCTGACGAAGTTATGCACCAAACACGTAAATCCTATTTTTATTCTTCGTCGAGTTCGATGTCCTCCTTGGCCTCCACTTTACCAATCTTTCTGGTTTTTTGCCACTGTTTGGCTTGATTTTTATTTTGCCGCAAAAGTTCGCGAAATCTTTCGGCCCCGAGGATACTTGGCACGATAACGTAAGCTGCGCCAAGTGCATAACATTCCATCGCCTCCTCCGGCGAACGAGCAGCCACGATGGCCGTGCCCTTAAAGTTTTCGGCTCGTAAATAAGTTAGCAATTCCAAACTGGTCGTAACATCGGGAATGGTTGAAAGCAATAATTTGGTTTTGGCCACGCGCAATTCTTGCAAAAAGTCCTCGTCACCGGCATCGCCATAAATTACTGGAACCCGGCGAGCCTTTAGCATTTCAATAACTTTGGGATCGTAATCGACGACCAGATATTTGTGGCCAAGATTTTTTACCTCACTGAGTAAAACTTCACCGGTGCGATGACAACCGAATAAAATAACATCAGGTGAAGCGGCAGCTCGAGCTTTGGCGGCATGCTTAATACGCTGACGTTCAAAAATTCTAAACATCGGACGAAATTTATCGTAAATCTTTTCGTTTTCTTTTATAAAATAAGTTGAGCCGGCAATGGTGATAAGTCCAACGGCAGCGGCCAAAGTCATGGCTGATGGTGAGACGAGTCCGAGCGAAACTCCGGCTCCGAGCATGATGAAAGAAAACTCTGAAACTTGAGCGGTCGTCGCGGCCGTTAAAAAGCCGGTTTGCGGATGATAACCCAGGGTCCGCATGACCAGCATCATGATAATTGGATTACCGACAAAAACGTAAAGCGAAAAAATGGCAATCGGCCAAATCATTTGAGCAGCTGTGGCGAGTTGGAGTTGGGTGCCGAGGGCGACAAAAAATAAAATGAGAAAAAAATCACGCAGCGGTTTTACTCTAGCATTAATCTCGTGTTCGTAATGTGTTCCGGATAACGAGATGCCGGCAATAAGCGCGCCGATTTCCGGACCAAAACCAAAGTAAGTTAAAATTCCAGCCACCGCAAAACACCAACCCAGCGAAAAAACCAAAAGTAACTCTTGCGAGGCGGCGGCAAATTTAACCAAGTGTGGAACGACGTAAGTTGAAAGCAACCAGAAAAACAAAACTACTACCAAACCTTTTAAAAGTGACCAACTCAAAATCTGAACCGGTGTTTGTCCTTTACCTATCGCCCCGAGTACCAGCAAGATGATCATGGCAATAAGATCCTGGACGATTAAAAAACCAACGGTAATTTTGCCATAAAGAGTATCCAAGTCTTCCTTATCCATGAGCATTTTGACGATGATGATGGTGCTTGAAAAGGAAAAAGCTACGGCAATAAAGAGACTGGTTGTGACATCGAAACCAAGAAAATAAGCAATCAAAAAACCGACAGCCGAGGTAAAAATAACTTGAGCTAACCCACTGAAGACCGAGACAGCGCCAACTTCCTTTATTCGTCGCCAATTAAGACCAAGTCCGACCGTAAACAAAAGAAAAGAGATTCCAATCTTAGCCAAAGCGTCGAAAGCCGCCGTCTCGTGAATCAAAGATAAAAAAGCCGGGCCAACTAAAATACCGGCTACCAGGTAAGCAATGATGAGTGGCTGTTTAAACGCCCGCACTAAAAAAGACAACGCCGCCGCGATGATTATCACACCACCAATCTGAAAAAATAAACCTTCGTTCATAACCTTCTACTATCCGTCATTCTGACGCCACGGAAGAATCTTTAACCTCAGCAGATTCTTCGCTGGGCTCAGAATGACAATTTATAAAATTATTATATCACAAAAAATGCTTCGTTTGAATAAAAAATTTGTCGGACAAATCTGGACAAGTTTGGTATTGTCTTTTTCCGCTAAAAACCGTATGGTTTTCCTATATCTAATAACTTTGTAATTTTTCTTTTGACTGATATGAAGACAACAATTAATCTTAAACCGCAGACCCTCGAACTCTTGGGATTAAAAACCAAAGATCTCGACGTCTATTTGGCGGTTCTAAAACTCGGTACTGCCCCGCTGCGTCGAGTCGCCGAAGTAGCTGGTTATAATCGAGGCACTTCCTACGACGCGCTTAAACGACTTATCGAGGTTGGCCTCATTAGTTATGTTGATGCGAAACCTCATCGATATTTCACGGCTGAGGACCCACAAAAACTTCGAGGTCTGGCGACTCGTCGCGAAGTAGCGATTCAGGAAGCCCGTCTACAACTCGATTCCCTGCTCCCGGATTTTCAAGCCTTAGCCGGCTCGGCCACTTATCGTCCAGCAGTTCGTTATTACGAAGGCAAAGATGGCATCAAAGACATTCTAAAAGATGTTCTTAAAACCAGCGAAAAAACCAAAAATAAAACCTATCGCATTTATTCATCAGCAAAGCTCCGCGAACTTATCGCCGCGGCCTGGCCAAACTTTACCAAAACTCGCGTCGAGCTTAGCGTTCGAGTCAAAGCCATTTCCATTGGACCTGGTGGCGAAACCGCCGGACTCGACGAACGAAAATGGTTGAGTAAAGAAAAAAGCTCCTCAGCCTACATTTTCATCTACGGTCAAAAAACCGCTTATGTCTCAGCCGACGAATACGGAAGATTATTCGGTGCACTGATTGACGATGAAAATATTACCTCGTCGCAGAGCCTGATTTTTGATGTGCTTTGGCGAGCGCTGTAATCAAGTTACCCCCTCACCCCAACCCTCTCCCGCCGGAGAGGGAGAATTACTCTTTTTTTAATTGTCGCTTTAAAAAAACTACAAAAAAATAAATCTCCCTCCCTCACCGCCTCGGTGGGGGAGGGTTGGGGTGAGGGCCAATCCAACCTAAAACCCCCTTCAACCCCTTCGTCCCCTTAAACCCCTTAACCACCAAACCACTATGTGCGGAATCGTTGGCTACATTGGCCCCCGGAAAAATATTGTTCAAGACGTTATCCTCCCCGGCTTATCGGCCCTCGAGGAACGTGGTTATGATTCGGCTGGAATCGCTTCGCTTGTCGGAGATCGATTAATTATTTCAAAAGCCGTTGGTAAACTCGATGTTCTACGAGCCGACGAGACCTTAAATGGAATGGACGAAGCCACACTCGCCATCGGTCACACGCGCTGGGCCACGCACGGCGGTGTTACTGTACCGAATGCGCATCCGCACACCGATTGCTCGGGTGATCTCGCGATTGTCCACAACGGCATTATTGAAAATTATCACGAACTCAAAAAAAATCTTGAAGCCGCTGGTCATATTTTTAAATCTGAAACTGATACCGAGGTCATCGCCCACTTAATCGAAGAAAATTTAAAACTCGAAAACACTTCACTCGAATCAGCTGTCCGCGAAACCGTCGGTAAACTCCACGGCACTTGGGGGCTGGTAGTTATGCACAAAAAATTTCCGAATGAACTTGTCCTGGCTCGCCACGGCAGTCCGATTCTTATCGGTCTTGGTCAAGATGAAATTTTTGTGGCCTCACTCGAAGACGCCTTCACTTCTTTCACCAAACGTTTTTTTGTTTTGCCGGAAAATAAAGTCTGTACCGTTCGAGCCGAGGGCTGCAGCGAAATTGCTGAAACCATTTTGACGGCTGATAATGACGAAGTGGTTACAGCCGATCCCTTCCCGCACTTCATGCTCAAAGAAATCTACGAACAACCGGAAACAATTCTGCGAACCATAAACAATGGCGGAAGATTATTTTTAGAAGACGGTACAGCCAAACTCGGCGGGCTCGAAGAAAGAAAAACCGAACTCTTATCGGCCAAACATCTGCGGGCTATTGCTTGCGGCACAGCCAAATATTCGGCTGAGCTCGGCAGTTGGTGGTTAATCAAATATGGTGGTTTTGAAACAGTTCAAACCGAAGCCGCCTCGGAAGCTCGACCAAATTTTTATCCGAGTAATACCGCAGTCTTGGCAGTCAGTCAATCTGGCGAGACTCACGATACATTACAAAAAATCAAAGAAGCTCGCGAACTCGGCCACAATGTTTTTTCCATTATCAATCGCGTCGGTAAAGCCATTGCTCGCGAAACCGGTTGCGGAGTTTACACTAATGCCGGTCCAGAAAAGGCCGTGGCTTCCACCAAAGTTTTTCTGGCTCAATCTGTCGTTTTCCTTCTCCTTACCCTATGGTTCGGCCGTGGTCGAGAAAAAATCAACAAAGATTTTGGCCGTGCCCTTGGTCGCGCTCTGCTCGCTTTATCCGAAGATGTTCGTCGGACCATAAACAAAACCAATGAACAAACCAAAAAAATCGCCGAATTTCTGGCTCAAAAACCCAACGCCTATTTTATAGGTCGCAACGCCGGGGCCATGATTGCCAAAGAAGGCGCACTCAAACTAAAAGAAGTCGTCTACATCCACGCCGAAGCCTACGAAGCCGGCGAATTAAAACACGGGGCCATCGCTTTAATCGAAGAAAATTTTCCAATCATCGGCGTTATTTTATCCGAGGAAGAAAAAGACGCCATGATTAACAATCTAACCGAGGTCAAAGCCCGCGGCGCCAAAACCATTGTCGTCGCCCCGGAAGGTTTAACAATTCCAGCTAGCGCCGCCGATGAAGTAATTTATTTCCCCGAAGCTCATTCCATGACCGCACCACTCCTAGCCGTCATTCCACTACAACTCCTGGCTTACCACACCGCCGTGGCTCGTGGTTTTAATCCGGACCGGCCGAGGAATTTGGCCAAGAGTGTGACGGTTGGGTAATTACCCCCCCACCCCAGCCCTCCCCCACCGTGGCGGTGAAGGAGGGAGAATTATTTTGTTTTTTAAAATACAACCACGAGGCGAGACTCAGGATGACGGAAAAAAATAACTCTCCCTCCTTCGCATGCTATATGCGGGGGAGGGTTGGGGTGGGGGCCGATCCAACATTCGTTATTCGCACCAAAAAAAATCCGCCTGACCGAGATACGGCCGGCGGGAAGGACTTGGTTGACTCACTTGTCAATGACATAAAGCACGAGACCTGCTATCCCGAAAACGACAATCAAGATATAAAACCCGACCATGAACTTCTCGTAGAGGGGCCAGAGTTCCTTCCTCTTTCTGATCACGACAGGTGATGACAATCGAGCGGCCGTTGGATTTCCTGGAATGACAGTTGCTCTGAGATCAGAAACTGGTGGCAGAGGAACTTCAGCCATCCGATCCGACTCCAGCCTGAGCTGACCGATGGCCGGAACCCTCGGAACAGTTTCTCGCAGAGGTGTAGTTCCGGCAGGCGGCCAGGCGGGCAGCTCTTCTGGCGGATCTGGCTGGACGACTGCCTCGTCAGGAAATTCTGTTTCGCAGTTCCTCAGTTCCATGGGTGGAGCACGAACCGACGAAGGATTCGGTGCGACGTGAACGAACGTCGTGTCGAGGTCTCGGAGAGACTTCAGGGTTTCTGAAGACGCCGGCGGTGGCAAAGATGGAGGTGGCTCGACTGCTTCCGAAACATCGGAAACCACTTCGCCAGCCATTCCGACTGCAGCGGACGCACTGGACTGCGGTTCGACCGGCGGAGGACTTGGTGCCGCAGTCGAAGAAAGCAAAAAACGCTCTGGAGGCGGAGATGCGCGATGTGGCAGTTGCGGCCCTCCGAGCTCTTCCGCTTCGTAGTCGCCTGGCATTGCCTGGATAGTCAGAAGACTTGCAAGCGAACATAGCAAAATAAAAAACACGACTCTCGGGAGTCGTATTTTTTATTTTGCACAGATATTTCCGAGTTCATCCTTCCACCCTTGAAAGATTTGTCA